>DATHHS010000056.1:0-27911 GCA_035317085.1 Burkholderiales bacterium
AAGCGCCGCGCCGCCGCGCGAGCTTGAGAATCGGCAAGAGGGACGGAACCGCGACCTGTTTCCGCACTATGCTTCGATTTGTCAGCAAAGCCAGTTTAGTTGACATTTTGTCAACTAAAAAGTCAACTAATACTAGTTAGAGGGCTTGATGAGCATACGCGCCACCGCCATCACTGTTGGACTGGCGCTATACATCGTGTTGGTGTTCGCGTTCTATGGCCTATACCGTCTCGCTTTCGGCGATGGCGGGGGTCCCTATCCGATTTGGTATTCCGTCGCCGAGCTGGTGTTCAACACCACAAAGGCCGTTGTACCAGGCCTTGCGATCGGGTGGCTCTACCGTACCCGCGCCTTACGCATTGGCGCAGCTGTGGGCGCGGTCGGAGGACTTGTCGAGGTTGTTTTACTGGGTGCGTTAACGGGTGTCCCGTTTGCGGAGTTTCCCGGTCGGATGGCGGTAGCCGCGATTGTTACGGCAATCACCAGTGCGTTCACCAATGCAGTGGGTGCCGCTGCAGGCGAGTTCTTAAGCGGGCACGCCAAGCCCTCTAACCACTTAGTGCAGCCGACCGGCCCAAAGCGGGCCGGCGGCTGACTAAGAACGTTGGGCGGCATCAGAATTACTGTAGGTTCTGCGCTCCGAGGCGTCCAGATGTCCGAATTTACCTTAGCCGTGTTCATTGCTGCCGTGTTCCTGCTCGCGGGAGGCATAAAGGGCGTGCTTGGACTAGGATTGCCCACTGTTGCTATGGGCCTACTCAGTGTCGTAATGACGCCCGCTGAAGCCGCTGGCATCCTGGTCATTCCAGCGCTTGTTACGAACGTCTGGCAGGTGGCATTGGGGCCTGCGCTTCTCATGCTCGTACGCCGGCTCGCTTGGATGATCGTCGCCACCGTAATCGGAACGTTTTCGACCGTTGAGTTTCTCACTACGTCGTCGGGATCCACCGCCACTGGCGCATTGGGTGCGGTGCTCGCGGTGTACGGGATCTACGGACTTGTCGGAGTAAGGTTCGAAATTCCCCCGCGCTGGGAGCAATGGCTATCGCCACTCGTCGGATTCGGGACGGGTGTGCTGAATGGCGCAACTGGCGTGTTTGTCTTTCCTGCGGCTCCGTATCTGGCATCTCTTCGACTGGACAAGGAGGAGCTGGTGCAGAGCGTCGGCATAAATGCCTTCGTTTGTCCCTTTGCGTTGGCGGCAGCCCTCATTGTGCATGGGCAGTTTCGAACGGACGTCGCCGGCAGCTGGGTGGTAGCGCTTCCTTTCTCGCTAGCTGGGATGTACGTTGGGCAAATCGTGCGGGAGCGCACTGCTGAACAAGTTTTTCGTCGAGGCTTTTTTATCGGCCTGCTTGCGCTCGGTACGTACATGTGTCTCAGAGGTCTGGCTAGTTCGGAACGATGGTAGAGCGCCGCAATCGCGTCACGTCGCAGTCATCCCAGTAGGAATGGGGCTTCTCATGAGGTACGCTCGGCAATTGTATTGACCTCCTGCCCATCTCATAGAGTGCTAACGACTATGATTTCGCAATTTTTCGAAGTTCAAATAAAAGAAGGGCAGATCAATCGCTATCTGGATCTTGCGGCTTCATTGAAACCATCCCTTGAAGCTATGGGTGGCTGCCTTTTCATCGACCGGTTCAAGAGCCTGAATCGAAAGAATCTCTTACTCTCATATCAGATATGGCAGGACGAGGGATCAATGATCGCTTGGCGGGTCGATCCAAAGCACCATACGGTCCAAGAAACAGGCCGCGAGAAAGTCTTCGACGACTATCGCATTCGGATCGCACAGGTCCTCCATGAGGAACGGCCCGGAAAATCGGCGTGGCGTCCCGAGCGACTGAGTCCGTACAACGATCCCAAGAGGCGGGCACCGACTTTTGTCGTCGCTTCGGAATCCCGGAATCGAGAATTGCCGGTTGAAACGCCCTGGAAACGTGACGTGTTCGAGAGCGTCTACAGACCCGGAATTTTTGCGCATCTTGTTGACGTGCCGTCATCTGACGCCGGCGTCGGCTTTGGCCGGAAACTTTTTGCCGATTCGACGACCGAGTACTTTCGTGTATTTGACGTGATGCGCGACTACGGCATGTTCAATCGCGATGAGGCACCTCAGTACTACCCGCCCGTACCGCGACCGGTGCAGTGAGGCGGAACTGACAGGACTGAATGTATGCACCTTCCGCCATCTAACAACGCGTTCGAGATCGGACGCACCAACAAGCGGTGCACCGCTCAACGCGAACGTCAGGCCGCCGCCAGCAACTCCGGGATTCCCGACTCGAGCGCAAGCAACGCGCGCTTTCGATCTAGCCCGCCCGCGTAGCCCGTAAGGCTGCCGTTCGAACCGACGATACGGTGGCAGGGGACGATGATGCTGATCGGATTGCGCCCGGTCGCGGCGCCCGCGGCGCGCGCGCTGCCCGGGAACCCGGCGTGGCGTGCGAGCTCGCTGTAGGTGATGGTCTCGCCGAAACCGACCGCGGAGATCGCCTTCCACACGGAGCGCTGAAACGGCGTGCCTTCGGGCGCGAGCGAAGACTCGAAGCGCTTGCGCTCGCCGCCGAAGTATTCGGCCAGCTCGCGTTTCGCCTGGCGCAGCGGCGCGTGGCGCGCGTCCCGCCGCCATTCCGGATCGACCCGCGGAAAATATTTCTGGCCGTCGAACCAGACCCCGGACACTCCCTCGCCGCTCGCGACGAGCAGCATCTGCCCTTGGGGACTTTCGTAGAGATCGTAGTAATGCATGATTTACTCCTTTGTCAGTGATTGCCACAGATGCATCACGGCGTACGCGCGCCAGGGCCGCCAGGCTTCGCCTGCGGCCAGAATCTGGCGCGCGCCGGTTTCGCCGAGCGCCTTCATCACGCCCAGATCCGTGTGCGGAAATGCGTCGGGCCAGGACAGCGCCCGCATCGCGATGTATTGCGCGGTCCATTCCCCGACACCCGGCAGTGCGCGCAGCACGGCTAGCGTCGCCTCGATGTCGGCGTTCGGCATGAGAGCGAGGCGTCCGTCCGCCACTGCGCGTGCGAGCGCGACGACGCTGCGGGCGCGCGCGCCGGGCATGCCAAGGCGCGCGATGCGTCCCGGCGACAGGGCGGCAACGCGTATCGCCGTCGGAAACAGCGTCGTGAGCGAATCGAACGGAGTCTCGATCGGGTCGCCGAACGCCGCGGCGAAGCGGCCGGCAACGGTACGCGCCCCAGCCACCGTCACCTGCTGGCCGAGGATCGCGCGCACAGCCATTTCGAAACCGTCGAACGCGCCGGGCACGCGCAAGCCCGGACGCCGCTTTGCCAGCGGACCCAGCGCCTGTGCCACCTCGGCGGGATGGCATGCGAGATCCATCAGCGCCTTGACGCGCGAGAGCACCGGCGGCAGCGCCTTGGCGAGCGACGCGGAGACCGCGACGCGCAACGTGGGTTTTTTGGGCGACATCTCAACCGCAATCCAGCCGGAATGCTCCTTGCCGTCGACCAGGATGCGCACCGTGCGGCGATAGCAGCCGCCCTCCACCGCTTCGACGCCGGCGATAGCGCGCACGCCGAGGAATGCACTCACCGCCGGCCAATCGAAAGGCGGCCGGAAACTCAGCTCGAACTTGAGGACGTCGGCTGCGACGGCTGCGGGAATGCCATTCCGCCGCTGAACGCGCAGTTGACCGGGCCTGAGGCGGTAGCGCTGCTTGAAGAGCGCGTTGAAACGCCGCACGCTGCCGAAGCCGCTCGCGAACGCCACCTCGGTGACCGGCAGCGCCGTGTCGGTGAGGAGACGCTTCGCGAGCAGCAGCTTTTGAGTCTGCGCGAATTCCACCGGCGATACGCCGAACTCGGCGCCGAAAGCGCGGCGCAGGTGGCGGTCGGTGATGCCCAGACGCCCGGCGAGGGTATCCAGTCCCTCCTGATCCAGCGTCCGGTCTTCCATCATGCTCGCGGCGGCCTGGGCGAGGCGCGAGGTCGCATCCACGCTCGCGTTGCCGGGCGCGAGCTCCGGCCGGCAGCGCAGGCACGGCCGGTAACCGCCGGCCTCCGCGGCCGCCGCGCTCGGGAAAAAGCGGCAGTTCTCTCGCTTGGGCGGTTTGACCGTGCACACCGGGCGGCAATAGATGCGCGTCGACGAGACCGCGACGAAAAAGCGGCCGTCGAACCTCGCATCGCGCGCCTTGAGCGCCCGGTAGCAGATGTTGGAGTCCAGCGTCATGCGCGCATTATGAGCGCCGCGGCCGGCCTTGTCTGGCCGTTTTCGGACATCGGAGCAAGGGGCCGGGCCCGAACGGGATTTCAGGAGTAGGCTGTGGATGAGGGCGCCGCCATTGGGTAATGCCCAAATTTTTTCAGGGAGACTGCAATGAATACGTCGATCCGCAGTTGGCAGTTCTCAATGCGTGCGTGCACGGCGCTTGCTCTCGCCGGTGCGCTCTCCGTCGTGCACGCGCAGACGCCGCCGCGCCCGCCGCTCGTCAAGGAAGGCACCACCGTCAAGATCTCCAACCATGTGTGGGTGATTCCCGACGAAAAAGTACCGATGGTGCCCAACGTCGGCATCGTCGTCGGCAGCCGCGCGACACTGGTGGTCGATCCCGGCATGGGATTGAAAAGCGGGCAGGCCGTGTTGAACGAGGTGGGCAAGGTCAGCCGCAACAGCGAGCTCTACATCCTCAACACGCACTTCCATCCCGAGCACACGACCGGCGAAGCGGCGTTTCCCGCCAGCACGAAAATTTTTCGGCCCGCCGCGCAGCAGCAGGACATCGACGAGATGGGCATGAAGTGGGTCGACATTTTCCGCAGCCGCTCGCCGCTGATCGCCGACGTCCTGAAGGACATCACTTCGTTTCGCACGCCCAATGAAACCTTCGAGCGCGAAAAAATAATCGATCTCGGCGGCGTGCGCGTGCGCATGGTGTGGCTCGGTCCCGGCCACACGCGCGGCGACAGCATCATCGTGGTCGAAGGCGAGGGCGTGATGTTCTCGGGCGACCTTGCCATGAAGCGGCTCTATCCCGCGTTCGCCACGCCGCAATCGAGCGCGCGCAACTGGCTGGTCGCGCTCGACCGCATGGATGCCTACAAGGCGACCAAGCTCGTGCCCTCGCACGGCGAAATGGCCGACGCGTCCATCATCGGCGCCTACCGCGACTATCTGAAGGCGCTGCAGGCGCGCGCGACGCAACTCAAGCGCGAAGGCAAGCCGTTGGACGAAGCATCCAAGGCGCTGACGTCGGAATTCAGCGCGAAGCACCGCGACTGGGACCAGTCGGCGCGCATCGCCGGCGCGGTGGCGGTGATGTACAACGAGTAGTGTTACTGAAATTCCCGATCAAAGCGGCTTAGCCCGCTCGTTGAGCTCGATCAATGTGCCCCAGGGATCCTTGATGAACGCCAGCTTGGAACCGTCCGGGCGCGCCACGATCTGTCGTTCGAGCGGAACGCCTCCGGCCTCGAGCTTCCTGGCGAAAGCGACGAGGTCCTTCACGTCGAAGCCGATGTGATCGAGGTGGCGGCCCTTGGTCGGGACGGTCGGCTTGTCGCTCCTGGTGAAAGTCAGGTTGGCGCCCGGAACGTCGGCGGCCTGGTTGCGCCCGCGCTTGCCTGGCTGCGCCCCGAAGTGCCTGGCGTACCACGCCTGCATCTCGGGGATCGCGCTCTCGGCCACGTAGAAGTGCACGTGGTGGTGCCGGATCGGGATCGTCTGACTCTTGTCCTCCAGGATCTCGACCTTCAGGCCCTCGCCCGTCATGATCCAGGCTTGGTCGGTGCGGCCCTCGTTGCCGGGCGCCACCGCGACGCCGGCGGCCTTCCATCTGGCGACCGCCTCGGCCACGTTGGGGACGATGAAGCCGACATGATTGATCACCGTGCCTTCGGTGCCGCCGGTCGGCGGCGGCGTGCCCGGCGCCTGATGCAGGAAGACGGCGACGCCGGGGAAGCGGACGATCTCGAAGTCGCCGGGCTTGATCGCGGTGCCGCCGAGCGCCACGAACAGTTTCTTGTTGGCCTCGACCTGCTGCGAATTGAGATGCCAGTGTCCCATCGTCACGCCCGCCTCGTTGGGCGGGTAGGCCTGGGCGAACGCGGTGCCTGTCGCGAGGCTCCACAACAGCAGCATCGAAACGAATGCTTTCATGATGTCCTCCGGGAAGTTTGTTCGTGAATCCGTGTCCTAGGCAATCGCGGTCGCGCTGGCAGCGGCGAGCCCCGGCATCTCGAACCCGCGTGCTTCGAGCTCCGCCGTCAGCGCCTTGTTCTGCGCCGGCGTGAGCTCGACCAGCGGAGGCCTCACCGTCGCCCAGTCCGGGTCGCGCCCGAAGTGCGCGATGACCGCTTTCAGCGCCGCCATCATCGGATATTTCTGCATGACGTTGCGCGTGGCGGTGATGCCTTTCTGAAGCTCGTCCGCGCCGGAACCGCGCCAGTTCTCGAAGACCTTGTTGATCGCGCCGGGGTTGATGTTGCCGGTCGCGGTGATGCAGCCCTTCCCTCCGTCCCGCATGTTGTCGAGCAGAAACACCTCGCTGCCCGCGAACACGTCGAAGCCGGATTTGGCAAAGGCATCCAGCATGGCCTTGGTGTTGTTCCAGTCGCCCGAGGAATCCTTCACACCGGCGACCGTACCCGGAAATTTCTTCAGCAGCCGCTCGATCAGCGGCAGCGTGATCGGCACCTGCGACACCGGCGGGATGTGATAGAGATAGACCTGCAGGCGCGCATCGCCCACGCGCTCGATGACTTCGGCGAAATTCCTGTACAGACCTTCGTCGGACACGCCCTTGTAGTAGAACGGGGGCAGCATCAAGACACCCGCGCAACCGAGGGCGGTGGCGTGTGCGGTAAGCCGCACCGAGTCGGTCAGCG
This sequence comes from Burkholderiales bacterium, assembly GCA_035317085.1. GTDB lineage: Bacteria > Pseudomonadota > Gammaproteobacteria > Burkholderiales > SG8-39 > VBDM01. The sequence continues at coordinate 6,864 of DATHHS010000056.1, forward strand.
CGCTGCAGCCGGTGCCCGGCATCAGCTTGTCGGCGGGCACGCCTTCCTGGATCAGCGTCTCCAGCAACACCATACGCTCTTCGACCGAAAGCGAATTCGCTTCGCTGTTGGTGCCGAACACGGCAAGGCCGCGGCAGCCGTTCGCGAGCAGCCACTTGCAGTGACGCACATAGCGTTCGCGATCGGTAGACAGGTCGCGTTTGAAGGGTGTCACCACCGGGGAGAGCACGCCTGAGAGTCGTGTCGGAGCGGTCATGGCGGAGGGTCCCGCGAAAAAAGTCAGCCGGCATTATCGCACCGAAAATCCCCGCCGACAGGCGTCGCCGTTTGACAAATACAGGCCCCACGCCTAACCTCGGTCGGCAACAAGAATCGAACTCTCAGAGAGGAGAAAACGATGATCCGTATTGCATCCGGACTCGCGCTTGCTGTCGCGCTCACGGCGGTATCGGCCGTGGCCTGCGCGCAGGAGGTCAGCTTGCGCGTGGTGAGCGCGTTCCCCGAGAACCTGTATTACGTCAAGCGCCTCACCGACTGGATCCAGAAGGTGAATGCCGAAGGCAAGGGCACGCTGCAGCTCAACTTCATCGGCGGGCCGAAGGCCATTCCCACGTTCGAAGTCGGCAATGCGGTGAAAACCGGCGTGGTCGACATGGCGATGAGCACCGGGGCGTTCTACACCAACCTCATGCCCGAGGCCGACGCGCTCAAGCTCACCCAGCTGCCCGCGGCGGAGCTTCGCAAGAACGGCGCCTACGATTACATCAACAAGGTGTGGGCCGAGAAGGCGAACATGTATTACCTGGCGCGCGTGGTCGACAACACGCCCTTCCATCTCTACATCAACAAGAAGATCGACAAACCCGACCTCACCGGGATGAAGCTGCGCATCACGCCGGTGTACCGCGACTTCTTCCAGGCGCTCGGCGGAACGGTGGTGCAGATCGCCCCCGGCGAGGTCTACACCGCGCTGGAGCGCGGCGTGGTGGACGGCTACGGCTGGCCGATCCATGGCCTCTTCGACCTCAACTGGCAGGAACACACCAAGTACCGCGTCGATCCCGGCTTCTACAACGCCGAAGTGTCGCTGATCGTGAACCTCGACAAGTGGAAGGCGCTCACGCCGGCGCAGCGCGGCTACCTTGCGAAGCAGGCGCTCGCGTTCGAAGCGCAGAACGAGGAATGGGGCAAATACAACGCCGAGGAGGCGCAACGCCAGGCAAAGGCCGGAATCCAATCCATCCGCTTCGACGCCGCCACCTCGCGGCAATACCTGGACAAGGCCTACGAGGTGGGTTGGGCGAGCATCATCAAGGCGAGTCCGGAGCACGGACCGAAAATGAAAGCCCTCTTTTCCAAGTGAGATTTCTCTTGGGATAGGTACACGAGGCGCGCCGGGTCGTGATCGAACGCCTGTCCGAGGCACACGGGAAACTACTGAGCGCGCTCGCGCTCGTCGCGTGCGCGCTGCTCTTTCTCATGACGCTCATGATCTGCGGCGACGTGCTGTTGCGCAACACCGCCATCGTCCCCGGCGTCAGGAACATCGCCTGGAGCAACGAAGTCTCCGAGGCGACGCTCTACCTCGTCACCATGCTCACAGCGCCGTGGCTCCTGCGCCAGGGACGGCACATCCGGGTGGACGTCGTGCTGCGCATCCTGCCGAAGAAGCTCGGCTGGTACTGCGAATGGGCCTCCGATGTCCTTGCATTCGCCTGCTGCGTCGCGATGGCGGCCTACGGCGCGAGCGCGACGCTTGCGAGCTGGAAAGCGGGTTCGATGTCGGTGAAGACGCTGGTCATGCCGGAATGGTGGCTGCTCGCGCCGCTGCCCGTGGCGTTTCTGCTGCTCGCGATCGAGATGCTGTTCCGCATGCGCAGGCTCCATCTCGGCGAGCGCGCGCCGCGCGACGACGCCGTGTCGGCAGGCTGAAGGCATCGCATGTCCTGGGAAGCGGCGGCGTGGCTGATGCTCGGCGGATCGACTGTGCTGCTTTTCCTGGGGCTGCCCGTCGCGTTTTCCTTCATCGTCATCAACCTCGTCGGGGCGGTGCTGTTCCTGGGCGGCGAAGCGGGACTGGTACAGCTCGCGCGCAACAGCGTCGGGTCGGTCGCGAGTTTCTCGCTCACGCCGATTCCGCTTTTCATCCTGATGGGAGAAGTGCTGTTCCACACGGGTCTTGCCGTCAAGGTGATCGACGGCGTGGAGCGGCTCATACGTCAAGTGCCGGGTCGCCTTGCCGTGGTAGCGGTGGTCGCGGGAACAGTGTTCTCGGCGATCTCCGGATCGACGATCGCGACCACCGCGATGCTCGGCAGCCTGATGCTGCCGGTGATGCTCGCGCGCGGCTACCATCCGACCATGGCGGCCGGCCCGATCATGGCGATCGGCGCCGTGGACATGCTGATACCGCCTTCGGCGCTCACCGTGCTGCTGGGGAGCCTCTCCGGAATTTCGATTTCCAAGCTCCTCATCGGCGGCATTGTGCCGGGCCTGATACTCAGTCTCGCGTTTGTCGTGTACATCGTCCTGCGCGTCAAAATGAATCCCTCGCTCGCGCCGACCGCGGGATTCGCGGAATACCGCGGTTGGGAGAAGCTGCGGCCGTTCATACAGTACGTGGTGCCGCTGGTTTCGATCTTCGTCGTCGTGGTGGCCTCGATGTCGGCGGGCTGGGCGACGCCGACGGAATCCGCCGCGATCGGCGCGCTCTTCACCATGGTACTCGCCGCCGCCTACCGGGCGCTGACCGCGAAGAACCTGCTGCAGGCTCTGCGCGGCACGGCAGGCATCTCGGGAATGATCCTCTTCATCATCGTGGGCGCGATGACCTTTTCGCAGATCCTGTCCTTTTCCGGCGCGAGCAACGGCCTGGTCGAGATCATCGCGAAGCTCGGCCTTTCGCCGATGGCGCTGATCGCGGCGATGATGCTGGTGCTGATCTTCCTCGGGCTCTTCGTCGAGCAGGTGAGCATGATGCTGATCACGCTGCCGATCTTCATGCCGCTGGTGCAGAAACTCGGCGTGGACCCGGTGTGGTTCGGCGTGATGTTTCTCATCTGCATGCAGCTGGGACTCCTGCTGCCGCCGCACGGCTTGTTGCTCATGACCATGAAGGGCGTGTCGCCGCCGCAAGTGACGATGGCGCACATCTTCCGCGCGGTGATTCCCTATCTCTGCATGAGCTTGCTCGTGCTGGTGCTGGTATTCTTCGTGCCCGCGGTCGCGGTATGGTTGCCGAAGGCGCTGTTCTAGTATCGGGCTGCTGAAATGGAACGCTCATTCAAGAAGGAAGTCGAGCTGCTCAAGCTCGGTGCGGGACAGACCTTCCACGGCGAAGGCATCCTCGCCGTGACCAAGGCGCTCCTGCAGTCGGGCGTTTCCTACGTCGGCGGCTACCAGGGCGCGCCGGTGTCGCACATGATGGACGTGCTGAACGACGCTCATGACATCCTGGGCGAGCTCGGCATCCATGTCGAGACCAACGCGTCGGAAGCGGGCGCCGCGGCGATGCTGGGCGCGTCGATCAACTATCCGATTCGCGGCGCGGCGACCTGGAAGTCCACGGTCGGCACCAACGTCGCCTCGGACGCGCTGTCCAATCTCGCCTCGGCCGGCGTGCGCGGCGGCGCGCTCATCGTGATCGGAGAGGACTACGGCGAAGGCGCCTCCATCATCCAGGAGCGCAGCCATGCCTTCGCCATGAAATCGCAGATCTGGCTGCTCGACCCGCGGCCGAACCTTCCCACCATTGTCCGGATGGTGGAAAAGGGGTTCGAGCTTTCGGAAGCATCCAATACTCCGGTGATGCTCGAGCTCAGGATCCGCGCCTGCCACGTTCACGGCGCCTTCGAGACGAAAGACAACCGCGCGCCGCGGTTCTCGCTCAACAACACGATCGAAAATCCCGAGTTCGACTTCGGCCGTATTTCGCTTCCACCCGCGACCTACGCGCAGGAAAAGCACAAGATCGAGGTGCGCTGGCCGGCTGCTCAGCAATATATCCGCGAGAACAAGCTCAATGAATTCTTCGGGGGCTCCATCGGTGAACTGGGCATCATCTGCCAGGGCGGCATGTACAACGTCGTGCTGCGCTCCCTGCAGCAGCTCGGCCTGGCCGACGCATTCGGCGAGTCGAAGATTCCGATCTACGCACTGAACGTAACCTACCCGCTGCTCCCGGATGAAATCAGACCGTTCTGCGCGGGCAAGTCTGCGGTGCTCATGGTCGAGGAAGGCCAGCCCGCCTACATCGAGGACGCGCTTCACGCGATCCTGAGACCCAGCAGCATCCCGACGGAGGTCCATGGCAAGGATTTCCTGCCGATGGCGGGCGAATACACCGGCGAAGCGGTGCTCAGAGGCGTCGCGAAATGGGTCCTTGCCATGGCGCACCATATCGAGGGCGTCGATCTCGGCGGCGTTCATGGAGTGCTCGAGGCGATCGAGACGGCGAAGAGGCGCGCGGCCGACCTCCTCGGCGCACCGGTCCCCGCCCGCCCGCCCGGTTTCTGCATCGGCTGCCCCGAGCGGCCGGTGTTCTCGGCGATGAAGCTCCTCGAGCGCGAGTCGGGCGCCTTCCACGTCTCGGGCGACATCGGCTGCCACACCTTTTCGACGCTGCCGCCTTTCAATATCGGCAACACCGTGCTCGGCTACGGCCTGGGGCTCGCGTCCAATTCCGGCATCGCGACTATGTTCGGCAATCGCACCGTGACCATCATGGGCGACGGCGGCTTCTGGCACAACGGCCTCACCTCGGGCGTCGCCAATGCCGTGTTCAACAAGAGCGACGGCATTCTGGTCATCATGAAGAATGGCTATACCTCGGCGACCGGCACGCAGAACATTCCGTCTTCGCTCCACCAGACCGAGTGGAAGTCGGGCGACATGAGCATCGAGCGCGCCTTGAAGGGTGTCGGGGTCGAGTGGATCAGGCCCGTCTATACCTACCGCGTGAGCGAGATGATGAAAACGCTGCGCGAGGCGATGACGTCGGCCTACACGGGGCTGAAAGTCATCATCGCCGATGCCGAGTGCCAGCTTGAGCGCCAGCGCAGGATCCGCCCGCAGATCGCCGCGGCGCTTAAATCGGGCAAGCGCGTGGTGCGCACGCGCTTCGGCGTGGACGAGGACGTCTGCTCGGGCGATCATTCCTGCATCCGTCTCTCGGGCTGCCCTTCGCTCACCGTCAAGGCATCGAGCGATCCGCTGAAGGTCGACCCGGTCGCCCACGTCAACAACGACTGCGTCGGCTGCGGCCTGTGCGGCGAGGTGGCGCACGCGGCCATCCTGTGCCCTTCCTTCTTCCGCGCCGAAATCGTGCAAAACCCCAACCTTTGGGACCGATACGTGGCTCGCCTGCGTAAATTCGTCATCGACAGGTTCCAGCCGGTCGAAGGAAGAATGATCGATACCGATCGGCTCCAACCAGTCGAAAGAACAGCGATAGAGAACCGCAAGGAGATGACGGCATGACGCTTCCCGAGCGTCCCATCACGATTCTCATCGCCGCGCTGGGCGGCGAAGGCGGCGGCGTTCTCGCGGACTGGATCATCTCGGCGGCGACCGCGCGCGATTATCCCGTGCAGAGCACTTCGATTCCGGGCGTCGCGCAGCGCACCGGCGCCACCACCTATTACGTGGAGATCTACCCGGCGAGGACCTCGGAGCTGGGCGGGAAACGCCCGGTGATGGCGCTCACTCCCGCGCCGTCTTACGTGGACGTCATGGTCGCCTCCGAGCTGATCGAGGCGGGACGCGCGATGCAGAACGGCTTCGTCACGCCCGGGCGCACCACTCTCATCGCCTCGACGCATCGCGTCTACACCGTCGCGGAGAAAATGCAGATGGGCGACGGGCGCTTCGACAGCGAAGTCGTCGTCAAGGGTGCCCGGTCGCTGGCCAAGCGCGCGATCCTCTTCGACATGCAGGCTCAATCGAACGCGGCGGGAACGGTGATCAGCGCGGTGATGTTCGGTGCGCTGGCCGGCTCGGGCGTGCTGCCGCTTTCGCGGGGCGATTGCGAAGCGGCGATACGCGCGGGTGGCAAGGGCGCCGAGGCGAGCCTCAAGGGTTTCGCCGCGGGCTACGAACACGCCGCGGGCGAACCCACGCCGACGACGCGAGAGAACAAGCGCCTGCCGAGTTCACCTGCAGAACGGCTCAGGCCGGCTTTCCCGGACGAAACCCGCGCTATCCTCGGGGTAGGCGTGGCGCGCTGCGCAGACTTCCAGGATCGCCGTTACGCCGATCTTTACCTCGATCGTGTCGAGCCGATCGCGAATCTCGACAGCTCGGCCGACGGATACAAGCTGACGATAGCGACCGGCCGCTTCCTCGCGCTATGGATGTGCTACGAAGACGTCATCCGCGTCGCCGACCTGAAGACGCGCAGGAGCCGTTTCGAGCGCGTGCGCGAGGAGGTTCAGGCAAAGCCGCACGAGCCGGTGCACATCGCCGAGTTCCTGAAACCCGGCGTAGACGAGTTCGCGGCGCTGCTGCCGCGGTTTCTCGCGCGCCCTTTGAAGGCTCTGGCCAAGGCCAGCGGTCTCGCCAACAAGCTCAACATCGGCATGCACGTCAGGACGAACAGCGTGCACGGATTTCTCCTGTTACGGCTCCTCGCCTCGCTGCGCCCCCTGCGGCCCCACACCTCGCGTTGGCGCGAGGAACAGGCGCTGATCGGCCGCTGGCTCGGCGCGATCTCGGGTGCGGCAAAGCGCGATCACGCGCTCGCGCTCGAGATCGCGCTGTGCGGACGGCTGATCAAGGGTTACGGCGAGACGCACAAACGCGGCAAAGACAATTTTCTGCGCATTCTCGACACCCTGGTCGAGGGCGACGCCTTGGCCGACGATCGCGCGCGCGTCGACGCGATCCGCAAGGCACGCGAGGCGGCGCTGGCCGATCCGGAAGGACGCAAGCTCGAACAGTTGCTGGAGACGCACGGCATCGCGCCCTTGCCGCCCAAGCCGAAACCCATCGTGTTCTCGCGGCGCAAGCCGGGTGAGCATCGAAACGCCGCCTGATTTCGGCGCGGCGCGCAATCCCGCAGTGCTAGAATCGCGGCTGCGATGAACGACCCGCTAGTACTCAACGATCCGCAGACGTCGAATTTCCAGGTCAATCGCCTGACGCTGGTGGACCCGGGAATTCTCGCGATCGAACGCCAGCGCATCTTCGACGTATGCTGGATCTACGTCGGGCACGAGTCGGAATTGCGCTTGCCCGGCGACTTCAGGACGCGCTCGGTATGCGGCCGGCCGGTGATCTTCAGCCGCGACAGCAAGAACGCGGTGCGCGTGTTCCTGAACACCTGCCGTCACCGCGGCGCGATGGTGTGCCGCGAGCCCGAGGGCAACGCGAAGATCCACACCTGCTTCTACCACGGCTGGAGCTACGATCGCGACGGCAGGCTCGACGGAGTACCGGGGGAGAACGCCTATCCTCCGAGCTTCAGGAAGTCCGACTACGGCCTCATGGAGCCGCCGCGCGTGGAGAGCTACCGCGGCTTCGTGTTCCTCAACTTCGACCCGGACGCGGCGCCGCTCGACGAGTATCTCGCCGGCGCGAAAGAATACATCGACCTGGTAATCGATCAGTCTCCGTCGGGCACGATGGAGGTCATCCAAGGCACGCAGGACTACGATATCCGGGCGAACTGGAAGCTGCTCGTCGAAAACAGCTTCGACGACTATCACCTCCTCACGACCCACTCCACCTGGCTCGACTACCTGAAGAACGCCGGAGTGAAAATGCAGCGACCCGACCGGGACCACCTGCTGCCGTCGCACGGAATCGGCAAGCCGCTCGGAAACGGACATGCGACCACCGACAACGTGAATTTCCGCGGAAGGCCGGTCGCAAAATGGATTCCGGTATACGGCGAGGCAGCGAAACCCGAGATCGAGCGCATCCGCGCGGAGCTCGTCGGCCGGCTGGGCGAGGCGCGGGCGGCGCGCGTCGCCGATACCAACCGCAATCTCATCATATTCCCCAATCTGCTGCTCGCGGATGGGTCCTCCGTGACCATACGCACCTTCTATCCGCTTGCCCCCGACCGCATGCGCGTGTGCGCGTGGGCGCTCGGTCCCAAAGAGGAATCGCCGTCGGCGCGCGCCATCCGGCTCGACGCCTTTCTCACCTTTTACGGTCCGGGTGGGCTTGCCACCCCCGACGATGTCGAGGCGCTCGAGGCGGTGCAGTCGGGCATAGCCGCGACCTACAAGGAAGTCCCGTGGTCGGTCATGTCGCGGGGCATGGGGAAGTCGGGCGAGCAGCTCAACTCGGACGAGCTGCACCTGCGCGCTTTCTGGCTCCAGTGGGAAAAATTGATGCGCACGGAGCGCGCAGTCTGATGCGCGCCCGCTCGGCGCGGAAGAGATCGGCTGCCCACGCTGCCACCGGGATCATGCGCGGGCAAATCGAGGAATTCCTGTTCCACGAGGCGGCGCTGCTCGACGCCTGGCGCCTGGACGAGTGGCTGGACCTGCTCACCCAGGACGCCCAGTACCGCGTGCCTTCGAACGACCGGCCGGAAGCCGATCCGGCGGACACGCTCTTCACTATCGCCGACGATATCAACCGAATCCGCGGGCGGGTCACCCGGCTCAAAGACAAGAACGCCCACGCCGAGCACCCGCGCTCGCGCACCCGCCGGATGATCAGCAACGTGCGCATCGTCGGTCGCGACACGTCGGAGCTGAGCGTGGAGGCGAACTTCGTCGTGTACCGCTTTCGGCGCGATGAAAGCATCCGGGAATACGTCGGGCACTACCGCTACGTCCTGCGGGTCGAGAGCGGCCGGCTCAAGATCGCAAGGCGCGATGCGGTGCTCGACGCGATGGAACTGGGCTCGCTCGGGCTGGTGAGCTTTATATTGTGAGCCCGCGACCTTAGGCGGATCCGACTCGAAAACCGCCGTCTCCGGTCAGCTCGAATCGCCCCTCCCGAACCGCTCGCAGCCAGCGGGCAGTGCGTATCAGGCCTCCAAAGCAGAAAAAATGAATGCCCGCGATGCTCGTGTCGCCGGCGCTCGCAAGGTCTCTCACGAGCACCTCAGGGCCGGCCTCGACCAGAAGGCGCGTTATCGCCTGGGGGCGCGCTTTCAGCGCGCGAATTGAATTGCCGATCCCGCAGAGCGCCGCGAATCGCAGCAGCCGGGGAAGGCTCGCCGGACCCGGCAGCCCGATGCGCACCGGAAGGCCATGTCCCTTCATCTTCGCCGTCCACGAGAGCACCGGTTCGGACTCGAAGCAGAACTGCGTGACCACCTGCAGGTCGAGGCCCGCCCGCCGGGCGAGGTCTTTCTTCGCCGCCAGCGCCGCCTCGAGCGCGGATGCCGCGATCCTGGGATGACCTTCCGGATAACCCGCTATGCACAGATGCACAATGCCATGCCGCTCGAACAGGCCGCTTTCGAGCAGGGCGAGACTCGAATCGAAGGGACCGCTCGCCCGGTCGCTGTCACCGGCGATCACAAGAGCGCAGTCCACGCCCGCTTCGCCGGCCGCGCGCGAAAGATATTCGTCGAGCGCGTCGCGGCTCGCGATTCGGCGCGCTGCCACGTGGGGGACCGGGCGAAGGCCGGCACGCGCGAGACGCATCGCCAGCGCGACGTTTCCATGATAGGTCTGCCCCGGAGGCATGCTGATATAGACGGAGGTGCCCGGTTCCAGCAGGTCGGCGCAAGCGTCGATCTCGGCGGGATCCCTCGACGACAGTTCGAGTGAAGCCCCTGCGAGCAATCCGCGGATGTCGCGCCGCTGGTCCTCCGGCGATGCCCCGGCAACCCGGGAGGCAGTGGGCTCCGTTGTCATCTGCATGCGGCTCAGTCGCGCTTGCGGGAAATCACGAAGGACTCGTCGAGGAACCACAGTCCGCCGTGGCGGCGGAGCACATCCTGCGTGGCTTCAAGGTAGCCCCGGTCGCCCATGACCTCGCCCAGGCGTTGGTCCTCGATCTGCGCGACGTACACGGCAGCGTTCCACGCGGCGAGCAGGGTCGAAGTCCCGATCGCGTCGCTGATTTCCTCAGGCAGCGTGTGCATGTCGTAGCGGAATATCGAGCGGTTGTCTGCGTAGGCATTGAAATTGAGGTCACGGCCCTCGCCGCCCAGCTCGGCGCGCGTCGCTTTCAGGAGTGCGTGGCGGTCGGTCTGAAAGGGGTTTTCGCCCGGCCAGATCCTCTGAACGATCTCCAAGCCCGGGTCGCCGCCGTGCGAGTGAATCGCGATCATCCGTCCACCGGGTGCAAGACTCCGTGCAAGCGGCGCCAGAACTTTGGACGCTTTGAACTCGACCGAGGCGCGAGCGCGGTAGGGCTGCGACGCAATGACCAGATCGTAGTCGGCGCGCGCCGCGCCGCGCCGCGGCAACACCTGGTCGAGCAGAAATTTGTGATCCTCGCGATAGAACACCAGGACCACCGGTTTCGCATAGGCAGGATTGCCGCTCGTCTTGCTGACCGTGGCGCGCCAGTGCTCGTTGAGGAACGGCTGCAACTCGGTGATCTGCTGCTCGAACTCGCTCGAAGTCGCCCCCGTCAACGCAACTTCCTTCCACACGAGGCTGGTTGCGGCCGTAACCGATTTCGGCGTCAACCACGGCGCCTCCGAATAGTAGAGATTGGTCATGACCAGCACCGTCGCCGGGTGCTCGAAAAAGCGGTCCGGCATGCGATCGAGGGCAAGCCGCACGTCCTCCAGACTGATCTCCTTGCCGACGATGTGGAACGGCATCGTCGGGTAGCGCTGGTGCATGGCGCGCATGACGCGGGCGAGCACCGTGCCGTCGCCGACGCCCGCGTCGAAGAGCCGCACGGCAGGAGGCCGCGGGTGGATATTCGCGAGCTCCATGCCGACGCGCTGGGCGACCACCCATTTTTCGCTGCAAGTGTTGACGAACAGCAGGTACTTCTGCCGGTTATCGTAGAATCGGAAGTTCGTCCTGGACTCGACCTTGGGTCCGGGGAGCGCAGGAATCTGCCCCTTGGCCTGATCCGCCCCGGCGCTTGCACCGCCGGCCGGACCGCCCACCGACGAGCGCAGCCGCACCAAGCCGCGGGTCTCCAATGATCGATGCTCTGACATGAACGTGCGCACGCGCTCCACGGTTTCCATGGTCACGCGTCCCCCGATCCGCAGCCGGCTCACGAGCTTCCCGTCGTTTACCGCGCGCCGCCCAAAAGTGGACTCGGCCATTCCGACCCGCCGGCAGTAGTCCGCGATTTCGGTCAACAGTTGATCAGCGGTCACGTCATCCCTCCTTCTTCAGTCCTATGAGCGACGACTGCTTGGCACCTATTACAAAGCGCCGTCCGGAGGAGGGTCAACCACAATTTGGCCCACTGCGAAAGTGGGAAGAAAGTGGGACGTATCTCCCCATGGGCATCTATGTGAGCGCACACTCACGACATGTTTTTTAGTACAATATATTGTATATGTTAAATAAAATAGTACTCATCTCTCTGCGGAATTCCAGAGGCTTTGGCTGAGATAGGCCCCTGGCCCCCGACTGCTGATGATGCTCCCAATGTGAAAAGTGGGCAGTATCCCACTTAGTCAAACGGCCTGCCTTGCGTCCCCGGCCGCCATCCTCTGAGCTACCGCCGAAGGTTGCCGCAACCGCCACCTTTAGCGGAAAATCCCCTCAATCCCTAGCTCCGGAGAAGCCGATGTCCGCCGTGCTTCAGGCAAACCTTGCCGCAGACCGCAAGGCGTTTTACGAAAGGATCGACAAAGCCAACGTCACGCCTTTGTGGGAGGTTCTGCACGGCCTCATTACTCCGACGCCGAACAGCCCGTGCACGCCCTGCCTCTGGAAATGGGACCAGATGTGGCCCTGGATACAGGAGGCGGGGCGACTCATCACCGCCAAGGAAGCCGAGCGGCGTGTGTTGGTGCTTGAAAATCCGGGGCTCCGGGGTCGATCGAGCGTGACTCACAGCCTGTATGCGGGACTGCAGCTGATTCTCCCCGGCGAGGTCGCCCCCTTGCACCGGCACTCGCAATCCGCCCTGCGCTTCATCCTGCTCGGCAGCGGCGCCTATACCGCGGTGGATGGCGAAAAAGTCACGATGAACGTGGGTGATTTCGTGATCACACCGTCGTGGACCTTCCATGACCACGGCAATCCCTCCAAGGAACCCATGGTGTGGCTGGACGGCCTGGACGTTCCGCTGGTCGAGCTGCTCGATGCGCAATTCATGGAAAAGGGATCGCAGGAAGCGCAGCATACCGGCCGCACCGAAGGCGACAACCTCGCGCAATTCGGCAATACCATGAAGCCCGTGGAATACCGGGCGAAAAGCCGGACCTCGCCGCTTTTCTGGTATCCCTACCAGCGCACCCGTGAGGCACTCGAAACGCTGAAACAGGCCAGTGACGCGCATCCCTGCTGGGGCTACAAGCTTCAATACACCAACCCGGTGACCGGTGACTGGGCGATGCCGACCATCGGGACTTTCATGCAGCTCCTTCCGAAACAATTCCGGGGCAAGGACTATCGCTCGACGGATTCCACGGTGTATGCAGTGGTCGAAGGCAGGGGCCGCTGCCACGTCGGCGGCCAAACGCTCGTCTTCGGACCCAGAGACGTATTTGTCTGTCCTTCCTGGCAGCCGTACAGGCTGGACGCCGACGAACAGGCGGTACTGTTCAGCTTCTCGGACCGGCCCGTGCAACAGGCGCTCGATCTTTGGCGCGAGACGTTCTGAGCAGAACCTCGTTCGACGGAAGAAAGCTGACCCGGGTGTTCTTGTCGAAAGGACGCGCCTTTGACGCGCCCCCCCCGCGGCGGAGCGATCTCTCCGGAGCACCAGGATGAACGCGGACAAGACCAATTACGAGCTTCTTTACAATCCGCGGCTCGTAGTCAAGGACTACCAGTCGATTTTCGATCGCTGGGAAAAAGACTCGGAACGCGCCCGTGCCGGCCTCGATTGCTACCTCGACGTGCCCTACGGCGCTGCCGAAACGGAAAAGCTGGACGTCTTCCGCGCGCAGGGAAAAAGCCGTGGGCTCCTGATGTACATTCACGGCGGGTACTGGCGCGCATTCGACAAGAGATCCTTTTCGTTCGTCGCACCGGCGCTCGCGAAGAAGGGCATCACGGTCGCGGTACCGAACTATGCTCTTTGCCCGGCGGTGCAAGTCGAAGACATCGTGATGCAGATGGTCCAGGCCTGTGCCTGGCTGTACCGCAACGGAGAGAACTTCGGCGCACCTGCAAATCGGCTCCACCTTTGCGGGCATTCGGCAGGGGGGCATCTCGCGGCCATGATGCTTTCCTGCCGGTGGCAGAAGTATTCGTCCGACCTGCCGGGTAAGGTCGTCAGCGCCGCCCTGTCGATCAGCGGCTTGTACGACCTCACCGAAATCGTCAAGGTGCCTTCGGTGAATTGCGACGTGCGCCTCGACGAGAGATCCGCGCTGAAAGTCAGTCCAGCGTTCCTGCCGCCCGCAGGCGACGCCTCGCTCTACACCGCCGTGGGCGAAGACGAAAATGAGGGATTCCACATCCAGAACAGGCTCATCGCAGAGCGGTGGGGCAAGGCCCGCCGGATGGACATACCCTGCCCGGGAGCGAATCACTTCACGGTGCTCGATCGGCTCTGCAATCCGGAGAGCGTGATATTCAAGTCCGTAGTCAATATGGTAGAGCTCTGAGACGGAACAGACGTTGCTTGCGCCCTGGGCCAGGAACCGCTCATCCCGCGCAAAAGAAAGCAAAAAATCCGCGCATGGAACCGAAGCAGCTGCTCATACAAAGCTTTCAGGCCGCTGTAGCCGCCGCCGACCCGCTCAAGATCCTCCCGAGTCAGCTTCCCCCTCCGCCATCGGGCAGGACCCTCGTGATCGGGGCGGGCAAGGCCGCCGCTTCGATGGCCCTTGCGGTTGAACGGCATTGGCCCGAGGACGCGATGCTCGAAGGTCTGGTGATCACGCGTTACCGGCACGGATTGCCCACACGCCGTATCCAGGTCATCGAAGCCGGACACCCTGTTCCGGATGAGATGGGCGAGTCCGCCGCAAAGGAAATCCTGCAAAGGGTCGGAAGGCTGGCGCCCGGCGACCTGTTGTTGGCGCTGATCTCCGGCGGTGGTTCGGCCCTGCTCAGCCTGCCCGTCGAAGGCGTCGGCATGCAGGCTCTGAAAGCAACGACGAAGGAGCTGCTTCGCAAGGGCGTGCCGATTCAGGACATGAACACCGTGCGCAAGCACCTCTCCGCGATCCAGGGCGGGCGGCTTGCCGCGGCCTGCAAAGCACCGGTGCTCTCGCTCATCATCTCGGATGTCACGGGTGACGATCCCACTCACATTGCCTCAGGTCCTTGCGCCCCGGACCCCTCGACGTACCGCGAGGCGATCGAGATCCTCGAGCGCTATCGTGTCAACACCCCGCCGGCAGTGAGGGAACACCTCGAGCGGGGCGTGCGCGGCGAAACCCCCGAAACGCCCAAACCGGGCGACAGGATTTTTTCCAACGTTGAAAACCGCGTGATCGCCTCTGGACGGCAGGCGCTGCGCGCGGCACAGGATGTTTTCCATCTGCATCGGATTCAAACCATGAACCTCGGCGACGGCGTGACGGGCGAGGCATCGGAGGTGGGAAAAGTCTATGGCGCACTCGCCCGGCAAATCGCGCATCACGGCGAACCTGCCAAGCCGCCGCTCGCCTTGATTTCCGGCGGCGAATGTACGGTCACCGTGCGTGGCGATGGTCGCGGTGGGCGCTGCACGGAGTTTCTCTTGTCTCTCGCCGTCGACCTTGCGGGAACCGGGAACGTCTTCGCCATTGCTTGCGACACCGATGGCATCGACGGCTCCGAGGACAACGCCGGTGCAGTGCTGCTGCCCGATTCTCTCGAGCGCGGGATGGAGCTCGGAATGAATGCCCGAACGCTGCTCGCCAACAACGACGGATACGGATTTTTCTCGGGGCTCGGGGATCTCGTCGTAACGGGGCCGACACGGACCAACGTCAACGATTACCGGGCGATTCTCATCCTGTAGGCGGAGAGCGACGATCTCGCGCGGACTCGACGGCTGCCTTCGGGAACCTGCCCACATCCCCAAACCCGGCGGAAGCACTCGTAAAAAAGGCCGGAGCAACCCGGCCTTTTGTTCGAAACTCGAAGCGCCTAAGCCTTCACGCCCTTCGCTTCGGCTTCTTTCTCCGATTCCGGGCGATCGAGCAATTCGATCAGAGCCATGGGCGCGTTGTCTCCCTTCCTGAACCCGTGCTTCAGGATGCGCAGGTAGCCGCCGTTTCGTTTGGCGTAGCGCGGCCCGATCTCGGTGAACAGCTTTGTCACCATGTCGCGATCGCGCAAGCGGTTGAAGGCGAGGCGCCGGTTGGCGAGCGTAGGTTTCTTGCCCAGGGTGATCATGGGCTCGACGACGCGACGCAGCTCCTTTGCCTTGGGCAGAGTGGTTTGGATGAGCTCGTGCTTCAGGAGCGAAACCGCCATATTGCGGAACATCGCCAGGCGATGGCTGCTGGTGCGGTTGAGTTTTCTGAGTCCGTGACGGTGACGCATTTTTTTGTTCCTTCGCCTCGATCAGGAGGTGCGGGCGGTCTCCAGTCCTGCCGGCGGCCAGTTCTCGAGCTTCATGCCCAGAGTCAGCCCGCGCGAGGCGAGGACTTCCTTGATCTCGTTAAGTGACTTGCGGCCGAGATTGGGCGTCTTGAGAAGTTCGGTTTCGGTGCGCTGGATCAGGTCACCGATGTAGTAGATGTTTTCCGCCTTGAGGCAATTTGCCGAGCGCACGGTGAGCTCGAGGTCGTCAACGGGTCTCAGCAGAATCGGGTCGACTTGCGGGGCCTTTTTCTCCTCGACCGCCGGAGCCGTGCCTTCGAGCGCGGCGAACACGGAAAGCTGATCCACCAGAATCCTCGCGGCGTACCGTATCGCCTCCTCGGGCTCGATCACGCCGTTGGTCTCGATATCGATGATCAGCTTGTCCAGGTCGGTGCGCTGCTCGACGCGCGCGGATTCGACCGAATAGGACACGCGCCTGACGGGTGAGAACGAAGCGTCCAGAATGATCTTGCCTATGCCCTTGGATTCTTCCGGGACGACGCGCAGATTTCCGGGAACGTATCCGCGCCCCTTCTCGATCTTGATCTGCATCTCGAGTTTGCCGCCTGGGGAGAGATGCGCAATGACGTGCTCCGGGTTGATGATCTCTACGTCGTGAGTGGCTTCGATGTCCCCCGCGGTGACCGGACCTTCGCCCTTTTTCTTCAGATTGAGCAGCACGTCCTCGCGATTATGGACCTTCAGCACCACGCCCTTGAGGTTGAGCAGGATGTCGACGACATCTTCCTGGACACCCTCGATCGTCGAGTATTCGTGCAGCACTCCGCCGATCTGCACTTCGGTCGCGGCGAAACCCGGCATCGACGAAAGCAGGACGCGGCGCAGCGCATTGCCGAGCGTGTGCCCATACCCCCGCTCGAACGGTTCCATCACCACTTTCGCGTGATTGGGGGCGATTCCCTGGACGTCGATAATGCGCGGTTTCAGAAATCCATTGGTTTGCATGTGAGACCCTCGATACGATATGGCTTGCGCCGGTTGCTACAAGTGCCGCGTTATTTCGAATACAACTCGACGACCAGGCTTTCGTTGATCGTGGAAGGCAGTTCCGAACGCACTGGAAGCGCCTTCATCTTGCCCTTCATTTCCTTGGCGTCGACTTCCATCCATTCCGGGAAGCCGCGCGTTTCGGCCGCCGTGATCGAACCCTTCACCCGGAGCTGCTCCTTCGCCTTCGCCGCAACTTCGACGGTGTCACCCGGCCGCACCTGGTAAGACGGCACGTTGACACGCTTGCCGTTCACGAGGATGCCGTTGTGGCGGACGATCTGGCGCGCTTCGGTGCGGCTTGCACCAAACCCCATCCGGTAGGACACGGTATCGAGGCGCGACTCCAACAGTTGCAGAAGGCGTTCACCCGTGACGCCCTTGCTGCGCGAGGCCTCCGCGTAGGTCTTGCGAAACTGGCGCTCGAGCAGTCCGTAAATACGCCGCAACTTCTGCTTCTCACGCAGCTGCTTGCCGAAGTCGGACATGCGACCGCCGCTTTTCTGGCCGTGCTGTCCCGGCGCGTAACTGCGCCGCTCGATCGCGCATTTGTCGGTGAAGCATTTTTCGCCCTTGAGGAAGAGCTTCTCTCCTTCGCGGCGGCACTGGCGGCACTTGGGTTGCAGATC
The DNA here is from genome assembly GCA_035317085.1 of Burkholderiales bacterium. GTDB lineage: Bacteria > Pseudomonadota > Gammaproteobacteria > Burkholderiales > SG8-39 > VBDM01. The sequence continues at coordinate 24,085 of DATHHS010000056.1, forward strand.
TCGGGCCATGCTTGTTCCTTTTATATGCGCCGCTTTTTCGGCGGCCGGCATCCGTTATGGGGCACGGGCGTCACATCGGCGATGCTGCTGATCTTGAGACCGAGCGCGTTAAGGGCGCGCACGGCCGATTCGCGGCCGGGGCCAGGACCCTTGATGCGCACCTCGAGATTCTTCACGCCGCACTCCTGCGCGGCCCGGCCGGCCTGTTCGGCTGCGACCTGAGCGGCAAAAGGCGTGGATTTCCTCGACCCCTTGAAGCCGGCGGCCCCGGAAGTCGCCCAGGCAAGAGCATTGCCCTGGCGGTCGGTGATGGTCACGATGGTATTGTTGAACGAAGCGTGAATATGGGCGATGCCCTCGGCCACGTTTTTCTTGACCTTCTTGCGAATGCGTGCTGCTGCGGTCGGTGCGGCCGGCGGTTTTGCCATGGACGGAATCCTCGGTAGCGCTCAGCCGGCCTTTGGGGCGGCGGCGGTGATCTTGACTGCGGCCTTACGCGGCCCCTTGCGGGTGCGCGCGTTGGTGCGGGTACGCTGCCCGCGTACCGGCAGACCCTTGCGATGACGCGTTCCGCGATAGCAGCCGAGGTCCATCAGCCGCTTGATATTCATGGAGACCTCGCGACGCAGGTCACCTTCGACGGTAAATCTTGCCACCTGCTCGCGCAGTCGCTCCATGTCGGATTCAGACAAGTCCTTGATTTTAGAAATCTTATTGATCTTGGCCGCGGCGCAGATCGCCTGCGCACGCGAGCGGCCGACACCGAAGATCGCCTGCAGCGCAATCTCGGCATGTTGGTGGTTCGGAATGTTAACCCCAGCTATGCGGGCCATGTCCTACTCCGTTCGTTCGCCAGTTAAATGGGAAACCCGAAATTATAACGTGAAATCCGTCCGTTAACTACCGATTTGCTACCCCTGTCGCTGTTTATGGCGCGGGTCCTTGCAGATCACACGCACCACACCCTTGCGGCGCACGATCTTGCAGTTGCGGCAAATCTTCTTTACCGAGGCCAATACCTTCATTCGCGTTTCCTTTCGTTCACTTGGCGCGGAATATAATGCGTCCGCGCGTGAGGTCGTACGGCGTCAACTCTACCGTGACCTTGTCGCCAGGCAGGATGCGAATGTAGTGCATGCGCATCTTGCCGGAAATGTGTCCTAGCACGACGTGTCCGTTTTCCAGCTTTACCCGAAAAGTTGCGTTGGGCAGCGTTTCCATGATCTCGCCCCCCATCTGGATCACGTCTTCCTTGGCCATGCTCTCCCTTAGCGGGTCGGGAACCCCGCTCCCTTGAAATTCGCCTTCTTGAGCAGGCTCTCGTATTGGTGCGTCATGATGTAGGCCTGCACCTGCGCCATGAAATCCATCGTCACGACGACGATAATGAGGAGCGAAGTCCCGCCGAAATAAAACGGCACGTTGAACTTGAGGATCAGCATCTCCGGCAGCAGACACACCAGAGTCACGTATATCGCTCCTGCCAGGGTCAATCTCAAGAGAATCTTCTCGAGGTATTTCGCCGTCTGCTCGCCCGGCCGGATGCCCGGAACGAAGGCGCCGGATTTCTTCAGGTTGTCTGCCGTTTCTTTCGGGTTGTATTGCAGCGCCGTATAGAAAAAACAGAAGAACACGATGGCGCTCGCGTACAGCAGCACATAAATCGGCTGGCCCGGGGTCAGCGTAGAGGCGAGATCCCTGATCAACAGGCTGAATGCCGGTCCGACCTGCCCTCTCGTCAACAATTCCCAGGAGCTGCCGCCGGCGACCCCGCTGGTAAACCACCCGGCGAGCGTTGCGGGAAAGAGGATGATGGAGGAAGCGAAAATCGGAGGGATCACGCCCGACATGTTGAGCTTGAACGGCAGGTGCGAGGCCTGCCCGCCGTAGACCTTGTTGCCGACCTGGCGCTTAGCATAGTTCACCAGGATTTTCCTCTGGCCGCGTTCCACGAAGCACACGCCCCAAGTCACGACGGCCACCGCGGCCGTTATCAAAATCGCGGTGAGCGGATGCATCGCGCCGGTGCGAACCAGCTCCAGAAGTCCCGCGACCGCGTTCGGAAGTCCCGCGGCAATTCCGGCAAAGATGATGATCGAGATCCCGTTGCCCAAGCCCCGCTCGGTGACCTGCTCACCGAGCCACATCAAAAACATGGTGCCGGTCACCAGGGTCACGATTGTCGTGAAGCGAAACAGGAGGCCCGCTTCGATCACCGCCTGCGATTGGAGGAAGATCGAGATGCCGAACGCCTGAAACAGCGCCAGGAATACGGTGGCGTAACGCGTGTATTGCGTGATCTTGCGCTGGCCGGACTGTCCTTCTTTCTTGAGCGCTTCAAGCTGCGGGGACACCGCAGTCATGAGCTGCATGATGATCGAAGCAGAGATGTAGGGCATGATGCCGAGCGCGAAAATGGTAAAGCGCGACAGGGCTCCGCCCGAGAACATGTTGAACAGTCCCAGCATGCCGCCCTGCTGGGACTGGAACATCTCGGCGAGTTTGACCGGGTCGACTCCGGGCACCGGAATATGCGCGCCAATCCGGAATACGACCAGCGCCCCGAGCAGGAACAGGAGGCGCTTCTTCAGGTCACCGTATTTTCCGGTCTTGCCGAGCTGAGGAATCTGCGCTGCCATCTCAGCCTTACTTGCCCTTCTTGCCTTCGGGCCCGGGCTTGGACTGCCCCGCCGTCTTGCCAGCTTCGCCCTTGCGCTCGCCTCGGGCCTCGCTCTTCACTTTGGCGTCCTTCTGCGCGGGCTTGTCCGTCTCGGGTTTGGCCGCTTCCTTGCCGGACTTTCCCTCGGCCTGCGCCTGGGGTGCCGGTATGGCCTTGGGCTCGCGCTTCGGCTTGGGTTGCGGAATCGGCGCATCGGTGCTGCCGCCCGCCGCTTCGATCGCAGAGCGCGCGCCCTTGCTGACCGCAATGCCGACAAGGGCGACTTTGCGCGTGAGCTTGCCGGAAACGATCACCTTGGCCCTCTTGGCCGATCCCGGAACGACACCTGCGTCCTTCAACACCGCGAGGTCGATTTTCTCGGCCTTGACGCGCTCGAGATCCGATAGCAGCACCTCGGCGGTATCTTCCCGCGTCAGCGACTTGAAGCCGCGCTTGGGAAGCCTGCGCTGCAGCGGCATCTGGCCGCCTTCGAAGCCGACCTTGTGAAAGCCTCCGGATCGCGCTCTTTGGCCCTTGTGCCCGCGGCCGCCTGTCTTGCCCGTCCCCGACCCGATGCCTCGGGCGACGCGCTTGCGCGCGTGCTTCGAGCCGGGAGCGGGTTTCAGCGTATTGAGTTCCATCTAGCTCTCCAACCGCACCAGGTAGTTCACGCTGTTGATCATGCCCCGCACCTGCGGAGTGTCTTTCAACTCGACGGTCTGGCGAATTCGCCGCAAGCCAAGGCCGCGCACCGTGGCGCGATGCTCGGTCTTGCAGCTGATGGGGCTCTTGATGAGCGTCACGCGGATTTTTTTGTCAGCCATAGGGGTGCCTTCAGCTCGTGATTTCCTCGATCGACTTGCCGCGTTTGGCCGCGATCTCCGCGGGGGTGTTCATTCTTTTCAAGCCGTCGAGTGTTGCGCGAACCACGTTGTAGGGGTTGGTCGAACCGAGGCACTTCGCGAGAACGTTGGTCACACCCATCACTTCGAACACGGCCCGCATGGGACCGCCTGCGATGATGCCGGTACCCTCCGATGCGGGCTGCATGATCACCTTCGAAGAACCGTGCTTGCCGATCACGGCGTGCTGCAGCGTGCCGTTCTTCAAAGACACGCGGAACATCTTGCGGCGCGCTTCTTCCAGCGACTTCTGCACGGCCACCGGC
>DATHHS010000057.1:0-14495 GCA_035317085.1 Burkholderiales bacterium
CACCGTCGTGGTGACCTTGCTGATCCTCGTGTTCGCAGAGATCACGCCGAAAGTGATCGGCGCACGCTATCCGGAGCAGACGGCCCTTACGGCGAGCTACGTGCTCAAGCCGCTCGTCAGGGCATTCGCGTGGTCGCTCTGGGTCGTGAACCTGTTCGTCCGCTGCCTGCTGTGGCTGCTGCGCATTCCGCTCGACCCGGGACCGCAGCGCCTGTCGATGGAGGAACTGCGTTTCCTCGTGCTGGAGTCGGGACAGTTCATGCCGAAAAAGCACCAGAGCATCCTCGTCAATCTTTTCGACCTCGAAGCGATCACCATCGAGGACGTGATGACGCCCAGGGCGCAGATCGAGGCGATCGATCTCGAGGCCCCCAGCGAAACCATCCTCACGCAGCTCACCACCGCGTACCACACCCGGCTTCCCGCCTACCGGGGCGAACTCGGCAACATCGCCGGGATCCTCCACCTGCGCAAGGTGATGCATCTGGTACGTGCCGAGGAGTTCGACCGCGCGGCACTCGCCGAGCTGCTGACCGAGCCGTACTTCGTTCCCGCAGGGACGCCGCTGTTCGCGCAGCTCCAGTACTTTCAGGAAAACCGTCAGCGCATCGCGCTGGTGGTGGACGAGTACGGAGAGCTGCAGGGCCTGGTGACTCTGGAGGACATCATCGAGGAGATCATCGGTGAGTTCACCACGACTGCGCCGGTGAAGTCGGAAATCGAGCCCTGGGACAAGGACGGGAGCGCCCTCGTCGAGGGCACGAGCGTGCTACGCGAGCTGAACCGCAAGCTCGGGCTCGCCCTGCCTCTCGACGGGCCAAAAACCCTGAACGGCCTCATCCTCGAGCATCTGCGGGACATTCCCGAGGCCGGGGTGGCCCTGAAGATCGCCGAAGTACCGATGGAGATCGTCCAGACCCAGGATCGGGTCATCAAGACCGTGCGGCTCTTTCGCCCCCGCGTATCGGACCTCGCCCAGGCTGCGTGACGGGCTTTCCGGCACTTGCCCGGAGGAGAAAAATTCACGGTATTTACGCCTTGTCTTCAATGCATTAAGCCGTAATCCTGAGGCTTTACAAAAACCCCAAGGCCATGCATCATCGCGCGAGGCCTGACTTCAGGGAGGAAGTCGTAGGCAGCGCCAGCGAACGAGCGAACGATGTAGGAGACACCGTATGGCAACCGCAGCAGCAGCCGGCAAGGTCAAGGAAATCAATTACCTTTGGGAGGGGAAAGACAAGTCCGGCAAAGTCCTCAAAGGTCAGATGCGCGCCGGCGGCCAAGCCGTCGTCAACGTCACGCTGCGCCGCCAGGGCATCATCGTCACCAAGGTAAGCAAGCAGCGTATCGGACGCGGCGGCAGGGTCAGGGAGAAGGACGTCACCTTGTTCACCCGCCAGCTGGCGACCATGATGAAAGCGGGGGTGCCGCTCCTTCAGTCCTTCGATATCGTCGGCAAGGGCCACGCCAATCCGGCGGTGCAGAGGCTGTTGATGAACATCAAGGCCGACGTGGAAACCGGAACCGCACTCGCCGCGGCGTTCCGCAAGCATCCGCTTCACTTCGACGCGCTATTCTGCAACCTGGTGGCGGCCGGCGAGCAGGCCGGCATTCTGGAAACCCTCCTCGACCGCCTGGCGACCTACAAGGAAAAGATCCTCGCCATAAAATCCAAGATCAAGGCGGCGTTGTTCTACCCGATCGCAATCATCGTGGTTGCTTTCGTCATCACCGCCGTTATCATGATATTCGTGATCCCGGCTTTCAAGGAGGTGTTCAGGAACTTCGGCGCCGATCTTCCCGCGCCGACCTTGTTCGTCATGGGCGTCTCGGACATTTTCGTGCAGTTCTGGTACATCATCTTCCCCGTCGTCATCGGAAGCGTATGGGGGTTTCTCGAACTGTGGAAGCGTTCCGTCCCGATCCAGATCTTCATGGACCGGCTGATGCTCAAGGTGCCGGTGTTCGGCGACCTGGTTCGGAAATCCACGATCGCGCGCTGGACCCGCACCCTTTCCACCATGTTTGCAGCAGGCGTGCCTCTGGTCGAGGCACTCGACTCGGTCGGCGGCGCCTCAGGGAACTACGTCTACGCCATGGCCACCAAGGAAATTCAGCAGAAGGTAAGCTCCGGGAGCACCCTCACGTCCTCCATGCAGGACACCAATGTTTTTCCCAACATGGTCATCCAGATGGTGTCGATCGGGGAAGAATCCGGCGCGCTCGATTCCATGCTCGGCAAGGTAGCAGACTTTTTCGAAGCCGAGGTCGACGACGCGGTGGACGCGCTTACCAGTCTGATGGAGCCGATGATCATGGTGGTGCTCGGCGTGCTGATCGGCGGCATGGTGATCGCGATGTACCTGCCGATCTTCAAGATCGGCCAAGCGGTCTAGCATCATTCCCGCTGTAGCCTCCCCGCGAAAAGGGTTACGGGCGGACCGTAACCCTTTTTATTTGATCCCATGAGCGAGATTCTCAAAACCGTCGCCCACCCGGCGGTGTTTCCCTGGCTGTGCCTCGCGTTCGGGCTCGTGGTGGGTTCGTTCCTCAACGTGGTCATTCACCGCTTGCCCAAGATGATGGAGCGGGAATGGCAGGAGCAGTGCGCCGAGCTGCGCGGCGAGACGCTCGCTCCGGCGGAGCGGTTCAATCTTTTCGTGCCGCGCTCGCGTTGCCCTTCCTGCCGACACGGCATCACTGCGGCGGAAAATATCCCGCTCGTCTCATGGGGATTGTTGCGCGGACGCTGCTCGGCCTGCGGGACCCACATCAGCGCCCGCTATCCGCTGGTCGAGCTGCTCGGAGGGATCGCCGCAGCCTGGTCGGCGGCGCGCTTCGGTTTCGGACCCGCGGCGTTTGCGGCAATGGTGTTCCTGTGGTGCATGCTCGCGGCGAGCTTCATCGATTTCGATACCCAGCTGTTGCCCGATTCGATCACCCTGCCCCTGCTGTGGCTGGGCCTGCTGGTCAACGCGGCCGGCGTTTTTACCGATCTGCGATCCGCGGTTATCGGTGCGGTCGCCGGGTACCTCGTACTGTGGAGCGTGTATTGGCTGTTCAAGCTTGCGACCGGCAAGGAAGGCATGGGTTTCGGAGATTTCAAGCTGCTTGCAGCGATCGGGGCATGGTGCGGCTGGCAGGTGTTGCCGCTGACCATCCTGTTGTCGTCCTTCATCGGCGCCGCGGTCGGGATCAGCCTGATCGTGTTTGCCCGGCGTGGGCGTAGCGTCCCGATACCCTTCGGGCCCTACTTGAGCGCTGCGGGCGTCGTCGGCTTGTTCTGGGGTCCCCAGATCAGCCGCCACTACCTCAACCAGTTCATGTGAAACCCTACATCGTGGGCCTCACGGGCGGCATCGGCAGCGGCAAGAGCGAAGTCGCCGGATCCTTCGCCCGGGTTGGGATCGCGGTGATCGACACGGACGAGATCGCCCACGAGCTCACGCGTCCGGACGGAGCGGCGATCGAGCCGATCCGCTCGGCATTCGGTGCCCGCTACATCGGCGCGGATGGGTCCCTCGACCGCGCCGGGATGCGCAAGCTCGTGTTCGGCGACGCACAGGCGAAGAAGAAGCTCGAAGCGATCCTGCATCCGCTCATTCGGAAGGAGAGCACGCGCCGCTGTGAGCACGCCGCGAGCGTTTACGCGATTCTCGTCGTGCCGCTCCTGGTTGAGGGCGGCGTCGATCGGTCGCGATACGCCCGCGTGCTCGTGGTCGATTGCACCGAGGATCAGCAGATCGAGCGGGTCATGCGGCGCAGCGGCCTCACGGAAAAGGATGTGCGCGATATCATCGCCGCGCAGGCCACGCGCGAGCAGCGCCTAGCCGAGGCGGACGACGTGATCGACAATAGCGGGGCGCCCGAGGCGCTCAAGGGGCAGGTGGCCCGCTTGCATGAGAAATATCTCACGCTCGCAGCCAGTTTCAAGACAGCGTCATGACGCCTCCCGTTGTCAATTCGTGGCCGATCGGTGAGAATCCGGCATCCTTGCGCCAGGATCAACCGCCTCCCCTTCGCGCCACGGGCAACACGGTGATCACCTACGAGTATCCGCTCAACGAGCGCATTCGGACGCTGCTTCGCCTCGAGGCCCTGTTCGAGCGTGTCAATCACTTTCTTGTCGACGAAGAAGATCCGCGCGCGCACCACGTGGTGCTCCTGACCCTGTTCGAGATCCTGGAAGTCGCGAGCCGCGCCGAGCTGAAGTCGGACCTGCTGCAGGAGCTCGAGCGCCAGAAGCAGGTCTTGCTGGGTTTTCGGAACAATCCTCAGATTGCGGAGAACGTGCTCCAGCAGGTCATTTCCGATATCGAGCGCGCAAGCGCCGCGCTCTTCGCCATGACCGGCAAGATCGGCCAGTATCTCCGCGAAAACGAATGGCTGATGTCGATCAAGCAGCGCACGGGAATCCCCGGCGGAGTGTGCGAATTCGACCTGCCTTCGTACCATTTCTGGCTGCATCGCGAACGCGAGCGGCGCGGGGCGGATCTCGGCGTCTGGATTGCGCCCTTGCTGCCGATCCGCGACGCCTCCGCCATCGTGCTGAAACTGCTGCGCGAGGGCGGCAAGCCCGTAAAACACGTCGCCCACCGCGCCGCTTTCTCGCAGATGCTCGGCGGCAAGATGTCACAGATGGTGCGCATCCGGCTGCCGCTCAATTCGCAGTTCATTCCGGAGATCAGCGCCAACCGTTACGCCTTGAACGTCCGCTTCAGCACTTTCGGCACGCGGGTGTGCGAGGCGGATGTCGAGTTCGAGCTGATCTTCTGCAATCTGTAAGGCCATGAGCAAGGCGCGCTTCGTGAGTTGCCCGCGCTGCAACGCGCAGGTGGCGTGGTCGTCTGAAAATCCTTACCGGCCGTTTTGTTCTGAGCGCTGCAAGCTCATCGATCTCGGCGATTGGGCGATGGAAAAGTACCGGGTTGCAGTCGAGGAAGACAAGGACGCGCCCGACGCGAATCCGACGGAAGATTCCTAGGGAATTTCTCCCCAGCTGCCGCGCACCATGGCAATACCGTGCGCGCCACAGTTCATGGCTGGTTCGAGATCGCCCGGGACGATCCCGCCGAGCGCGTACACCGGGATGGCCGCACCTGCAGCGATCTCCCGGAATCTCTCCCAGCCGAGCGGGACCGCGTCCGGGTGCGACGGCGTCGCACGAACCGGCCCGAGCACGACGAGATCCACCCCAAGCGCCTCGGCACCGCGCAGCTCCTCGGCCGAATGGCATGACGCGCCGCACCACGGGACATCGGGGCGCGCGGTCGCGCCGCGCAATTGTTCTGCGGTGAGGTGCACGCCGTCGGCTCCGACTTCGCGCGCGAGCACGGTATCCGCATTGACGAGGACTTTCGCGCCGTAAGGCCGGGCGAGCGCGAGAACGCGTCTTGCGAACTTCCCAGCCTCTTCACGCCCGAGCGATTTCTCCCGCACCTGGATGAGCCTGAGACCACTCCGCAGTCTTGCCTCGAATCGCGAAAGAAACACCTCCATGCCGAGTTCGCCGGCTTGAGTGATAGCGTATTCGGCGGGCAGCAACAGGCTGCGCAGCACCGGACCGTTGGCCGGCAGGAGCGGGGCGCGCTCGATCGCATCCGGGCGCTGCCAGGCAATGGCCTGGTGTTCGAGCGCGCGCGGCTCCCCGCGCCAGGCGGTGACCCGGTAAAAATGCAGGCGCACCGTGGCATGCGGATAGGTGAAGACGCGGGTGATCCAGGGATACGCACGCCCGATCTCGATCCCGAGCTCTTCGCGTATCTCGCGCTTGAGCGCCTCGGCAACCGGCTCGCCCGGCTCGACCTTGCCGCCGGGAAACTCCCAGTACCCCGAGTAGACCTTGCTTGCGGGACGCTGCGCGAGAAGCACGGTGCCGTCCGAGCGGATCAGCACCGCCGCGGCAACCTCCACCGGGGCCGACATCGCGGACACCCGCTAGCGTCTTGGCTTGCCGTCGCCGGCATTGCGACCGGCGTAATCGCGCGCGAACTGCCAGGCCACGCGTCCGCTGCGCGATCCCCGCAGGAGCGCCCACTGCAGCGCCTCCTGCCGGGCCTTGGGAACCTCGCCCTCGCGGCAACCCAATTCGCGCAGCCAGTGGCTCACGATTTCAAGATAGTCGTCCTGGTCGAACGGATAGAAGGAAACCCACAGGCCGAAGCGCTCCGAGAGCGAGATCTTCTCCTCTACCGTTTCACCGGGATGAATTTCCTCGCCGAGGTGCTTGGTCTCCAAATTTTCCTGCATGTACTCGGGCACAAGATGCCGCCGGTTGGAGGTCGCGTAGATGAGAAGGTTTTCCGAGGTGGCGGAAATCGAACCGTCCAGCACCACCTTGAGCGCCTTGTAACCTGCGGCCTCCGACAATTCGAACGAGAGGTCATCGCAGAACAGGACGAAGCGCTCCGGCCGCCCCGCGACCTGATCGACGATGTCGGGGAGATCGATGAGATCGTGCTTTTCCACCTCGATAAGGCGCAGGCCCTGGCGATGGAATTTGTTCAGCACGGCCTTCACCAGCGAGGATTTTCCGGTGCCACGGGCGCCGGTCAGGAGCGCATTGTTGGCCGTGCGGCCCTCGACGAACTGGCGGGTGTTCTGTTCGATCAGCGCTTTCTGGCTGTCGACCCCGCGAAGATCGGACAAGCGGATGCGGTGCAGATTCTTCACCGGCTGGATGAAGCCGTGGCGCGATGTCTTGCGCCAGCGGAAGGCGATGCTCGCCTCCCAGTCCACGGGACGCGACGCAGGGGGGAGCAGCGTCTCCACCCGCTCGAGGAGCGCTTCGCCCCGCTTGATCAGCCGTTCCAATTCGGACATGGTTCGCTCCGGCTCCGCATCTAGGTCCTGTATTCGGCGTTGATAGTAACGTAATCGTGCGACAGATCGCAGGTCCACACTGTGGTCGCCGCCGCCCCGCGGTTGAGCACGACGCGAACGGTGATCTCGCTTTTTGCCATCACGCGCTTTCCGTCCTCCTCGCGGTAATCCGGGGCGCGGCCGCCGTCCTTCGACACCATCACCTCGTCGAGGTATAACTCGACGCGGCCGACGTCGAGATCGCGCACTCCGGCGTTACCGACGGCGGCGAGGAGCCGCCCCAGATTCGGGTCGGAGGCGAAGAACGCGGTCTTCACCAGCGGCGAGTGCGCGATTGCGTACGCTACGCTCGCGCATTCGGCTTCTTCCCTGCCTTTTTCCACGCGGACGGTGATGAATTTCGTCGCGCCTTCGCCGTCGCGCACGATAGCCTGCGCGAGCCCCTGCGATACATCGAGTATCGCTTCGTGCAACTGCGCGAATCCGGGATGCCTCCTGTCGTCGATCGCTGGACCTCCGGCAGCACCGGTGGCAATGAGAACGAAGGAGTCGTTGGTCGAGGTGTCGCCGTCGACGCTGATGCGGTTGAACGATGCTGCGGCGGCGTCGGCGACCAGATCCTGCAGCATCTCTTGGGCCACCGGGGCGTCTGTGGCGATGAATCCGAGCATCGTCGCCATATCGGGGCGGATCATGCCCGCGCCCTTGGCGATTCCGGTCACAACGGCCGTGCCGCTTCCCACCTGCAGGCGTCGCGACCGGGCTTTCGGCACGGTGTCGGTCGTCATGATCGCCTGCGCCGCACGCGCCCAATTGTCTTCGCGCAAGTCGGCGATGCACGCAGGCAGCCCGGCGACGATGCGCTCCACGGGCAGCGGCTCCATGATCACGCCCGTAGAAAACGGCAGCACCTGCCGGGGATCGCAGCGGATCAATCGCGCCGCTTCTTCGCAGCTCGTCTTTGCGCCTGCGATCCCGGGTTTTCCGGTGCCGGCGTTGGCGTTGCCGGTGTTGACCAGCAGCGCCCGGGGAGAGTTGCCCGAGGCCAAGTGCTCTTTCGCGACTTGCACCGGTGCGGCGGAAAAACGATTCTGCGTGAACACGCCGGCGGCGCGCGAGTTTTCGGCGAGCGTGATGAGTAGCAGGTCCTTGCGTCCGGCCTTGCGTATCCCGGCTTCGGCGACGCCCAGCTTGACGCCTTTCACGGGGAGAAGGTCGCCAGGACGCGGAGGGTTCAGGTTAACAGCCATACCGTGGACACCGCTCCGCTACCGAGCCCGGTCAGGTCAGTTTGCCGTGGCAGTGTTTGTACTTTTTTCCAGACCCGCACGGGCAGGGATCGTTGCGGCCGATTTTCCCTATCTGCCGGACGAACGGCGCCGGTTTCGATCCCGACGCGCCATCGGTTCCCGCTCCGGCGAGCGCTTCCTCGTATCCCGCGTGCTGGTACTGCACGTTCTCGACTGCCGGCGCCTTCTCCACTCGCTCGATTTCTTCCGAGCTGTGGATCCGCACGGTCATCAGCACGCGAGTGACCTCCAGCTTGACCGACTCCACCAGGTTGCCGAACAGCTCAAATGCTTCGCGTTTGTACTCCTGCTTCGGGTTCTTCTGCGCGTAGCCGCGCAAATGTATGCCTTGCCGCAGATGATCCAAGGCGGCCAGATGCTCGCGCCAGTGATTGTCGAGCGTGGACAACAGCACCAAGCGCTCGTATTGGTGCACCTGATCCAGCGGCAGGTTCGCCATCTTGCGAAGGTACGCGGTGTTCGCTTCCTCGACGGCGCGCTTCAGCAGAGCACTGTCATCCAGGCCCGGGTCCTGTTCCAGCCATTTGGACAGCGACAGCTCCAGCTGGAGCTCCGAGCCATAGACCTTCTCCAGGCCAGGAATGTCCCACTGCTCCTCCATGCTCTCCTCGGGAACGTGGGCGCGGAAGAAGTCGGTGACTACGCCCTCGCGCAAGGCCGCGATCTGGTCCGAGACGTCCTGCGATTCGAGGATGGTGTTTCTCAGGTGATAGATTTCGCGCCGCTGGTCGTTTGCGACGTTGTCGTACTCAAGCAATTGCTTGCGCATGTCGAAGTTGTGCGCCTCGACCTTGCGCTGAGCGCTCTCGATCGAACGCGTGACCAGTCCGTGCTCGATCGGTTCGCCCTCGGGCATCCCCAGGCGCTGCATGATGGAATTGACCCGTTCTCCGGCGAAGATGCGCAGCAGGGGGTCTTCCAGCGACAGGTAAAAGCGCGACGAACCCGGGTCGCCCTGCCTGCCCGAGCGGCCACGCAGCTGATTGTCGATGCGCCGGGCTTCGTGCCTCTCGGTCCCGATGATGTGCAGGCCGCCCGCCGCGATGACCTCGTTGTGCCGGCCCTGCCACTCGCGACGCAACTCGTCGATACGGCGCTCTTTCTCCGCGGCGTCGAGATCTTCAACCTCCCGCACTGGGTCGATTTGCTTCTCGAGGTTGCCGCCCAGCACGATGTCCGTTCCGCGGCCGGCCATGTTGGTCGCGATCGTGATCACTTTCGGACGCCCGGCCTGGGCCACGATCTCCGCTTCGCGCGCGTGCTGCTTCGCGTTCAAGACCTGGTGCGGAAACTTCTCCTTTTGCAGCATCCCCGACAGCAGCTCGGAATTCTCGATCGAAGTAGTGCCGACCAGCACCGGCTGGCCGCGTTCGTAGCAGTCCTTGATATCGCCAATGATCGCCTTGAATTTCTCAGGGGCGGTGCGGAACACCTGGTCGTTGCGATCGGCGCGGACCATCGGCATGTTCGTCGGGATGACGACCACTTCCAGCCCGTAGATCTCCTGGAACTCGTAAGCTTCGGTATCGGCAGTGCCGGTCATGCCGGCGAGCTTGCGGTACATGCGGAAATAGTTCTGGAAGGTGATCGAGGCGAGCGTCTGGTTCTCGCTCTGGATCGAGGCGTTTTCCTTCGCCTCGATCGCCTGGTGCAGGCCGTCGGACCAGCGTCGTCCCGGCATGAGGCGGCCGGTAAACTCGTCGACGATGATCACTTCGCCGTCCTGAACCACGTAATGCCGGTCGCGGAAAAAGAGGTTGTGCGCCCTCAAGGCGGCGTTGAGGTGATGCATCAGGTTAACGTATGCCGGCTCGTAGAGACTGCGCCCTTCGGGCAGCAGTTCAGCGCGCGCGAGGAGTTTCTCGGCGTGCTCGTGCCCTTCCTCGGACAACAGCACCGTGTGGTTCTTCTCATCGACATGAAAGTCGCCCGGTGCGCCTTCCTTTTCCTGGCGCTTCAGGAGCGGCGCCACTTCGTTCATGCGCGAGTAGATCTCGGTGCGGTCCTCCGCCTGCCCGGAGATGATGAGGGGCGTGCGCGCCTCGTCGATCAGTATCGAGTCGACTTCGTCGACGATCGCGTAGTTCAGTTTGCGCTGGAAGCGGTCGCCCACCTGCATCGCCATGTTGTCGCGCAGATAGTCGAAGCCGAATTCGTTGTTGGTGCCATAGGTGATGTCGGCGGCGTAGGCCGACTGCTTTTCCGCATGCGGCATCTGGGTAAGGATCACGCCCACCGAAAGCCCGAGGAATTTGTAGACTTTCCCCATCCACGCGGCGTCGCGGCTTGCCAGGTAGTCGTTGACCGTCACGATGTGCACGCCGCGGCCAGTGAGCGCGTTGAGATATGCGGGCAGGGTTGCGACCAGCGTTTTGCCTTCGCCGGTGCGCATCTCCGAGATCTTGCCGTCGTGCAGGACCATCCCGCCGATCAGCTGCACGTCGAAGTGGCGCATGTTGAGCACGCGCTTCGCAGCCTCGCGCACGACCGCGAAAGATTCCGGCAGGAGTTCCGAGAGTGCCGCTTTTTCGGCTGCGTCCCGTGCCTCTTCGGAGACACCCTCCAACCGTTTTTCGAAACGCTCCTTCAACTCCAGCGTCTTTGCCGCGAAACCGAGATCCGGGAGGGCCGCGATCGACGGCTCGAGAGCGTTGATCGCCCGCACCGACCTGCCGTATTGCTTGAGCAGGCGGTCATTGCGGCTGCCGAACACCGCCCTCGGAACGCGGGAAATCCAGGAAATCATCGAAGAATGACGGACGTGAGGCGCAAAAGTCCGAATTTTAGCACGCCGGAGCGGCTATTCCGGCGATTCGGACGATGCGTCGTGCGGGGGAAACCGCGAGGAAAGCGTGCTAGCGCGTCGAAGCCTGAAGGAACCGGATCGGGTTCTGCGCCACGCCGCGGTAGCGCACTTCGAAATGCAGATGCGGGCCGGTGGCCCGGCCGCTCGAGCCGGTTTCCGCGATCTTGCTTCCGCGCTGAACCACCTCGCCTTCCTTGACCAGAAGTCTCGAGCAATGCGCGTAGCGCGTCGTGAAATCGTTGCCATGGTCGATCTCAATCAGAAAACCGTATTGAGGATGCGGTCCGGAGTAGATCACCACGCCGCCCGCCGCCGCGAAAACGGGAGTCCCGATATCCACCGGGAAATCCACGCCTTCGTGCATTGCGAGCATGCCGTTGAACGGATCGATGCGCCAGCCGTAGCTGGACGCGGTGTAAGCCGCGTCCACCGGAGGAATGGTCGGCATGAGCTTCTTCTTCACCTTGGCGTCGAACAACTGCGACTCGAGGATCCCGAGGGTGTCGCTCCGGTTTTCCATCTGCCTGGAAAGCTGGTCGAGCTGGCGGTTGAATTCCGCCATTGTGAAATCCTGCGGCGGGACGCTGGAAACCGCGCCGCCACGGCCGGGGGCTTCGTTGAAGCGGAATTCCCCAGGCTTGAGCCCGGCCAACGCCGAGAGGCGTTCTCCCAGGGCATCCAGCCGCATGAGCTGCGCCTGCATCTGCCCGAGCTTCACCGCCATGGCGTTCAGGTTTTCCCGGAGGAATTCCTCGGTTTTGCGTCCTTGCGCCTCCTGAGCCGAAATGACCAGTGAATCGAGGAAGGGGAGCTTGACTTCGGTGGCATGGCGCACCGTAATCCAGAAAAGTCCGAGAGTAAGGCCGAACACCAGTAACGCTATGAGCACCGAACCCACGGCCAAGTGCCTTGTGGTCAGAGTTAGTGACCTTGACTTGGCCGATCCGCTCGAAACAAGAATAATATGCATGCTGCCCCTCCAAGGGCGGCAAACCCTTGCATTCCCAGAAGATGAAGAACCCGTGCGCCTTCTTGAATCAGCCCGACGGCATCGCTCCGCTGATGCCGCAGGCCCGGCGCTTGATCGAGTTGCGCGGAATTCTCGCAGCGGTGCTGCCCGAATCCATGACGCGGTGTTGCTCGATCGCTAACTACAAGCAGGGAAAAGTTATTATTTTTGCCGCCAACGGCGCTATCGCCGCCAAACTGAAACTTATGCTCCCGACATTGTCGGAGCAACTCTCAAAGCGAGGTTTCGAGGTTACCGGATTGGAGGTACGCGTGCAAGCCCTCGGGTCCGACTCCCAACCTATTGAAAAATTAGCGAAAATGACTCCAGAGGCCGCCTCAGACCTCGCTCGCCTGCATGGACAACTAACTGATTCTGAACTGAAAACTGCTGTAGGTAAGTTCGCGTCGCGGTACCGCAAGTAAGTCTTTGCCTGGACGAGCACAATTGCGCGTTCAGGCATCAATAGATTGGAAACGGGCGGGCGAGGATCAGCTGTACTTTGAATACCTGAAACGCAACAACCAGGCCCCTGCAGCAGACCGGCTATCCGGCAGGCAGAGCGAACAATCGTGACAGGGCCACTGGAGCGTCCTCCTCGCGCTCGAAAGTGACCCACTCCCAAGCATCGTTGGAGGCGAGCGCCGCGCGCAGCAAGCGGTTGTTCAGGGCGTGCCCGGACTTGTGGGCGGAAAAAGCGCCGATCAGGGGATGCCCGACCAGGTAGAGATCACCGATTGCGTCGAGCAACTTGTGCTTCACGAACTCGTCGCTATAGCGCAAGCCTTCGGCGTTCAAGACCCGGTACTCGTCAACCACGATGGCGTTGTCCAGGCTTCCGCCCAGAGCGAGACCTGAATCGCGCAGCGCTTCCACTTCCTGGATGAAACCGAAGGTACGCGCCCGCGCGACTTCCTTCACGTAGGACGTATTCGCAAAATCAACCGACGCCGTCTGGGTGGATCGCTCGAAAGCGGGGTGGTCGAACTCGATCGAAAATGAGAGCTTGAAGCCTTCGAAAGGCTCGAAGCGGGCCCACTTGTCGCCGTCTTTCACCTCGATCGTTTTCTTGATCCTGAAAAAACGCTTGGGCACGGGCTGCTGCTCGATGCCCGCCGATTGGATGAGAAACACGAAGGGCGCGGCACTGCCATCCATGATTGGCACTTCCGCCCCTGTGAGATCGACATACGCGTTGTCGATGCCAAGGCCCGCGAACGCAGACATTACGTGCTCGACAGTCGCGACCTTGACGCCATTGGATTCCACCGTGCTGCAAAGCCGAGTGTCGGTGACCTTGAATGCGTCGGCGGCGATATCCATCGGCACGGGCAGGTCGATGCGCCGAAATACGATCCCCGCATTGGGCGGCGCAGGCCGCAGGGTCATCGCCACCTTTTCGCCGGTGTGCAGGCCCACGCCGGTCGCGCGGATCACGGATTTTAGAGTGCGCTGCTTGAACATTTACGCCGCGACAGCTTGCGCCGTAGCCGATTGAAAGTGAAGGATTTTAGCACAGCAATCCGCCTCACCGACCCGGAATTCCGGTGAGACGGCGCCAGACTTGATTCAATGCAGCCGCTTGCGTTGATAGGCGGGCAAAAATGCCACCGTACGGACCAGCACCGGGGTGGTCCGCGCCGGGAGCAGGCGCGCTCCATGTCGGGCGATCAGGGGCTTGCGCAAGTAATGAGGTATTCCGGGTCTCTTGGCTGTGCTCATGTGTTCTCCCTAGTCGGCTTGCTTGCGAAGAAAGGCGGGGATGTCGTACTTATCCACGCCGCTGTTCTGCAGGGCCTCGATCGTCGAGGCGCGGTTCTTGCGGATCACCGCAGGCATCTCGTCGAGTGCCCGGTAGTCCACCCCGCTGACCGGCAGATTGTCGGTGCCGGTTTTTTGCACCAGCTTCGGCTTGACCTGGCGCGTGATCTGCGGCTGCCCGAGACCCGTTGCTATCACGGTGACGCGCAGCTCGTCCCCGATCGGATCGTCGTAGACGGCGCCGAAAATGATGGTCGCGTCATCGGCGGCGAAACCTCGGATGGTGTTCATGACCTCCTTGGTCTCGCGCAGCTTCAGGCTCGATTTGTTGGCCGTGATGTTCACCACCACTCCGCGAGCGCCGGACAGATTGACGCCTTCGAGCAGGGGGCAAGCCACCGCCTGTTCGGCGGCGATGCGCGCGCGATCCACCCCGGAGGACGCCGCGGAACCCATCATCGCCATCCCTTGTTCGGCCATCACGGTGCGGATGTCCTGGAAGTCGACGTTGATAAGGCCGGGAACGTTGATGATTTCGGAAATGCCCGCGACGGCGTTTTTCAGCACGCTGTCGGCTTCAGAGAACGCTTCCTCCATCGACACGTCGTCGCCGAGCACTTCCTCGAGCTTCTCGTTGAGAATGACGATGACCGAGTCGACATGCTGGGACAGTTCCTCGATGCCGGCTTCGGCGGCTTGCAACCTGCGCACCCCCTCGAACGAGAATGGCTTGGTCACGACCGCGACGGTGAGGATGCCCATCTCTTTGGCGACCTCGGCGACCACC
>DATHHS010000058.1:0-5679 GCA_035317085.1 Burkholderiales bacterium
GCGCTCAAGCGGAGCGGCATCACCTGGACGCCGCAAACGCTGGACGCCTATATCGCCGATCCGCAAAAAGCCGTGCCGGCGAACCGCATGCCGTACGCGGGCATGCCCGAGGCGCGGGACCGCGCCGATCTCCTCGCGTACTTGCAGCAGGCATTCAAGTAGGCGTATCGATTTCAACTCGGTCGGCTCGATCTGCGCGCGTCGCATCGCACCATGCTTGATTTTGCCGAGTACGTAAAAATCTTCGTGGCCTTGCTCGTCATCGTCAACCCCATCGGGACGATGCCGATGTTTCTCGGCCTGACTCAAATGCACAGCATCGCCGACAAGAGGCGCATTGCGATTGTGGCAAGCATCTCGGTGGCGATCGTTCTGACGGGCTCGGCCGTCGTGGGCGAGCACCTTCTCGGCTTCTTCGGCATCACCATCGCCTCGTTCAAAGTCGGCGGAGCGATCCTCATACTATTGATCGCCCTGTCGATGATGCACGCCGAGACGAGCCGCGAACAGCAGACTCCAGAAGAGGCGAAGGAGGCCAAGGAAAAGGAAAGCATCGCCGTCGTGCCGCTCGCCATTCCGCTTCTCTCGGGGCCGGGAGCGATCTCGACGACGATCATCTACGCGGCCCAGCGTCCCTCCCTCGCCCACCTGGGCGCCGTGATTGTGTGCTGCCTGCTGGTCGCGCTGACGACCTGGGTCGCGCTCAGCGCGGCGACCCAGATCGGAGGCCGGCTGGGAAAGACCGGCATCAACGTCGTTACCCGGATCATGGGATTGCTGCTCGCCGCGGTGGCAGTGGAGATTTTCGCGAGCGGCATCGTGGTCCTGCTGCCCGGACTGGGGTAGCGGCCGCGTTTCGTTCGGCTCCTTCCCGCGTTGTGTGCGCCAGCACACTAACGCACCGCAAAAATTGTCCGTCTTATGCATGCAAGCGCACTGTGTGCCTCCGGGAAGAGAGCATCATGGGGTGTGTCTTGCTCCATAGCGAACCATGACGCCCCTTCGGTATTTGCTGATCGCCGTAGTTTCGTTGTCCGCCTCGCGCCCCGGCGAGTCGGCTGCCGAGCCCCTCGAGGGGGTTCGCGCGGCCGGCTGGAGAGTTTCGGAGCCCGCCGGTCCGGGTGCGGTCTTGGGGAGTGGGGCGGAGGTCCGGATGAGCCCCGTCTCGAATATCGGGCAAGCCCCCAAGCGGGTCGAGATTGGGTTGGCGTTAAGCGACGACGCCTTCGCCAATGGCTTCACGGACTGGGACGGCGTCCCCTTCCTGGGTATCGACCGCGTCGCAGAGCGCTATGCGCTGTACGGACTGCCGCGCAAAACCCCCGGCCTCGGCTTCGAGGACAGCGCGCTGTACACACCTTGTTGCCAGCGCAGCAATACGCTGACGCCGCTCGGGCGCTACGCAATTGCAGGTACCGCCCCTGCATCGCCGACGATCTCCGTATTCGCAATATTGCGGAAAAAGGGATGGGATATCGATTTCAAAGACGGGTGGAAGCTGCAGGCGGGAGGCCGGAGCAGGGAATACAGCCGCTCGCTCTCGACGAAAGTCGGATTCCTTACGCTTGAACGCTTCTGGGAGAGTTTTCGGGCATCCTATTCGTTCCAGGTTGAGCGTTCCAGTGGCCTGAACCTCGCGCAAACCCAGATCCTGCTGTTCGACTTCCTTTACAACCCCGGCGATTCGATTGGCGTTTCCTATGCCATGGGCCGCGAGTTCGCCGACTTCGGAGCGGTCGGCATACTGAACACGGAAGTACGCAGCGTTGGCATCCGCGGACAACATCGATTCAAAAAGGACTGGGCATTCACCTATCAGGCGGGACATAGCGACCACGGCAGCCTGCCTTCGTACCAAACGGCCCGGCTTGGACTGCAGCGCAGCTTCTGAACCGCTGTCGAGAGCGCGATGATTCCGCGCAGATTTTCCGTTTCGGCAGGATCTCTGACGCACTGCACAGCGCGAGAATCGCGCTGCGCGACCCGGAGTTCGGTCCATACTTCCCCGGCGCGATGGCGATTCCCTGGATGCACCCCGGGAAACAGCTGGAGTAGAATTCGCGCATATGGCGCCCGCGGTGGCCGGCCGGCGCTGATGGAGCCTCCTGGTCACATGTCCATTACGGGGAGTGAACACCATGGCACGCCTGACAATCAATGGTAAATCTCACGAGGTCGACGTCGATCCGACCACGCCTTTGCTCTGGGTGATCCGCGAGCAGGTCGGCCTCACCGGCACCAAATACGGCTGCGGCGTCGCGCAGTGCGGCGCCTGCACCGTGCACGTGAACGGCCTCCCGATGCGCTCGTGCCAGGTGCCCGTAAGCGCAGTAGGCGACGCCAAGATCACCACGATCGAAGGCCTGGCCTCGGGCAAGACCCTGCACAAGGTGCAGAAGGCCTGGATCGAGCATGACGTGCCGCAATGCGGCTACTGCCAGTCCGGCATGATCATGGCGGTGGCGGCGCTCCTCAAGACCAAACCGAACCCGACCGACGCCGACATCGACGCCAGCATCACCAACATCTGCCGCTGCGGCACGTTCCAGCAAGTGCGCGCAGCGATCCACGCCGCCGCCAAGGCCGCGTGAGGGAGACAACCATGACAGCCATGCCGAAATTCACCCGCCGTTCCTTCCTCATCAGCAGCGCCGCCGTTGGCGGCGGCCTCGCGCTGGGACTGCGCCTTCCCCCCTTCGGTCCCGCCGTGGTGCGTGCGGCCGACGGCTCGCCGGAAATCACCGTCTGGGTAGTGATCCGCCCGGACAACAGCACCGTTGTCCGCGCGGTACGCGCGGAAATGGGCCAGGGCACGATCACCGGCCTCGCGCAACTCGTCGCCGAGGAGCTCGATTGCGACTGGAGCAAGGTGTCGGTCGAGTACCCGACGCCGGGCGAGAGCGTCGCGCGCAAGCGCGCCTGGGGCGAGTTCTCCACCGGCGGCAGCCGCGGCATCCGCCAGTCGAACGAATACGTGCGCAAGGGTGGAGCGGCCGCGCGCATGATGCTGGTGCAAGCCGCCGCCAACGAGTGGAAGGTTCCCGCCTCCGAGTGCACCGCGTCGGCGAGCGTCATCACCCACAAAGCTTCGGGTCGCAAGACGACCTACGGCAAGGTGGCGGAAGCCGCCGCCCGGCTCGAGCAGCCCAAGGACGTGCCGCTCAAGGATCCGAAGACCTGGAAGATCGCCGGCAAGCCGCTCAAGCGCCTGGACACCGCGAAGAAGGTGAACGGCACCATGATCTACGGCATGGACCTCCAGATGCCGGGGATGCTGTGCGCGGCGATCAAGGATTGCCCGGTGTTCGGCGGCAAGGTGAAGAGCTTCGACGCGGCCCGTGTCAGCGGCATGCGCGGCGTGAAAAAAGTCGTGCAGGTCGGCGATTCCGGCGTTGCGGTGATCGCGGACACCTGGTGGCAGGCGAAGACCGCGCTCGAAGCGCTGCCCATCGTCTGGGACGAGGGCGCAAACGCCAAGATCTCCAGCGCCGACATTGCGGAAGTGCTCAAGGCGGGACTGGACGCGGAGCAGGCCTTCGTCGGCAACCAGGCGGGCGACGCGAAGACCGCCCTCGCCGGCGCGGCGAAAAAGATCGAAGCGGTGTACTCGTATCCGTTCCAGAACCACGCCTGCATGGAGCCGATGAACGCGACCGTGCGCTGGACGCCGGAGCGCTGCGAGATGTGGGGCCCGACGCAGAACGGCGAAGGCGCTTTCGCGCAGGTGCTCGCGGCCTCCGGTCTCGCGCCCGACAAGGTCGACGTGCACAACGTCATGCTGGGCGGCGGCTTCGGCCGGCGCGGCACCTATCCGGACGACTACGTGGGACAGGCCGTCCTCATCGCCAAGCAGATGCCAGGCACGCCGATCAAGATGATCTGGTCGCGCGAGGAAGACATGGCGCACGGCAAGTATCACCCGGTGATGCAGTGCAAGCTCGTCGGCGGCCTCGACGCGAGCGGCAACCTCACCGGCCTGCACATGCGGCTCTCGGGCCAGTCGATCCTCGCTTCGGTGCGCCCGGAAGTCGTGCAGGCGCAGAAGGGGCGTGATCCGCTCACCTTCCAGGGGGTCTTCGAGTCGGGCGAACACGCTTTCGGTTACACCGTGCCGAACCTGATGATCGACCATGCGATGCGCAACACCCACGTGCCGCCCGGGTTCTGGCGCGGCGTGAACGTCAACCAGAACGCGGTCTTCATCGAGAGCTTCATGGACGAGCTCGCCGAAGCGGCCGGCCAGGATCCCCTGGAGTTCCGGCGGAAGCTGATGGCGAACCATCCGAGGAATCTCGGCGTGCTGAACGCCGTCGCCGACAAGATCGGCTGGTCGAAACCCGCGCCCGCCGGCGTCTACCGCGGCCTCGCGCAGATGAAGGCCTTTGACAGTTTCGTCGCTGCGGCCTGCGAGATCTCGGTCAAGGACGGCAACAAGGTCAAGGTGCATCGTATCGTCGCCGCCACCGACCCGGGCTACGCGGTCAACCCGGCGCAGATCGAGCGTCAGGTCGCGGGATCCTTCGTCTACGGCCTGTCGGCGCTCTTTTTCCAGGAGTGCACGGTAAAGGACGGCCGCATCGAGCAGACGAATTTCCATCAGTACAACTCGATGCGCATCGCGCAGATGCCGAAAGTGGAAACCATCCTGATGCCGACCGGCGGCACGGTCTGGGGCGGCATCGGCGAGCCGACGATCTGTGTCGCGGCGCCGGCGGTGCTGAACGCGTTCGCCAAGGCGACCGGCAGGCGCATCCGTTCGGTGCCGCTGAAGAACCACGGCATTGAATTGGTGTGAGGCTTGCGCGATCGCATTTTCGCTTCTTGTCGGAAATGCTTTTGCGAGCGGCTCGATTCCGGCCTCGCTGACCGGCGCAAAAGGCGATCCGGCTCGAGGCCGGGCGATCGTGGCCAACCGGCAGGCAGGCCTGTGCCTGCTGTGCCACAGCGGGCCGTTCCCCGAGGAGCGGTTCCAGGGCAATCTCGCGCCCGATCTCACGGCCGTCGGCGCGCGCTTGTCTGAGGGCCAGATCAGGCTGCGAATCGTGGATTCGGCGAAGATCAATCCGCAAAGCATCATGCCCGCGTACTACAGGAGCGAAGGCCTCGCGCGCGTGGCGGCTGCGTTTCGCGGCAAGACGGTGCTGACCGCCGAACAGATTGAAGACATCGTGGCCTACCTGACGACGCTCAAATGACCACGCGCAGACAGTTCCTGCTCGCGACGGGCGGCGTCGGACTCTCGGTCGGGACCTCAGGCATTCAGGCCCAGATGGCTCCCAACGAGGCGGCATTGCGCCGAGCCGCCTATCAGGAAGCGCTGCGCAAGGTGGTGGGCGACGCGCAGGTCCGACGCGGACGGGTAAAACTCACGCTGCCGCCCCTCATCGACAACGGCAACTCGGTGCCGCTCTCGGTCGCGGTCGAGAGCCCAATGACCGCCGCCGATCACGTCAAGGCGATTCACGTCTTCACCGAGAAAAACCCGCTGCCCGACGTGGTGAGCGTCACTCTCGGCCCGCGCGCCGGGCGCGCCGGCATATCGACCCGCGTCCGCCTCGCCGATTCGCAGACCGTGCTCGCGGTCGCCCAGATGAGCGACGGCTCGTTCTGGTCCGACGAGGTCGAGGTCGTCGTGACGCTCGCCGCCTGTCTCGAGGGATCCGTGCCATGACCCGCGCG
>DATHHS010000059.1:0-12456 GCA_035317085.1 Burkholderiales bacterium
CCCCAGGTCCGGTGCATCATCCAGCCGATGTAGGTCGCGAGCTGCTGGGCCTCCGGCCCCGGCAGCACCATGCAATAGTTGAGCGCGTGGAGGAAGCGCTTCTCGGATATCCAGCGTTTCCGCTCGACCAGGTCCTGGTGCATGATCGCGATCTGCCCGGTCGGACCGCCGAAGCTGATGAAGCCGAGCTTCAGCCAGTAGCGAAACGCCTCGCCGAGGCTGACGGGCGCCGGGGGGTGATTTGAAATCGCGGATTTGTCGGTGTCCATGAACTGTCCTCAGAGATGTGACTTTACGCAGCGCTTGGACGGGACACCGTCTGACAAGGGGAGTCTGCAATCCCCGGTCAATGCAATATACTTTCCATACCGAAGACTGGCAAGCGTCGCCCACCCAATGGCAAAAGTACGAGCGCAGTTCCACTTGCGCGTGTTGAAAGGCAATATCAAGGCCATCGGTCCGGGAAAGATCGCGCTCCTGGAGGCGATCAGGGATACCGGATCGATCTCCGCCGCTGCCCGAAAGCTGCGGATGTCGTATCGGCGCGCCTGGATGCTCGTGGATGATCTCAACCGCCGTTTGAAGAAAGCGGTCGTCCAGGCTACGCCCGGCGGAAAATCCGGCGGCGGAACGACCCTCTCGCCGACAGGGCACAAGCTGGTCGATCTCTATCGAGATATCGAGCGCAAAGCTCTGCGGCATACCTCCACCGCGACCCGGGCGCTTCTCGGGCTGCTCACAGAATAGATGAATCACCCGAAGGGATGAGAGTTGTCTTTCCAAGCTACGCTATATATGGCAGGATATAGCGCTTAACTTTTGAAAGAGCCCGCGATGCGCATGATCTCCCGGTTCACCGGCATTTTCCTGCTGGGTTTTCTGGCGGCGTTCAGCGGGACGGTTTCCGCGGAAACCATCACCGTATTCGCGGCAGCGAGCCTGAAGGACGCACTCGACGATAACGTCAAGGCATACCAGGCCGGTACGGGCGACAGGATCGTCGTGTCTTATGCGGCGAGCTCGGCGCTCGCAAAGCAGATCGAGTCGGGCGCGCCCGCCGACCTTTTCATTTCGGCCGACCTCGATTGGATGGACTATCTCGAGCAGCGTCGCCTCATCCAAGTCCCCACCAGGCGGAATCTGCTCAGAAACCGGCTGGTGTTGATCGCCCCCGCGGACAGCAAGGTCGAAGTGAAAATTGTTCCTGGATTTCCGTTAGCCAATATTCTCGGAAGCGGCCGGCTGGCGATGGCCAACCCCGATTCAGTCCCTGCCGGGAAATACGGCAAGGCGTCTCTGGAGGCTCTCGGGGTCTGGAAGGACGTTCAATCGAAGGTGGCGCCCGCCGAAAACGTACGGGCGGCGCTGGTGCTGGTCGCCCGTGGGGAGGCGCCCCTTGGAATCGTGTATCGGACCGATGCCATGGTCGAGCCAAAAGTCCGGATCGTGGCCGAATTCCCGGAAAGTTCCCACCCGCCGATCATCTACCCCGCCGCGGTCACGGCGACGGGCAAGGGTGCAGCGGCGGCGTTTCTGGATTTCTTGAGCAAGCCCGCCGCCCGCTCCATATTTGCAAAATATGGTTTTTGAGATTCAGGACTCATTCTGATTCCACCGTAGAATGGAAGTGAGCCTTACGACGGCGGTGGCATAGTGGTGGCCTGGAGTTGCCGAAGAGCTCTTTCCTGCATCATCTGACAAGGCATGGCTTTCCCGATGCATAGCGACTCGGAATGAGTTTGACCGCCGAGGAATGGGAGATTCTGCAGCTGAGCCTGCGCGTGTCATTCTGGAGCGTGCTCGTCAGTCTGCCCTTTGCGATCGCGGTCGCGTACCTGCTCGCGCGCGCGAACTTTCCCGGCAAGACGCTGTTCGACGCAACCGTGCACCTGCCGCTGGTGCTGCCGCCGGTGGTCGTCGGGTACTTTCTCCTGCTTCTCTTCGGCAGGCGCGGGCCGCTCGGCGGACTGCTGGAAGAGTGGTTCGGAATAGTTTTCGCATTCCGCTGGACAGGTGCGGCGCTGGCCGCGGGCGTCATGGGTTTCCCGCTGATGGTCCGCGCCGTCCGTCTCTCGTTCGAGACCATAGATCGCAGGCTCGAGGCTGCGGCAAGCACGCTCGGGGCCGGACGTATCGCGGTGTTTGCGACGGTGACGCTGCCGTTGGCGCTGCCCGGAATCATCACGGGCATCCTGCTTTCTTTCGCGCGCGGCCTCGGAGAGTTCGGTGCGACCATTACGTTTGTCTCCAATATTCCGGGGGAGACGCGCACTCTGCCGCTGGCGATCTATACCTTCACGCAGACGCCCACGGGGGACGAGGCCGCATTGCGGCTGAGTCTCATAGCGGTTCTGTTGTCGCTCGCCGCGCTGTACATTTCGGAAGTGCTGGTGCGTCGCGCGACAAAACGGGTCATGGGCGATGACGCTGACAGTAGACATTGAGCACAAGCTCGGCGCGTTCCAGCTGAAAACCGCCTTCGAGGCGGGGGAGGGCGTAACAGCATTGTTCGGCCGCTCGGGCGCAGGCAAGACTTCGGTCGTCAATGCCATTGCCGGCATCCTGCATCCGGACCGGGGGCGGATCGTCATCAACGGCGAACCGGTGTTCGACAGCGAGCACGGGATCGATGTGCCGACGCCGCGGCGGCGCATCGGCTATGTATTCCAGGAAGGACGCTTGTTCCCGCACCTGAACGTGCAGCAGAACCTGCGCTATGCGGGCCTTTTTTCCAGAGGCACGCCGCCGTCGGAATTCGCGCACGTCGTCGAGCTCCTCGGGTTGAAGGATCTCCTCGATCGCCGGCCGGGAAATCTCTCCGGCGGGGAGAAGCAGCGCGTAGCCATCGGGCGCGCCTTGCTCTCGCGCCCGCGCCTGCTTCTGCTGGACGAGCCGCTCGCCTCACTCGACGCCCACCGGAAGAGCGAAGTGCTGCAATACATCGAACTGATGCGCGACGAGATCAAGATTCCGATCGTCTACGTGAGTCACGCGGTCGAGGAGGTCGTACGTCTGGCCGATACCGTCGTGCTGATAACAGCGGGCGAAGTTGCCGCTGTTGGCGCGGCCGAGGACGTCATGGGACATTCCGATCTGCGTACCGCTGCATTCGAGGGGGGTGCAGTGATCGACGCCAAGGTGGTTGAACAGGACATGCAACACGATCTGGCGACGCTCGCGTTTGACGGCGGCACGCTGGTCGTCACCAATGTCGACGCGCTCATCGGAGAGCCGGTACGCGTGCGCATCCGCGCTCGCGACGTTTCGATCGCGCTCAAGCGTCCTGAGGCGATCAGTATCCAGAATATTCTGGCGGGAACGCTGCGCGAGGTCAGCGCCGAGCGCAGCGGCGCGGTGGACGTGTCGGTCGCAATCGGGGCTGTTACCCTGCGATCCAGAATCACCGTGCGCTCGGCGCAGCAGTTGGGCCTTGCGCCGGGACTCGAAGTCTATGCGCTGATCAAAGCGGTCTCGCTCGACCGGCGCTCGGGGATGGGCTAGCGCCGCACTGCGACGCGCGCTGGACGCGGGCCCGCGAGTCCTTCCTCGACTTCCATGACGCGGCCGGTGATCGCACCGTCGTAGCCCGGCAAGGCCGCGAGCACAGCCTTGAACGGCTTGCCGCGAAGTAGCGCAAGCAGTTTCTTCAGCTCGGCGCTTTCGAGCCGAGCTGCCTCACAAGCGAGCAGATAGCGCTCGCCCACCAGAGGAATGAACCCGAGCCCGAACTGCGCTGCGGCGGCGCGGATGCCGAAGCTCGCGTCGGCAACATTGTTTGCGACTGCCGCAGCGACCGCAACGTGAGTGAATTCCTCGTTTTCATAACCTGAGATCCGGTGGCCTTCGATGCCGGCGCGTGCGATCAACTGGTCGAATACCAGCCGCGTTCCGGAACCGCGTTGGCGGCCGACAAAGCGTACCCCAGGACGCGCAAGATCGCGCAAACTCTGGATTCCCTTGGGGTTGCCGCGTGCGATGATCAATCCCTGATCGCGCACGGCCACGCCGATCAGTTTGTGCACTTCAGGCCTGAGCCGCTGGAGGATCTCCGGCGTTTGCCACTGTTCGGCGACGTGGAATCCAGCCAGATCGCAGTCGCCCCGAGCAAGCGCCGCCAGACTTTCCACGCTGCCGTGAAACTGGAGCTCGAGCGCCAAGATGCCTTCGGCCAGCTCCGGCAGACGCTCAAGCGCGAGATCGTGGCTGGCATGCAGGCTCAAGCCGGGTATGGGGGCGCCTTTCTTACCGTACAACTCGTGCTCGAATTCGCGCGAGAGTTCCGCGAAATGAGGAGCCAGGCGGGTGCGCGCACGCTGCTCCAGTTCGATCAGTTTTACGGCAAGAGGGGTAAGCCGCGCTCCCCGCCCACGCTCCAGCTCGACGAGCGGCTGATCCAGCCTAAGGTTCCATTCTCCGAGCAGGTTCCAGACATGGCGGTAGGAGTAGCCGATTTCGCGCGCCGCCGCGGCCAGCGAACCGGATCTTCGGATGGCCATGAGGAGCGGTAACAGAAGCGGCGTGAGAGGCGCTGAACGGAATTTCCAGCTCGGTTCGAAGTCTATTTTCATTATGCAATAAAGTACATAACTAGAAAAAGTATCTCAAGATATATATGATCTATAACGATATTAATTTCAGTAGTGATTGAATATACATATTAAAGAAAGATTGGTCAATCCGCCATTTTTGGCCTAGAGGAAATCCTTTTGTCGGAGGCATTGAGCACGGCACTTGAGTTACTGGTTCGATTCGATCCGAAGCTGGTCGAGATCGTGTCGCTCAGCTTGGGCGTCAGCCTGTCTGCGGTTGCCGTTGCGACCCTGTTGGGACTGCCCATGGGCGCCGCGATTGCGGTCGGCCGCTTTCCCGGCCGCCAGACTGTCATCGTAATGTTGAACGCCTTGATGGGCCTGCCGCCGGTGGTGGTCGGGTTGCTGGTCTATTTGTTGTTGTCGCGGGCCGGGCCGCTGGGATCGCTGGGATTGCTGTTCACGCCCGGCGCTATGGTGATCGCCCAATCCATTCTGATCCTGCCGATCGTCGCGGCGCTTTCGCGCCAGGCGATCGAGGATGCGTGGCGCGAATACGAGGAGCAGTTGCGCTCGCTCGGCGCGAAGCGCACGAGCGCTGCGCTCACGCTGCTCTGGGACACGCGTTTCTCGCTGCTTACTGCAGTGCTCGCCGGCTTCGGCCGCGCGGCTGCGGAGGTCGGGGCGGTGATGATCGTCGGCGGCAACATCGACGGCGTCACGCGCGTCATGACTACTTCCATCGCGCTCGAAACGAGCAAGGGCGATCTGCCGCTCGCGCTCGGCCTGGGATTCATCCTGATCACGATTGTCCTTGCTTTGAACGCCGCCGCGTACCTGACCAAGGAACTGGCGCAACGGCGCTACGGATGAGCAACGGCGCTATTCTTCCGCTGCGTCTCGCGGATGTGTCGTTCGCGGCCGGCGGGCGAACCATCATCGATGGAGTTTCGCTCGAGATCGAGACAGGGCCGAGCACGATCATCCTGGGCGCGAATGGCGCCGGAAAAAGCGTCCTTATGCGCTTGATGCACGGTCTGTTGAGTCCGACTTCGGGCCGTATCTACTGGAGCGCCCCCGAGCGCCCGGGCACCCCGAGGAAGCAGGCGATGGTGTTCCAGCGGCCGGTGATGCTTCGTCGCTCGGCCTACTCCAACGTCGCCTATGCGCTGAAAATCGCTGGAATCCCGGAGCCGCAGCGGGGGGCGCTGGCGCACGAAGCGCTCGAGAGCGTGGGTCTGATGCATCTGGCGCAGCGGGCGGCACGGATACTTTCGGGAGGCGAACAGCAGCGATTGGCGCTTGCACGGGCTTGGGCACTGCATCCGGAAGTCTTGTTCCTGGACGAGCCTACCGCGAGCCTGGACCCAAGCGCGACGCGCGAGATCGAAGCCGTGATCCGCGCGTTCGATTCGTCGGGTACCAAAATCGTGATGGCTACGCACAATCTCGGCCAGGCACGGCGCCTGGGCGACGAGATCCTGTTCCTCAACCAGGGACGGCTGGTCGAGCGCGCGCCGGTCGAGCAGTTTTTCGCGAAGCCGCAGACGGCGCAAGCCGCCGCATTCATAAAAGGAGAATTGCCATGGACATGATCCGGAGACTACTGCTGTCGGTTGCGCTGCTCGCCGCCTTGCCGGCGCTCGCGCAGGAAAAATTCATCGTGGTCGCCTCGACCACCTCGACCGAGCAATCGGGTCTGTTCGGCTACCTGTTGCCGGTATTCCAGAAAAAGACCGGGATCCAGGTGCGCGTGGTCGCGCTCGGCACGGGGCAGGCGCTCGATCTCGCGCGCCGCGGCGATGCCGACGTGGTGTTCGTGCACGCCCGATCGGCCGAGGAGAAATTCCTCGCCGAGGGCCATGGCGTCCGGCGCTTCGACGTCATGTACAACGATTTTGTCCTGATCGGTCCGAAGTCGGATCCGGCGAAAGTCTCGGGCGGCAAGGACATCCTGGAGGGTTTGAGGAAGATCAAGGCGGCAAGCGCGCCCTTCGTCTCGCGCGGCGACAAGAGCGGCACGCACATCGCCGAGCTCGATCTGTGGAAGCTGGCCGGGATCGACATCGCCACCGAGAAGGGGCCGTGGTATCGCGATACGGGGCAGGGCATGGGCCCGGCGCTCAACACGGCCGCGGCGATGAACGCCTACATTCTTTCCGACCGCGGGACCTGGATCTCGTTCAAGAACCGGGGCGAGCTCGTCATCGCCGTGGAAGGCGACAAGCGCTTGTTCAACCAGTACGGAGTGATGCTGGTGAATCCCGCCAAGCATCCCAATGTGAAAAAAGATCTTGGCCAGGCGTTCGTCGACTGGGTCATCTCGCCCGAGGGCCAGAAGACCATCGCCGAGTACAAGATCGGCGGCGAGCAGTTGTTCTTCCCGAACGCGAAGTGAGCCATCTTCCTCGCTATATCCGTCTGGGAATGACGCGCTGATACAATGACGTTTTTCGCCGGCACTGTCGGCTGGCTTGGTTGGGGATGAAAATATTCGGATTCGCGGGATGGTCTGGGAGCGGCAAGACCACATTGATCGAGCAGCTCATCCCGCGCTTCGTCGGGCGCGGCCTGAAGGTGTCGCTCATCAAGCACGCGCACCACAGCTTCGACGTCGATCGTCCGGGCAAGGACTCCTACCGCCATCGCGAAGCCGGCTGCAGCGAGGTGATGCTCGTGTCCGAAAAGCGTTGGGTGATCATGCACGAGCTGCGTGGCGAACCCGAACCGTCGCTCGAGGAGCAGATCGAGCGCGTCTCGCCCTGCGATTTGCTGCTGGTCGAGGGCTACAAGCGCTCGCCCTTGCCCAAGCTCGAGCTCTGGCGCCGGGAAAACGCTAAGCCGCTGCTGCATCCGGAGGACGAGCATATTGTGGCCATCGCCTCCGATACCGTGCTCGAAACCCGCTTGCCGAGCTTCGACCTGAACGATCACGAGGGCATAGGAAATTTCATCCTGAGCTACAACGGATTCGTATGAACAAGGGCTTGCTCAACGTCGACGAGGCGCTCCGACAACTTCTCGCCGGTGCGCATCCTGTCGCCGAGACTGAAACGGTGCCGACTCTGTCTGCGACCGGCCGGGTGCTTGCGACCGCGCAGCGCTCGACGATGAACGTGCCGCCCATGGATAACAGCGCGATGGACGGCTACGCGGTGCGCAGCGCCGATCTCCAGCGGCCGGACACACGGCTTAAAGTGACGCAGAGAATTCCGGCCGGTTCGATCGGCAAGCCGCTTGCTCCCGGGACCGCGGCGCGCATTTTCACCGGTGCGCCGATTCCCGCGGGCGCCGATGCCATCCTGATGCAGGAGCACGGCGTCGCCGAGGGCGATACGGTCGTGGTGAAAAAAATACCCAAGTCCGGCGAATGGATCCGTCTCATCGGCAGCGATATTCCCACGGGCGGGGAAGTGCTTCCTGCTGGAATCCGCTTGCGGCCCCAGGACACGGGCCTCGCCGCTTCCGTCGGCATCGCTTCGCTTCCCGTCTACCGGAAAGTACGTCTCGGGCTGTTTTTCACGGGCGACGAGCTGGTGATGCCCGGCGACCCGCTGCCGCCGGGGCGTATCTATAACTCGAATCGATTCACTCTCGACGGCCTCGCGGGAATTTTCGGGTGCGAGACTCGCGACTACGGGATCGTCCCAGATTCGCTCGACGCAACGCGGGCGGTGTTGCGCCTCGCCGCAGGCGAGTGCGACGTAATCGTCACCAGCGGCGGCGTCTCCGTGGGGGACGCGGATTTCGTGAAGCCCGCCGTCGAGGCCGAAGGCGAGCTCCTCATGTGGAAGATCGCCATGAAGCCGGGCCGTCCGCTTGCGTTCGGGCGGGTGGGTAAGGCGAATTTCATCGGGCTGCCCGGAAATCCGGTGTCGAGCTTCGTGACCTTCCTCATATTCGTCCGGCCGTTCTTGCTCAAGACTCAAGGGATCACCGACGTGCAAGCCCGCGCGATTCCCGTGCGCGCCGATTTCGACTGGCTCGAACCGGATTCCCGGCGCGAGTTCCTGCGCGTAAAATGGAACGCGCGCGGAGGACTCGATCTCTATCCCACCCAGGACTCCGCGGTGCTGATGTCCACCGCCTGGGCGGACGGACTGGTCGACAATCCCGCCGAACATGCCATCCGCGTAGGGGACATGGTGAAGTTCATGCCGTATTCGGAGTTGTATCGATGAAAATCAAGATCCTTTACCTGGCGAGCCTGCGCGAGCAGCTGGGCAAACCCGGCGAAGATCTCGAAATTTCGCCCGCGACGTCCACGGTCGCGGGCCT
This sequence comes from Burkholderiales bacterium, assembly GCA_035317085.1. GTDB lineage: Bacteria > Pseudomonadota > Gammaproteobacteria > Burkholderiales > SG8-39 > VBDM01. The sequence continues at coordinate 8,808 of DATHHS010000059.1, forward strand.
GCGTACGCTGCTCATGAATCGGGGCGGCGCCTGGCAGGCGGCGCTGGCCCAGGGCAAGGCTCTGCGCGTCGCCGTCAACCAGGAAATGGCGCAGCCGACGACATCCGTGAAGCCCGGCGATGAAGTGGCATTCTTCCCTCCGGTGACGGGAGGTTGACGGTGCCCGTGCGCATACAGACGAAGGACTTCGACGCGGGCGCAGAGATGGCGGCGCTCCGGCGGGACAACCCGAAGATCGGCGCGGTGGCGAGCTTCATCGGCGTATGCCGCGACGCGAATGACGGCGCGGCGGTAACGAAGATGACGCTCGAGCACTATCCCGGTATGACCGAGAAGGCGCTGGAGAAAATCGTTGCCGAGGCCAAGGGCCGCTGGAACGTGATGGACGTGCTCGTGATTCATCGGGTCGGCGAGCTGAAACCTGCCGATCAGATCGTGCTCGTCGTCGTCACGGGCTCCCATCGCGGCGAGGCCTTTGCCGCCTGCGAGTTCATCATGGACTACCTGAAGACCCGCGCGCCGTTCTGGAAGAAGGAAGAGACTCCGCAGGGCGCGCGCTGGGTCGAAGCGCGCACTTCCGACGACGAAGCCGCGCAACGCTGGGAGCCGCCGAAGTCTAGCGTCGCCTGAGAGACGGCGCGGCTAACACGCACCGTCCCGATCTACAAAGCCGCGCGCATCAGATGCAGCCCGGCAACCAGTGCCCCGATGGACAGGACCACCGATCCGATCACGTAGGCGGCTGCCGACCAAAACTCTCCGCGCTCCAGCAGCAGGTAGGCATCCAGGGAGAACGTCGAGAACGTCGTAAATCCTCCGCATATGCCGACCGTAAGAAACACCCGCACCGCTTGCGGCGCGTCCCATCTAAGGGCAAATGATTCCGCAAAGACACCGATCAGGAACGACCCCGCGATATTGATGATCAAAGTTCCCCACGGGAACGCCAGTCCCAAGAACTTTGCCGAGCCATGACCGACCAGATAACGCGCAACCGAGCCGATTGCGCCGCCGATCGCGACGGCAAGCATGAGTTGAGGATTCATCGCCTTTTCTCCCTGAGAGCAAGCAATACCAAGTCGCCTAGCCGCGCCCGGCGAGCCTCAAGTTCGCCTGAGTCAGGCGTTCGACCAGCACCCGCATGAACGCCTTGTTGAACCCGACCTGGCAGGTGTCGGTGGCAGCGCGCAATGCATCGGCCTTGATCTCCATTACCGTGATCTCGCCCGCTGCCGTGATCGTCGTCGTGCGGCGTCCCATGCCGCCGATAAAGTACAGGATCTCGCCGAAGCAACCTCCGGGCTTGATGGTGTTGAGCTGCTTCCCGAGGAGCGAGACGCCGACTTCGCCGTCGATCAGGAGGTAAAAGCTGTCGCCCTGGTCGGCCTCGCGGATGATGACGGTTCCCGCCTCGATGGTCTTCCAGCTGCCGATCCGCACGACCTCCCACAGGGCGACGTCGTCGAAATCCTCGAAAAACGACAGGTCGCGCAGTTCGTTGAATTTCTGCGAATCGGAAACCGAGGCACCGGAAAGACGCAAGGTGCTGAAGGCCTGGCTGAGCTCCTTGCCGAACTCGAGCCAGGTTTTGTGGCGGTTGGCGGGGTCTTTCTCCATGGCCTTCATCACGATCTGGTCGAGCAGCGGCGACAGGTCGGGACGCAAGGTCACCGGCCGGGCCGGGACCGAGTTCTGGATGGCGTAGCTCAGTCCCGCCTGGGTGCTGGCCTCGTAAGGCAGCCGGCCGGTGAGCAGGCGGTACATCACCACGCCCAGCGAATAGATGTCGGTCTGGTGGGTGACGTCTTCCATCCGGATTTGTTCGGGAGACATGTAGGCGGGCGAACCCACGCCGGTGATCTGCGTCGTCTCCTGGCCGTGTCGCTGCTGAAACGAGGCTCCGAAGTCGCTCACCTTGGTGTCGCCCGATTCCGAGAGCAGGATGTTGCCCGGTTTGATATCGCGGTGTATCACCCCGTGCTGGAACGCGTACTCGAGCGCGCGGACGCACTTGAAAATGATCTCGACCACCTTGTTGAGGGGCAGCAGGTTGGTGACGTCCGAGTGCGCCTCGAGCGTGGTGCCGGGCACGTACTCCATCACCAGGTAGCTGTGCTCGGGTTCGACCACCGCGTCGAGAATCTCGACGATGTGCGGATGGTTGAGCTTGCCGGCGAGTGCCGCCTCGGCGAGAAACGCCTTGTGCATCATCCGCTCGGTCTGCGGATTGATGTTGTCCGCGAACTGGAACACCTTGATCGCGACCTCGCGGTCGGCGAACGGGTCGCGCGCCAGGTAGACGCGGCTGGTCGCACCGCTGCCAATCTCCCGCACGATCGGGTATTTGCCCAGGTGCTCCTGGAGCTCGAACTTCATCGCCATCGGCCGCGTTGGTATAGGTTATATGGCTGATATTAGATCGGATATTGCCACGTTGCAGCAGTATGTATCACGGGGCAAGGGGACGGGCTTGAAAACCGGCGTAATCTCCCCACTTCCATCTCAACTAAAGATTTTCAGGATCGCAAGGAAATGCGTGCCGACAAGCTGACCACCAAGTTCCAGGAAGCCCTGGGCGACGCCCAGAGCGTCGCCGTGGGGCAGGACAACCAGTTCATCGAGCCGCTGCATCTGCTCGCCGCCTTGCTCGACCAGGAAGACGGAGTGAGCGCGTCGCTTCTGTCCCGCGCGGGCGTTAACGTTCCGAAGCTGCGCGAGGCGATCAAGCAGGCGATTTCCCGGCTGCCGAAAGTCGAAGGCCACGGCGGGGAAGTGCAGATCTCGCGCGAGCTGAACGGGCTGCTCAATCTCACGGACAAGGAAGCGCAGAAGCGCGGCGACCAGTTCATCGCCTCCGAGCTCTTTCTGCTCGCGCTCGCCGAAGACAAGGGCGAGGCCGGCCGCCTGCTGAAGGAGAACGGCGGCAGCAAGAAGGCGATCGACCAGGCGATCAAGGCGGTGCGCGGCGGCGAATCGGTCGGAAGCCAGGAAGCCGAAGGGAGCCGCGAAGCGCTGAAAAAATACACGCTCGATCTCACCGAGCGCGCCCGCTCGGGCAAGCTCGACCCGGTGATCGGGCGCGACGACGAGATCCGCCGCGTGATCCAGATCCTGCAGCGGCGCACCAAGAACAACCCGGTGCTGATCGGCGAGCCCGGCGTGGGCAAGACCGCGATCGTCGAAGGCCTCGCGCAGCGCATCGTCAACGAGGAAGTGCCCGAGACCCTCAAGGGGAAGCGCGTGCTCTCGCTCGACATGGCATCGCTGCTTGCCGGCGCCAAGTACCGCGGAGAATTCGAGGAGCGCCTGAAAGCCGTGCTGAAGGATCTCGCGAAGGACGAGGGCCGCACCATTGTCTTTATCGACGAGCTGCACACCATGGTTGGGGCGGGCAAGGCCGAGGGCGCGATGGACGCCGGCAACATGTTGAAGCCGGCCCTCGCGCGCGGCGAGCTGCATTGCGTGGGCGCGACCACCCTCGACGAGTATCGCAAGTACGTCGAGAAAGACGCGGCCCTCGAGCGCCGCTTCCAGAAGGTGATGGTGAACGAGCCTTCGGTCGAGGCGACCATCGCCATCCTGCGCGGCCTGCAGGAGAAGTACGAGGTGCATCACGGCGTCGACATCACCGATCCGGCGATCGTCGCCG
>DATHHS010000060.1:0-4688 GCA_035317085.1 Burkholderiales bacterium
TTGTTCGCGGTGTTCCAGGCCGACAAGTTCGCGGGAGCGGCCGTGACCCTGCTCCCGGGACTGTATCTTGCGATCCTGCCGGATTCGGTCGACGCGCTGCTCGGCAACCCGCCGCCGAAGATCCGGTTCTTCGCGGGCTACTCCGGGTGGGCGCCGGGCCAGCTGCGGGGAGAGATCGACCGCGGCGATTGGCTGATCGTCGATGCCGACGCCGACACGGTGTTCAGGAAAGACACCTCGAAGCTGTGGCAGGACATGGTGAGGCGCTCGCGCGCGTTGCGCGCCGACGCCGCATCCGCCGTTACGTTGAGAGCGGCTACTTCTTCAAGCCGATAAGCTGCATGAGGCGCGCGAGCTCGACGTCTTCCTTCGCAATGAGATCGCCGAACTCCCCGGAGGGCATGAACGCCGGGTGCACGCCCAGCTTCTCGCAGGCTTGAGCGAATTCGGGGCTCTCGGCGGTTTTCCTGATCGAGGCTTCGAGAATCGCGACGACGGGTTTGGGCGTGCCTTTCGGCGCGGCGATGCCGCGCCAGGCCTCGAGGGCGACATCCAAACCCTGCTCGCGCGCAGTGGGCACATCGGGAAGCGCCGGGTCGCGGGTCGCGACCAGCGCGGCGAGCAGGCGCACCTGCCCCGACTTCACGTAGCCCGACAGTGCCGCGGGCAGTTGCACCACCGCGTCCACTTGCCCTCCTAGGAGGCTCGGCACCACTTGAGCCGCGCCGAAAGGCACATCGATCGCTTCGACGCCGGCGGCCCTGAACAGCGCGACCGAGGAAATATGCGTGTGGCTGCCGATGCCGGAATTTCCGACCGTGACCTCCTTGGGTCGCGATTTCGCCTCGGCGACGAACTCACCAAGAGATTTCCACTTCGAGTCGCCGCGCACCGCGATCACCGGAGATTCGACCAGTACCCGTGCCACCGCGTCGAACGCGTGGTAATCGAACGGCATCATCCCGGAGTGATAAGTCGTCGAGATCGAATTGGAATTCCAGACGAGGGAGTAGCCGTCGGGCTTCTGCGCGACGACGTACTTGTAGCCGATCGCGCCCCCGGCCCCCGGGCGGTTGAAAACGATCACCTTCGCGCCGCCCAGTTGCCTGGACATTCCGTCGGCGAGCAGCCGCGCGGTGACGTCCGCGGAGGAGCCGGCGGGAAAGAGCACCGTGATCTCGATCGGAGCCTTCTGCGGGAACTGCGCTTCCTGCGCTCTGACGGTCGTCGCCGGAAGCAACGCGGTCGCAATGAAAAGAGCCCCTGGAATCGTCACCCGTGCTTTCATGAACTTCTCCTCGCGTGTGTCAGTCATTGCTCAGGATTTCTGCAACCTCGACGCGGCGTCCTTCGCGCGCCGACACGATTCCTGCACGGATGACCGCGAGCGAAGCGGTGGCGCCTTCGCCGCCCATCTCGGGTCTGCCGTCTCCGCGAACCGCCCCGGCGAATTCCTCGAGCTCTTCCACGAAGGTATCGTTCTTCACGCAAGGGACCGGGCTTGGGCCGCTGCTGCCGCGCTTCAGCAGCCTCAGGCCCTGGTGCAGGTCGTAATAGGCGCTCGCCTCCTTGCCGTAGATGTTCATCAGGTAGTACTCGGAGGCGGAGGCGTAGCTCGCGTTGAGCGTCGAGAGGGCACCGCTTTCGTGCTCCAGAACGAGGCTCGCGACATCCGGATTGTCGCCCGGCAGCACGAGCTGCGCGAACCTTCCGTTCACGGCCTTGACGGGCCCGAGCAGGTATTCGAGCACGTCCGCATAGTGAATGCCGATCTGCAGCATCACGCCGCCCGGCATCCCCGCCGCCGTATAGCGCCAGGAGTTGAGATCGATTTTTCCGAGACGGTCGCGGCTGATGTTGGCTTCGGCGTTGACGAGCTTTCCGAACGCGCCGGCGTCGATCTCATCGCGAATCCATCGAAATTGACTCTCGCGGCGCCGTTGGTATCCCACGGCGAGCACGACTCCGGCGTTTCTGCAGGCCTCGGCGATGGCGCGCCCCTCGGAGACGTTATTGGCGATCGGTTTGTCGAGAAACACGTGCTTCCCCGCCGTGGCGGCGGCACGCGTGGTTTCCAGATGCGCGTCGTTCGGCGTGGTGTTGATGATGGCCTCGATCGACCGATCCTCCAGGATGGCCTCGTAGCTCGGCACGGCCCAGCAGCCGTATTTCGCGGCAAAGGCCCGGCGTTTGTCTTCGGAGCGCGTGTAGCAGGCGACGATTTTGAGCTTGTTCGACCGCTGGATGGCGTCGGCGAGAACGTCCGACCACCAGCCCATCCCGATGCAGGCGACCCTGAGAGGCTCGAACGCCATGGCCCTTACTTCGGGCCCGCGCCCGCTGCAGCACCGATAGCCTCGACCGCTTCGCGTGCGATGCGCTCGTCGGTCGCCCAATCTCCTCCGCTCACGCCGACGCCGCCGATGCATTCGCCTTCCACGACCACCGGGCAGCCGCCTTCCATCGCCGTCCAGCGCTCGGGGCCTGCCGCGAGCGCGAGCCCGAGCGCGTGAGCCACGTCGAGCGCCTGCCCCTGCGCGCCGTGCGAGGACGTGGGCCGCTTGTTCGATGCGGCGCACACGGCCTTGGTCGTCGCCGAGTGCAGCGAATGAAAGCGGCCTCCGTCCATGCGCTCGAGCACGATGAGGTGCCCGCCCGCATCGGCCACCGCGACCGAGATCGCAATCCCGGCCTGGCGGGCCTTGCCGACGGCCGTGTCGGCTATTTTTTTTGCGCCGGAATGGGTCAGGCGTTTCGAGGCAGCGACGAACATGAAGACCTTTCTATAAAACGAGCCGTCCGGAAAGCCCGGATTCTGCCCCGGGGGACGCGCTCCATCAAGGTCTTTATTTCAGTGCGCCACGGCTTTGTGCGCAGGCTTGGTCACGACCTTTCCGAACTGCATCGCGCCGTTGCGGTATTCGACGCGTATCACGTCTTTGGCGGCGAACCTGCCCTCGAGGATCTGTTTCGCGAGCGGGTTCTCGATGCTCTGCTGGATCGCGCGCTTCAACGGGCGCGCGCCGTAGACCGGATCGAAGCCGGCCTGGGCGAGCTGCGCGAGCGCGTTGTCGGCGACTTCGAGCCCCATCTCCAGCTTCGCCAGGCGCTCCTCGAGGTAGCGCAACTGGATCTTCGCGATGTTCCGGATGTGCTTCTCGTCGAGCGCGTGGAACACCACGATCTCGTCGATGCGGTTGACGAACTCCGGCCGGAACTGCGTTTTCACCTCGGCCATCACCGCGGTCTTGATAAGGCCGGGATCGTCGCCCTGCATCTGCTGGATCATGTGCGAGCCGAGGTTGGAGGTCATCACGATCACCGTGTTCTTGAAATCCACGGTGCGGCCCTGGCCGTCGGTCATGCGGCCGTCGTCCAGAACCTGCAGAAGCACGTTGAACACATCCGGGTGCGCCTTCTCGACCTCGTCGAGCAGGATCACGCTGTAGGGCTTGCGCCGCACGGCCTCGGTAAGGCCCCCACCCTCCTCGTATCCAACATAGCCCGGCGGCGCGCCGATCAGGCGGGCGACCGAATGTTTCTCCATGAATTCGGACATATCGATGCGGATGAGGTGATCCTCCGAATCGAACAGGAAAGCTGCGAGCGCCTTGCACAGCTCGGTCTTGCCCACGCCGGTGGGACCGAGGAAGAGGAAAGATCCGTAGGGCTTGTTCGGGTCGGAGAGCCCGGCGCGCGAGCGCCGGATCGCATCGGCGACGAGGTGCACCGCCTCGTCCTGGCCGACCACGCGCTCGTGGAGCTTCTCCTCCATCGCGAGCAGCTTGTCGCGCTCGCCCTGCATCATCTTCGAGACCGGGATGCCGGTCGCGCGCGACACGACTTCGGCGATTTCCTCGGCGCCGACCTGGGTACGGAGCAGTTTCGGTTTTGCCTGCGCCGACGGGGCCTTCTCGGCCTTCTTCAACTGCGCTTCGAGCTGCGGCATGCGGCCGTACTGGAGCTCGGAGACCTTCTGCCAGTCGCCTTTGCGCTTCGCGGCCTCCATCTCGAGCTTCAACTTCTCCATCTCTTCCTTGATGTGCTGCGAGCCGGCCACCTGCGACTTCTCCGCCTTCCACACTTCCTCGAGATCGGCGTATTCGCGCCCGAGCTTCTTTATTTCGCCCTCGATCAGCGTCAGGCGTTTCTGCGAAGCCTCGTCCTTTTCCCTCTTCACCGCCTCGCGCTCGATCTTGAGCTGGATGATGCGCCGGTCGAGCCGGTCCATGACCTCGGGCTTGGAGTCGATCTCCATCTTGATGCGCGCCGCGGCCTCGTCGATCAGGTCGATCGCCTTGTCCGGAAGAAAACGGTCGGTGATGTAGCGGTGCGAGAGCTCGGCGGCGGCGACGATCGCCGGGTCGGTGATGTCCACGCCGTGGTGCACTTCGTACTTCTCCTGCAGGCCGCGCAGGATGGCGATCGTGGCCTCGACCGAGGGTTCGTTCACCATCACCTTCTGGAAGCGGCGCTCCAGCGCCGCGTCTTTCTCGACGTACTTGCGGTATTCGTCGAGGGTGGTCGCACCCACGCAGTGCAGCTCGCCGCGCGCGAGGGCCGGCTTGAGCATATTGCCGGCGTCCATCGCGCCTTCGGCCTTGCCGGCCCCAACGAGGGTGTGAATCTCATCGATGAACAGGATGATCTGGCCCTGCTGCTTGCCGAGGTCGGTCAGCACGGCTTTC
>DATHHS010000061.1:0-5804 GCA_035317085.1 Burkholderiales bacterium
CGAGCGTGACCAGCACCGCGGCGAGGAGCAGCACCGCGTAGGACAGCATCGGCGGATAGCCTCTCGCGAGCCAGGCGCCGGCGGCCGAGGCGCCGGCGTAGGCGCCGAGCGCGTAGAAGCTGCCGTGGGTGACGTTGACGATCTTCATGACGCCGTAGATAAGCGTCAGGCCCACCGCCGCGATAAAGAGCCACGCGGAATAGATGATGCCGTCGACGACGACCGGGCCGATCTGGTCCACTGGAGCGCGGAGTAGGAATCGAGCGCGGAAGAAGAAAACGGCTGTCCGCGGGCAGCCGTTCGCGTGTCTGTCGCGCTACTTCTTGAAGCCGCTCTTGATCCAGTCGGTGCTGGTTACGCCGTCGGGCGGATTCACCGTTTCAGCGGGATAGCGCTGCACGTTGATGACGGTGAGCTTGTCGCCGACGAGCTTGGTGGTGCCGTAAGCGGTTTCCATGATCGCCTGGTGGCCTTTGCCGTTAGCCATGCGCACCACGCCGCCCGGGCCTTCGAAGCTCAGGCGCTCGAGCGCCGCGCCGACCTCTTCGTTCGTCGGGCGCTTGCCGCCGTTCGCGGCCATGGCTTTCTCCCACGCCGCCTTCGTTCCGAGGATCGCCTGCGCCATCTGGTAAGAAGCGTAGTTGGGCGGCGCCTTGAAGCGCGCCTCGTAGCCTTTCGAGAACCAGCGGTTGTAGGCGTTGTCGGGCGCGTACGGTCCGAAGGGGCCGCGGGCGCCGAGCACCGTGCCGTCGGGAATCTGCGCCGCGAGCTTGTGCATTGCGGTCTCGCCGGTGGTGAGAACTCCCAGGCTCTTGTCGAACAATCCGCGCGGCGAGCCCTGGAGGATCAGCGCTTCCAGATCGCCGTCCCAGAAGCTCGAGTGGACCACGTCGGCGCCCGAGCCGAGCAGCGCCGAGATCTCCGCGTTGTACTGGCCGGCGAAGAGCTTGGGCATCTGCGAAGTCTTCACCTCGATCCCGGGCACGAGCTGCTTCATCGATGCCTCGAAATCGTTCCAGGAGTCCTGGCCCCAGGCGTAGTTCTGGTTGAGGCCTGCGATCGATTTGATGCCGCGTTTTGCTTCCTTCACGTAGAGCGCCGCACCGACGCTGTCCATGGTCGCGGTGGGCGAAGTACGGAACACGTACTTGTAGCTCGCATCTTCGAAGATGCGCGGTGTGCCGCAGTCGAACAGGTTGGTGAACTTCTTGAGCTCCTCGGCGACGGGTGCGATCGCCAGGCAGTTGCCGCTCGAGATGTAGCCGATCACGAGGTCGACGTTCTGGCGCTGCACCAGGTTGCGAAACTCGGTGACCTGCGTGGTGGTGGAGCCGGCTTCGTCGATCACCACTGTCTCGATCTTCGAGCCGCCGAACCCGACCTTGCCGTAGGGCGCGGGGCCTTTGCCGGCGTTCAGCTCGTCGAACACGAAATCCGCCGCGTTCTTCGCCGGCACGCCGAAGGGCGAGGCCGCGGGACCGGACAGGAACATCACGACGCCGATCTTGACCGGCGCTTGCGCCATAGCGCCAAGAGGCGCCAGCGCAATCAGCCCGCCGATTGCAAGTTTCTTGAGTTCTCGCATGATTTCCTCCTCGATGGATTTGCGCTAGCGACGCGGCGCGTCTCCGCCTGCCGCTACTTCAACTGGTCCTTGACCTTGTCGAGCCCGGCCTGAACGCAGGGCTCGTCGACACCGGGCGAGCCCGATACGCCGACGCCGCCGATCACGTCGTCGCCGACCCGGATGGGCACGCCGCCCGGAATGGCGATCACGTTGGGCAGCGTCGTCTGCTCGCGTCTGACCGGCTCCTTGACCATGCGCGTCGCGAACTCCTCAGTGGTCATGCGGAAAGTCCGCGCGGTATAGGCCTTGCGGCGCGCGTTCTCCATGGTGTGCGGACCGGTGTTGTCGGCTCGCAGCGCCACGATCGTGTCGCCGCCGCGATCCACCACCACCGCCGAGACAGCGTAGCCTTTCGCCTTGCAGCTTTCGACCGCGGCCTCCGCGATCGTCTTGGCGATGGCATAGCTGAGGTCTTTGCGCTGGAGCAGTTGTGCGGATACCGTGGAACTGGCAGCGAGCAGGAAAACGAAAGCGATTGCGACAGGACGGCGCGGGTTCGCGGGCACGTGAGTTCCTCCTTGGCGGGACTGCAGTGGATCGACACGACTGGGTCGATTTCTGCGGCTCATATTGCAGCAAGTCCGCGCGGACGGTCAAGCCGCAGACCGCTCGTGGCGCCTTAGCGGTTCTTCGGCGCCTTGGGCCTTTGATCCAGGCGCACCGCGATGCCCTCCAGCCCGGCCTTTGCCGGCGGATAGCGCTTCATGACCAGCGGATCGTGGCCCGGCACGATGAGCTCGGGCGCATCCGCAAGCTCGCGCAGGCGCCGGTAGCCCTCGATCATCCGGCCGACGTCGTAGACGATGGGAAACGGCCGCTCTTCGTGCATGTTCTCGTACAGGTGCGAGGCATCGGAGGCGAGCACCATCCAGCCCACGCGCGTATGCACGCGCACCGCCTGCAGGCCTTTGGTGTGCCCGCCGATCTTGTGCAAGGACAGGCCGGGCGCGAGCTCGGCGTCGCCGTCGTGAAAGGTCACGCGCCCCTGGTAGGCCTTGCGCACCATCGCGACCACTTCTTCCACCTCGTAGGCGTAGCCGAAGAATTCCTGCGCCATGTGGCGGCCGGTCGCGTAGGACATCTCGTCGTCCTGAAGGTGAAAGCTCGCGGCGGGAAACAAAGCGAAATTGCCGACGTGATCGTAATGCAGGTGCGTGACGATCACGTCCTTCACCTTCTTGGGATCGACCCCCAGGCGCTTCAGGGTCCTGTCGGGCGGCGTGATCATCTTCCGCCCGCGACGCCTTCCGACCGTAGCGTCGAAGCCGGTGTCGATCACGAAAGTGCGGGTCTTCGAGCGCGCCAGCCAGATGAAATAATCCAGATTGCTCGCCGTTTCGTGAGGGTCGCCGCCGATGAAGTTCTCGCTCGCCTTGCGTGCGAGCGTGGCGTACTTGATCGCGTAGACTTCGTAGTCGTCCGGTTTGGACATTGTTTCGGCGTCGCGGTATCGACCTGCAATTTATATGAGTTAGACCTCGACGCCGAACTTAGCGCCGACCGATCTGGATACTGACTCGAGATAGGTCGTCATGCTCTCTGCGATCAGCTCTACCTCATCTGGCACAAATTGCACAATTGTTCCCGACACCAGCTTTGACTTAACACGGCGCGGCGTGGCACTCGATACTTGTCGAATTGTTTGGTCATTCACGACTCCTCCGGCATGAACGATGACGTGGCGGCACGCCTGTCCAAGGATGATATCGTTCACCGATTCGCTTCTTTCTATTTCGATCTCAAAATAACTCCCAAAAGCCCGGGCGATACTCTGCATATCCTGAAAACTAATGTCCTTCGACTCAATCAGAAAGTCCGGAGCCACTTCGCGTACAGCAAAATCCACGTCCTTCAAATCACGCAATGTAAGCCGGAATTCTTCACGGAGGACTGGTGACTCTGGAGTTGCCTCGAGGGCATGATGAATTCCTCGACGGAGTAAGTCGTGCACGGAGGATGCGAAATAGGAGACTACGAGGACCAGTGCTTGGTTGAATATGGTCTGGTAGCGCGGTCTCAGTGAGTCGTGTTCTCGGATGCCCTCCAAGATCTCTAATGTACGCTCGGCAGTCAATTGGGGATTATCGAGCGTGTGGTGGCGCACCAGCTTGTCCCGCAGGTCTCTTACGTTCGCAATTGCGATACCCAAGACCTCGCGGTCGAAGCCCATTAGCTTCCGCACCGAGCCGACGTGATCTTGAAAGGTTTCAACGATCCGCGGCATAAACCCGTGGTCTAGCGTCTACGCGCGGGCGCGCGAGATGAATGACCGAAGTGCGATGCTTCTCGCCCGCCGCGGTGGGGCGTGCTGTTTGAGCGCATCGTCATTGGCTTAGGCACGCCTTCTGTACCACCGAAAGCCGACCACGCCGCAAACTGCACCTAGCAGCGCGACGGGTGAGCCAAATATAACCGCGATGGGCCATAGCGCGTTCCCGTGGCCGTGCATGTCTGGATGAGGTACGACGTACACATCCAACAACACAAGGGCGACGAAAAGTATAGGCGGAACGGGCACGGAGACAAACCAATAGCTTGTCCAATAGTCGAGACCAACAGCCACAAGCGCTGCGATAACGAAAAGCACTATGAAACCCATGCGTTCTAACGTTTTGTTCTGCGGCGAGCCAAGATGACGCCAGCACTAGCACGATGCTGGCGGCCCGTCCGCAGCGACAAGGGGTTGGGCGTCAGTGCGTACATCACTTGAGTATTTGCTGCAGCTTCGTATTGCCCTCGCGAATGGTTTCCTGAGCCTTCTGCTGCGACACAGCCGCGCGTTTGAGAACTTCCTGCTGCTTAACCTCAGTTGCTTCAAGCTTTGCGAGCAGCACCTGAAGCTCAGTTTGCTGCTGAGCGTTGGCGTACACCAACTGACCATCCTTGGCGGTCAGCTTGCCTCTCAGAGATGCTGCCCAGTCGAGTATGTCCGATATCGCTTGCACAACTGCGCTTTGAACTGCGTCAAGGTCGCCATACAGACTGATTGTCGCCCCCTTGCCCCGCTCCATTGAGGCCAACGCTTCGCGCTTATCAGCTTCGGTGGGACTGCGCGTGTTGAAGAACTGCTCGGACTCTGCGAATGTGCTAGTCAGCAGGGCCTTGCGCTCTGCAAGAAGAGCGCGGTACTGCGCAATAGTGTCACGGCCAGTGGAAATTCCTGCAGGGGAGGTGATGGACGCTGGGGTGAGCACGGCGTTCAAGGCAATGGCATCAAAGCGTTTGCCCAGTTCGACGAATCGGGCAGCTTGCCGGGCTTGCATTTGCTGCGACTCGATGAGAAACGCCTTCTGGGCATTCTCTTGCCCAATCTGCTGAGCGGCTGACCCGAGCGCCCACAACGTCAAAACGATACCAACGACGACACGGCCATACGACTGTACGAGGGTACTTCGGCGCTTCAAAGCAAGAGAGGTCACGAGCACGAGAACGCCGAGTGCAATTGCCATTTGTCCTACCTGGTAGCCAGTCTGCGCTGCGTTGTTGTATCCGAGTGCTCCGGAAGCAAACGGCACGACGAAAGCAAGCCCTATAAGCCCCCAACCGATGACACCGATTTTTCGGGCGCTCGTTCCGGCTTGCAGCGGTTCGTTCATCGGTTAGTCCAGTCTAAATATTGTTAAGCCACGCCTACCGGTCGGATTCTGACGCCCACGTCCGGCGCGCCCCGCTTGCGGGCGTCGCTTGCACGCCGTTGTTAGCCCGCATCATTCACTTTTCTCCGGCGACTTCGCTTCGCCCTTGCCCGCCCTCTTCGGTATCCGAATGTACCGGTCCATGCTGCGAACGAGGTGGTGAAGCATCATCATCGATTCGTCATCCCCTGGCCCGCCCATCATCTCGCCCATGGGACCGTGAAGGGTAATCTTGATGGTGTTCTCAATGGTCCTGCGCGCACGCTCAATCGCCTTTGGATTTTCGCTTTCGATTGCGCGATAAAGATGGAGGCCGAGTTCGTACAGCCACGGATAGTCGTCTCTGAGCATGCTGAACATCATAAGGACCGGCAGACCAGCATGGTCCGGCGACTCTCTGAACATCGGGTGATGAAACATTTCCTCGAACATCATTGGATGAAACCGGCGACCCTTTCGCATCCGTCGCATGCGGGAGTCGTTGCCAAGCTCGCTGGCAACGCGATCCGGCATGTCCCGAACTAGTACCTTTATTTCCTCGA
>DATHHS010000062.1:0-3161 GCA_035317085.1 Burkholderiales bacterium
CTTCCGAACCGCCCCAACGCCGGCTACGACATGTTCGTGCAGTCCCTGCTCCGCCAGATCGGCATGGCGCTCGGGCTGCCCTTTGAAGTTCTGATCAAGCACTTCACCGCCAGCTACTCGGCAAGCCGCGCGGCTCTACTCGATGCGTGGCGCTTTTTCAGGAACCGGCGCGCCTGGGTTGCCGATTCGTTCTGCCAGCCGGTGTACGAGGCCTGGATGGACGACGCGGTCTCTATCGGGCGGATCTCCGCGCCCGGCTATTTCACCGACCCAATGCGACGCATGGCTTTCCTGCAGGCGATCTGGGTTGGAGAGCAGCCCATGCAGATCGACCCGGTGAAGGAAGCGGACGCAGCCGGCAAGCGCCTAGACCTCAATCTCTCGACGCTCGCGCAGGAAACGATGGCGCTCAACGGCGGCAGTTGGTCTGACAACCTGCTCCAGATCAAAAAAGAGCGTGAGGCGCGCGTCGCGGCTGGGCTCATCACGAGCACCACGCAAACCGGTGGGCCGGCGCAGCGCGAAACCATCACCACCGCGGAAGAGACGATCCCCGACTCGACCGGGGAACCAGGACAGAAACCAGTTCCTGCCGGGCAACCAGGCGGCGGCGGTGCTTCGCCTGCGCCAGCGAAAGACGCCCCGCAGTCACCGGGCCAGGGGGCTGCTCCGCCTGCGAAGCCAGGCGCACCGGCCCCTGCCTCGGCAAAGAATGCAGCACTCGCTACGGAGGCGACCGATGGCGCAATCACTCACGGTGTCGAAACCCGCACGGCAGAGCCGGCCCCAGATGCTAAGGCCAAACCCCGCAAAGGTGCACCCGGTGAAGCGGAGCCCGATCCGAACGACCCAGAGGAAGTAGGCGACAAAGAGGACGAGGACGACGAGGAGGACGACGAATGAACGTGCTCGATGTTCTAAATGCGCCGTGGGCCATCTCGCCGGACAAGTACGCGGAGATTCGTTCGATCTACGACCGCTGGGCGCACGGGGAAAATCTCGACATCGTGGCCGCCGAGGAGCGCCTGGGCAAGTCGTTTGAGAATAAGTACCGCTCTGTGGTGGTCGAAGACGGCGTGGCCATTCTCTCTATCGAGGGTGTGCTCGCCAAGAAGATGAACCTGTTCTCCGCCATCAGCGGCGGAACCTCGACGCAGCTCCTGCAACGCGACTTCGCGCTCGCCCTGCAAGACCCGAACGTCCATTCCATTCTGCTGCAGGTCGATTCGCCTGGTGGCGAGGTCACCGGCACGCAGGAATTCTGCGATCAGATTTTCGCCGCGCGCGGGCAGAAGCCCATCGTCGCGGTCTGCGATGGCGTGATGGCGAGCGCGGCTTACTGGCTGGGCTCCGCCGCCGACGAGACCTACATCTCGAGTCTCACCGCGCAGGTGGGCTCCATCGGCGTGGTGGCGACGCACATGGACAGTTCGCAGGCCGAGGAAAAGCGCGGCATTAAGGTCACAGAAGTTTCGGCCGGCAAGTACAAACGCGTGGCGAGCGAGCACGCTCCGCTCACGACGGAAGGCCGCGCCGACCTGCAGGACAAGGTCGACCAGATCTACACGGTGTTCGTCGACGACGTCGCGCGCAACCGCGGCGTGAGTTCTGAAAAAGTTTTGTCGGAGATGGCGGATGGACGCGTGTTCATCGGCAAGCAAGCCATCGATGCGGGGCTGGTGGATGGAAGACGAACGACCGCGCAGGCCCTGCAGCAACTGAAAGCCAACCGGCAGCAATTGCTGTATCCAAATCGCAGCGCCGCAGCGCTGACTCCAGGAGGCACGAAGATGGAAACCGTAAAGGAAAACGCAGCGCTGACTCCAGCCGATGTCGAGGCGATGCGCAAGCTCAGTTTTGAAGAAGGCGCGACAGCCGAGCGCGCACGCATCCAGGCCGTTGAAGCGCAGTCGATGGTTGGCCATGAGGATCTCATTGCCAAGCTGAAATTCGACGGCAAGACCACCGGTCCCGAGGCCGCAGTTCAGATTCTGGCAGCAGAGAAGAAACTGCTCGCCGGCAAGGCCATCGACCTGAGAACCGACGCGCCGAAAGCCGCTCCCAACGCGCCGGCTGAAGGCACCAGCCCGGTCACTCAGAAAGTCACCGTGGGCATGGCCGCGGAAGACGTCGAGGTCATCGCCAAGGAGCAGTGGAAGGCCGACCCGAAGCTCAAGAGCCAGTACAGCGGCGAGGCAGCGTTCATCGCCTACAGCAAGGCGGTGGCGGCGGGCCGCGTGAGAATTCTCGACAAGAAGCCGGCCTAGTTCCGGGGGCGCTTGCGTTGAGGCCCCCCTCGCGGGGGGCTTCTGAACTTCACGATTCACAAATTTGGAAACGGAGGAAAAAGCAATGCCGCAAGACACACCGGTACAAGGCGCGCTGACCGCCGATTGCGTCAGGAACTATGAGCTCGGAAATGTAGTTGAGTATCCCATCGATGCGAACGTCGTGATCTACCAGGGCGCTCCTGTCATCGTGGACGGCGTTAACGTGGGCTTCGCCAACAATCCAGAAATCGCCGTGGGTGCTGGCGTGTTCGCGGGCTTCGCCATCAAGCGCAGCGACAACCGCGTGGGAGCAATCAGTTTTGTGGGAGACGCTCCTGGCTCGGGCGCCGCAGGTGCTCGCCGCATCAGGGCGAATACTCGGGGCGAGGTCGTGCTCTGGGTTGCGGGCGCACCCACCCACGTGGGCGCGACCGTCTATTGCGTGACCAGCGACACGTTTACGGTCACGGCTCCCGGCAGCGGTTCGAAGTACCCAATCGGACGCATCGCCGAGTTCACCCAAGACCCGGTGACCAACTCGCTCACGCGCGTGGTGGTGAAGTACGACGCATTCGGAGCGCTCCTCACCTAGTCGCTTTTTCAGAACGCGGCCCCTCGAAAACCGGGGCCGCGCAGTTCTACCGGTTTTAGGTTCCACAAAATCTTTCGAGAGAGGTGATCACAGTGCCACCAACAATTTCAGATCTAGGAAGCCGAGGAATCATCGGCGAGTTCTACGCCAGGCTCGAGCAAGACCTGGGCAATGGCTGGTTACCGAAAGTGACCAGTTCTTTCGATTCGAACCAGGAATCGGAGACCTATCGCTGGCTGGGCATGACGCCGCAGATGCGGGAATGGATCGGAGGCCGGCAGGCAAAGGGCTTCTCGATC
>DATHHS010000063.1:0-2819 GCA_035317085.1 Burkholderiales bacterium
GGATCCATCTCGTCTGCGGCGAGCCGAACACGATCACCCGCGTGAAATTCCGGATCGGCCGACCCGTCGCCGGGTCGGCGAGCGGCTTGTCGAACTTGTACAGGTGCGTGTCGCCGTTCACGAACAGCACCGGTTTTCCGAACCGCAGCGCCAGATCGCGCAGCGCATCGCGGAACCCGGCGAATCCGTCGCCTCCTTTGCGGTGCATCCTGCCCTCGAAGTCCGGGTCGGCCTGCGCGAAGATCAGCATTCCCGAGAGCTTGCGCTCCACCGCGAGGCGCTCGCTGTCATCCAGCCAGGCGTACACCGCCGCCATGCGCGCCCGGACCTCGGCGTCCATGGCCGGCGTCCTGCCGAAATTGTTGTTGCTGCCCTGTACATTGACGCCGACGAAAAGCACGTTGCCGGTGGTCCAGCGCATGTGCTCGCGGTATTCGGGAAAATGAGCGGCGTCGCGCTCCGACTGCCGTTCGAGTTTGAGGGTGCGCCCGCCGAGGCTCGTATCTCCGGCCTCGAATATTTCGCGGAACTTTTTCAAGCGCTCCATGGGATCGAAGCCGGTCCGGTGGCAATCCACCCATTCGTTGTCGCCGGGCACGATCACGAAGGGAGCCCTGAATTTATCGAACTGGCGCTTCCTCGCCTCGAACCACTGGTCGGTGCACGGCCCCAGGCCGCCGGTGATGTCGCCGACGTGGATCACGAAGGCGAGTTCCTCGCGGTTCATCTGCTCGATCATCGCGTCGAGCACGGACGCTTCGAGCTCGCTGTAGGGCGTGTCGCCGATCAGCGCGAAGCCGATCGGCGGATTGAAGGCCGAGGGCAGGGGCGGAGGAATATGCGCCGTGCAGCCGGCGAGCAGGGTGATGAACAGCGTAGAAAAGACGGTCTTCATCGATATATCCACTAAGGCGCTGGATTCCGGGTTGCGCTTCGCGCCCCCGGAATGACGGCCCACGTTTGCCGTCATTCCCGCGCAGGCGGGAATCCAGGACGTTAAAGCCGTTTCAAACGATACAGTAGCTCGAGCGCCTCGCGGGGCGAGAGCTCGTCCGGTGTGACCGCATCGAGCGCCTCGCGCAGCGCGTCGGGTCCGGGCGCGGGTTCGGTTGCATTCTTGCCCGCGGCAAAGAGATCCGATTGCCCGCCCTGCATGAGGCTCGAATCCTCGAGCATCTGCAAATAGCGGCGCGCGTTGCGGATGACGTTCTTCGGGACGCCTGCGAGCTGCGCCACCTGCAGGCCGTAGCTCTGCGAGGCCGGGCCTTCCTCGACCGCGTGCAGGAACACGATCGTGTCCTTGTGCTCGACCGCGTCGAGGTGGATGTTGGCGGCTTCCTTGTAGTCGAGCGCGAGGCGCGTCATCTCGAAGTAGTGCGTGGCGAAGAGCGTGAGCGACTGGTTGCGCTCGAGGAGTTGCCGCGCGATCGCCCAGGCGAGAGCGAGGCCGTCGAAGGTGGAGGTGCCGCGCCCGACTTCGTCCATGAGCACGAGGCTCTTTTCGGTGGCGTTGTGCAGGATGTTGGCCGACTCGGTCATTTCCACCATGAAGGTCGAGCGCCCGCCCGCGAGGTCGTCGGCGGCGCCCACGCGCGTGAAGATCTGGTCGATCGGGCCGATGCGCGCGGATTTTGCCGGCACGAACGATCCGACGTGCGCCATCAGCACGATAAGCGCCACCTGGCGCATGTAGGTGGACTTGCCGCCCATGTTGGGCCCGGTGATGAGGAGCAGCCGCCGCGCGGGGGTGAGCCACACGCCGTTCGCGATGAATTGCTGGATCTGCTCTTCCACGACGGGATGGCGGCCGGCGTCGATTTCGAGCAGGATGTCGTCCCCGAATTCCGGCCGGCAGTAGTTGCGCCTGGCCGCCACCGCGGCGAAATCGGCGAGCACGTCCAGTTGCGCGAGCGCGCGCGCGATGCGCTGCAGGGCCGGTACGTGCCCGGCGAGCAGGGCGAGCAGGGCTTCGTAGAGAGATTTCTCCAGCGCCAGGGCGCGGTCACGCGCCGAGAGCGCCTTGTCTTCGAATTCCTTCAATTCAGGCGTGATGTAGCGCTCGGCGTTCTTCAGCGTCTGCCGGCGGCGGTAGTCGGCCGGGACTTTTTCGGCATGCGCGTTGGTGATTTCGATGTAGAAGCCGTGCACGCTGTTGTAGGCGACGCGCAGGCTGGGAATGTTGGTGCGGGCGCGCTCGCGCGCTTCGAGCTGCGAAAGGAAATCGCCCGAGTGGGTCTGCAGGGCGCGCAGTTCGTCGAGCTCCTTGCTGTAGCCGTCCGCGATCACCCCGCCGTCGCGCACCATGGACGCCGGTTCCTCCTGTACCCCGCGGCGCAGCAGCGCGAGGCAGTCCTCCGGGGTTTGCAGATCGCCGAGCAATGCGGCGAGCAGTGCGGCGTTCTTCGGGACGGCAGGGACGAGCTCGGGCAGGAGCGCGAGGCTGTCGCGCAGCGACGAGAGATCGCGCGGACGCGCGTTCTTGAGCGCGACGCGCCCGGCGATGCGCTCGACGTCGGCGAAGCGCCGCAGCAGCTTTTGAATGCCCGCGTGAGCGTCGATGAGCGCGGCGACGGCTTCGTGGCGCGCACCGACCGCCGCCCGGTCGCGCAAGGGATGATGCAGCCAGTGGCGCAGCAGCCGGCTGCCCATGCCGGTCGCGCATTCGTCGAGCAGCGAGAAAAGCGTGGGCGCGGGCTCGCCGCGCAGGGTCTCGGTCAGCTCCAGATTGCGCCGCGTCGCCGCGTCCATGCGCAGGTATTCGCTCACGCGCTCCGGAATCACCGCCGACACGTGCGCGAGCGCCTGCCCCTGGGTTTTCC
>DATHHS010000064.1:0-2106 GCA_035317085.1 Burkholderiales bacterium
GAGAAATACAAAAACTGGGGGAAGTGGGGTCCCAAGGACGAAATCGGCACGCTGAACCACACGCAGCCCGAGGACATCGTCGCCGCGGCGCAGCTCGTCAAAAAAGGCAAAGTCATCTCGCTCGCCCTGAATTTCGACAACAGCGGCCCACAGGGCGCCAAGAGCAAATATCCGTCGATGGGCCGCATCAATCCCGTGCATACCATGCTGCGCACCGGCACTGACGCCTACTCGGGCGTGCTCGATCACCGCGGCATTCGCGCCGCCGACGATATGGTGGTGATGCCCCTGCAATGCGGCACGCAGTGGGACGGGCTGGGCCACGTGTTCTACGAGAACTCCATGTGGAATGGCTACGACTGCCGCGAGGTCACCTCCGCCGGCGCGCAGAAATGCGGCATCGAAAAAACCAAGAACCGGATGGTCGGCCGCGGGGTCTTTCTGGATGTGCCGCGCGCGCTCGGAAGGGAGATTCTCGATGACGGCTACGCCATTACCTGCGCGGATCTGGACCGCACCGCCGAGGCCCAGGGCGTGAAGATGAAGCGCGGCGACTTCGTCGTGGTGCGCACCGGACAGATGGAAGCGAAGCTCAAGGCGGGCAGCTGGGACGGCTATCCGGGCGGAGACGCGCCGGGATTCGCGTTCGAGACACTCGAGTGGATCAAGCGCACCGAGCTTGCGGCGCTCGCTTCCGACACCTGGGGTTGCGAAGTGCGGCCGAACGAGACCGAGGCGGGCATCAACCAGCCCTGGCACTGGATCACGATTCCGATCATGGGCATGACCATGGGCGAGATCTTCTACGTGAAGGAACTCGCCGAGGATTGCGCGGCCGACAAAGTGTACGAGTTCCTGTTCGTCGCGCCGGCAATTCCGATCACCGGCGCGGTGGGCTCTCCGACCAACCCTCTGGCCATCAAATAGCCATGGCGAAAATAACCGGGGCGCAATGCCTCGCCGACATGTTGCAAGGCTACGGCGTCACGCACGTCTTCATGGTTCCCGCCGTGCTGCGCAGGACCTTCGCCGAGATGGAGCACCGGACGAAGATCAAGCGCATCCACACCCATGGTGAAAAATCCGCCGCCTATATGGCCGACGGCTACGCGCGTGCCTCGGGCCGTCCTGGCGTCTGCATGGCGCAGGTGATCGGCGCGCTCAATCTCGCGGCAGGCCTGCGCGACGCGCATCTGGCGCATTCGCCGGTGATCGCATTCACCGGCGGGCGCGATGCAAAAACGAAATTCCGCAAGGTGTACCAGGAAGTGGACGATGTGCCGGCCTTCGAACCTGTGACGAAATTCAACGCCACCGTGGACGACGTCTCGCGTTTTCCCGACATGGTGCGCCAGGCTTTTCGCGTCGCCGTGTCCGGCACGCCAGGGCCCGTGCACTTGCAGTTTCGCGGCAACGAAGGGCAGGTGGATGCCGAGGAAGCCGAGATGGAGCCACTCGTCGAGGAGCAATTCGCCCGCGTGCCGCCGTTTCGGCCCGAGCCGGAGCTGAACAGCGTCCTTGCGGCGCTGAAGATACTGCAGCAGGCGGAGCGCCCGGTGATCGTAGCAGGCGGCGGGGTGCGCGCGTCCGGAGCGGGCAGAGAGCTCGTCCTGCTCGCCGAAAAACTTTCGATTCCGGTGGCGACGTCATTGAATGGCAAGGACTCCATTCCCGGCACGCATCCGCTGTCGGTCGGGGTGGTCGGTACCTATTCCAGAGAAAGCGCCAATCGGGTCGTAGGG
This sequence comes from Burkholderiales bacterium, assembly GCA_035317085.1. GTDB lineage: Bacteria > Pseudomonadota > Gammaproteobacteria > Burkholderiales > SG8-39 > VBDM01. Next base: position 1,743 of record DATHHS010000064.1, read on the forward strand.
CAGGCGGATCTCGTGTGCTTCATCGGCAGCGAGACCGGTGGCATGACGACGCATTTCTGGGCCGTCCCGAAGATCGGCGTCCCCACCATCCAGATCGATATCGACCCGGAAGCACTGGGACGCAACTATCCGCTCAGGGCCTCGGTGCTGGGGGATGCGAAGATCGTGCTCGGGCGCATGCTTGAGCACGCCGATGCGAAGACCGCGGCGAAAAGAAAGCCCTGGGTCGAGCAGGCACGTTCGATCTGCAAGGAGTGGTATGTGAAATACGAACCGATGCTTGCGTCGGATGCCGTTCCGATCCGGCCCGAGCGCATGTGCGCCGAATTCACCCGGCACGTGCCCGACGACGGCATCGTCGTCG
>DATHHS010000065.1:0-21090 GCA_035317085.1 Burkholderiales bacterium
ACGCCGCAGGATTTTCTCCGGTTCCCCCCTGAGCGTCCTTCCTTGCGCCATCGCGAGGGCGTCCGCGTAATCCGCGAGCAGCTGGGCATCGCGCGGCATCCGTGCAGCTGCCTTGGCGTAGGCTTCGCTGGCCTCGCCGAAGCGTCCGAGCACTGCGTAGGAGCGACCCAGCATCATCCAGCCCTCGGCGTCCTCGGGGTTGTCCTTCAGGCGCACCGCCAGCCGCGAGACCAACGCTTCGAATTGCTGTGCGGTCAAATCGTGCGAGCCTCCATCGGCGGCCTGCGGCACGATCGCGCGTGGATTGCCCACCGCCAGATAAATTGACAAGGCGCAAATCGGCACGGCCAGGCCCAGCGCGATCGCGGCGGCGCGGGTGCGGTACGAAGATTGCGCCGGGGCGTCCCCCTTTCCTACGTCAGCCAGAAGCCGCGCCTCGATCTCGCGGTGCGCTTTTTCATGCTGGTCCGCGGCGAGCGTCCCGGCGCGCAGGTCGACATCAAGCTCGCGCAGCTGGTCGCGGTATACCGCGGCGTTGACGGCGTCGCGCGTCGCGCCCGTACGCGCGACGCGGCGCAGCAGCGGCGGCACGACGAACAGCAGCGCGCCGGCGACGAGCACGGCGGCCAGGACGAGGAAGGCGGTCATCGGCGCTCCGTCCCGTTTCCGGCAAGGAGCCCCGCCGCGCGGGTGCGCTCCTCGGCGGTCATTTCGACCTCTTGCGTCTTTCGGCGGCGAAGGACGCGAAGGATCAGTACGGCGAATCCGGCTGCGAGGAGCAGCAGCGGTCCGAGCCAGAGCAGGAAGGTCGTCGCCTTGAACGGCGGACGGTAGAGCACGAAATCGCCGTATCGCGCGACCAGAAAGTCGACGACGTCGGCGTCGCTCGCCCCTTGTCTCATCTTCTCGCGGATCTGTTTTCTCAAGTCCGTGGCGAGGTCGGCGTTCGAGTCGGCGAGTGTCTGGTTCTGGCAGACGAGGCAACGCAACTCCGAGGAAAGCGCCATGACTCTCTGCTCGAGCGCCGGGTCCGCTGCCGCCGGGGCCGCTTCCTTTGCAGCTGCCCACGGAGCGGTCGCGACGAACAGGAAGAACGCGAGAAGCCTAAACACGGCTCAGCTCTTGCACCAGGGGCAACAGCTTGTCCTTGACGATCTCGCGCGTGAGCGGGCCGATGCATTTGTAGCGGATGACGCCCAGCTTGTCGATCACGTAAGTTTCTGGCACGCCGTAGACGCCGTAGTCGATGCCGACCGTGCCGTCGGCGTCGTAGATCGAAAGCTTGTACGGATCGCCCATGCCTTTGAGCCAAGCCAGGCCGTCTTCGCGCTTGTCCTTGTAGTTGAGCCCGTAGACCGGCACGGCGTTGCTCGCAGCGAGGTCGAGCAGCACCGGGTGCTCCTCGCGGCAACTGACGCACCAGGACGCCCAGACGTTCAGGACCCAGACCTTCCCGAGCATGTCTTTTTCGGTGAAAGTCTTCGTCTCTTCGCGCAGCTGGGGCAATTCGAAATGCGGCGCGGGCTTGCCGATGAGAGGCGAGGGTACTTCGCGCGGATTGAGGCTGAGCCCGACCCAGAGCAGGGCGACCAGCGCCGCGAAGACGGCGAGAGGCAGAATGAAACGATTCATGTTTGTCTTTCGAATCCCGGCGATGCGGCTACGCAGCCGGCGCTGCCGCGTACTTTTCCTGCTGCCGTTTCGCCAGGCGGTAGCGCCGGTCACTCGCGGCGAGCGCGCCGCCGAGCGCCATGAGAAGGCATCCGCTCCAGATCCAGTCGACGAAGGGCTTGTGCTGCACCCGAACGGTCCAGGCCGTCGCGCTCACCGCGTCGCCGAGCGACACGTACAGGTCGCGCGTGAAGCCGGGATCGATCGCGGCTTCCGTCATCGGCATGTTCTGCACCGTGTAGATGCGTTTCTCGGGATAGAGCGTCGTGACGGCGCGGCCCTTGCTCGTGACTTGAATCTGGGCGCGTGCCGCAACGTAGTTCGGCCCCTGCACCTCCTTCACCCCGTCCAGGCGGAACGTGTAGCCGCCCAGTTCTGTGGTGTCGCCCGGCTCCATGCGCACGTCGCGCTCGCTGTCGTAGCCCTTGACCAGCGTCACCCCGGTGACGAACACGGCCACGCCAAAATGCGCGAGCAGCATGCCGTAGGTCGCGCGAGGCGTGCTGCGCAGCCGCGTCCAGGCGCTCGTTCCATTCGCCGCATTCCTGATCTTTTCGTACAACTGAACGACGCCGCTCGCGGCGACCCATGTCGCAAGCAGGATTCCGAGGGCGACCAGCGGGCTCCAGTGCCCCATTGCAAACGGAATCGCGAGCGCCGCGAGAAGGCTCGCTGCAAAGGCCCAGCGCAGGCGCGCGGCGATATCGGGAAGATTCGCCTTTTTCCAGCGCGCCAGCGGTCCGATTCCCATGAGAAACAGCGCCGGCGCCATCAGCGGCACGAACACCGTCTCGAAGTACGGCGGTCCGACCGAAATCTTGCCCAGGCCCGACGCGTCGAGCGCAAGCGGATACAGGGTTCCGAGCAGCACCGAGCCGGCCGCCGCGGCGAACATCACGTTGTTCGCGAGCAGCATCGATTCGCGCGACACCGGCTCGAAGCCGCCGCCCAGGCCGATGCGGGGCGCGCGCCAGACGTACAGCAGGAGCGAGCCGCCGATCACCACGACCAGCAGCACGAGTATGAAGATGCCGCGGGTGGGATCGGTCGCGAAGGCGTGGACCGAAGTGAGGACTCCGGAGCGCACCAGGAACGTCCCGAGCAGGGAGAGGGAAAAGGCGAGGATCGCGAGCAGCACGGTCCAGCTGCGGAAAGCTCCGCGTTTTTCCGTGACCGCCAGCGAATGGATCAGCGCCGTACCGACGAGCCACGGCATGAAGGAGGCATTCTCCACCGGATCCCAGAACCACCATCCGCCCCAGCCGAGCTCGTAGTAGGCCCAGCCGCTGCCCAGTGCGATGCCCACGGTGAGAAAGGACCACGCCGCCGTGGTCCACGGGCGCGACCAGCGCGCCCACGCCGCGTCGAGCCGCCCGGAGAGGAGCGCCGCGACGGCGAACGCGAACGCGATCGAAAAGCCGACGTAGCCCATGTAGAGCATGGGGGGATGCAGCACCATGCCGGGGTCCTGCAGCAGCGGATTCAGGTCGCGCCCGTCTGCCGGCGCCGGAAAGACTCGCAGGAAAGGATTCGATGTAAACAGAACGAACAGGAGAAACCCGATGCTGACCAGGCCCATCACGCCCAACACTCGCGCGACCATGTCGTCGGGGAGCTGGCGGCTGAACAGCGTGACCCCCGACGTCCAGACGCCCAGCATCAGCATCCACAGCAGCATCGATCCCTCGTGCCCGCCCCACACGGCGGAGACTCGATACGCGAGCGGCAACGCCGAGTTGGAATTGGAAGCGACGTAGGCCACGGTGAAGTCGTTGGCGACGAAGGCGTAGGTGAGACAGCCGAAGGCGATGGCGACGAACGCGAACTGCCCGCGCGCGGCGGATCGCACCGCCCCCATCCACGCGCTGTTGCCGCGTGCCGCGCCGACGAGCCCCAGCATGGCCTGGCAAAGGGCGAGGCACAAGGCGAGGGCGAGAGCGAGCTGGCCGATTTCAGGGATCATTTGCGTCCGGCGCCGCCCTGCACGAGGGTATGCGCCGCCTTCGCATTGATGGACTGCGCGTTGATGGATTGGGCCTGCTTGATCGCGTCGGCCGCCGCCGGGGGCATATAGTTCTCGTCATGCTTGGCGAGCACCTCGCTCGCGTAGAAGACGCCGTCCGGGCCGAGCTTGCCCTGTGTCACCACGCCCTTGCCCTCGCGAAACAGGTCCGGCAGCATGCCGCGATAGACCACGCGCACGTCCTTTGCCGTATCGGTGACGACGAACTGAACGCTGACGTCGTCGGCCTGGCGCTTCACGCTTCCCCGCGTGACCATCCCGCCGATGCGGAAAGTGCGCCCCTGCGGCACTTCGTTAGCGGCCACCTGGCTGGGCGTGAAGAAGAAGACGAGATTCTCCTGGAAGGCGGCGAGCACGAAGGCCGCCGCTACGCCGAGCGCGGCGAGGCCGCCCGCGATCATCGCCAGCCGCTTGTGCCTGGGTTTCATCGGGGGCCTGGCGCTCGCGCGCCGTGGGCGCGAAGGCGCTCCAGGGCGCCGCGCTTGCGAAGCGCGAGCAGCGCAATTTCCGCGGTCATGAGGACTAGCGTCACGAGGTAGGAACCCCACACGAAGAACGCATAGCCGCCCATTGCGAAAAACTCGTTCCAGTTCCCCCAGTTCATGTCGATCCTCTCGCGTATCGGGTCGCCCAGTCGCTCGCGCGTTCGCGCTCGAGCATGATGCAGCGCGCGCGCATCAGCACCGCGGCGATGCTGTAGAACCAGAACCCGAAGGCCATGACGGCCATCCCGGTCAACATGGTTGCCGCCATGGTCGGCGACTTGGTCAAGCTGATAGACGCTCCCTGGTGCAGGGTGTTCCACCATTTGACCGAAAAATAGATGATCGGAACGTTGACTACGCCCACCAGCGCGAGCACCGCCCCCGCCTTGTCGGCCCGGCGCGCGTCGTCGATCGCCGCTTGCAGCGCCATGAAGCCGAAGTAGAGGAACAGCAGGATCAGCTCCGAAGTCAGCCGCGCATCCCAGACCCACCATGTTCCCCATGTGGGCTTTCCCCAGAGAGAGCCGGTCCAGAGCGCCACGAAGGTGAACATGGCGCCCGTAGGCGCGATTGCGCTCGCCATCATGCTCGATAGCCGCGTGTTGAAAGCGAGCCCCCATCCGGCCCAGAACGCCATGACGAGATACAGGAACATCGACATCCAGGCCGCCGGTACGTGGATGAAAATGATGCGATAGGCTTCGCCCTGCTGTGCGTCGGTCGGCGCGCGGAAAAACCCGATGTACAGGCCGGCGACGCACGTGAGGAGCGCCAGCGCGCCGAACCCCAATGCGATCCTTCCCGCCAGCGGGAAGAAACTCTGTGGAGAAGAATACTTGAACCAATTCAAATGCCGCTCCTGCCTCAGGTGAACACCCACCCGTGTTAGATGACGGTTGCCGGCCGTTTATTCCGTCGAAATGCGCAGCGCCACCGCTACCGCCCACGGCGCAAAAGCCCCGGCGAACACCAGGAGCGCGCCCAGCAGCAGGAGCTGCGCCTGCCCCCCGATGCCGGCGGCCGCTGCCTCTGCGGAACCGGCTCCCATGATCAGGACCGGAACGTACAAGGGCAGCACCAGCAGCGAAAGCAACGCTCCCCCGCCTCGAAGGCCCAGCGTGAGCGCCGCGCCGATCGCGCCGATCAGGCTCAGGACCGGCGTCCCCAAGGCCAAAGACAGCGTGAGTACTCCGAGCATCTCTTGAGGGAAATTGAATTGTAGCGCCAAAACGGGCGAAATCAGGACGAGCGGCAGGCCGGAGACCAGCCAGTGCGCAAACACCTTGGCGGCTACGGTCATTCCCAGAGGGCTTGCGCCGAGCAGCATCTGCTCCAGCGTCCCGTCGGCGTGATCGGAGGCGAAGATGCGTTGCAGCGCCAGCATCGAGGCGAGCAGCGCCGCCACCCAGATGACCCCGGGCGCGATCGTGCGCAGCAGCTCCGGGTCCGGTCCGATTCCGAGAGGGAAAAGGCTCACCACGATGACGAAGAAGAGCAGCACCGTCAGAACATCGGAGCTGCGCCGCACGGCGAGCAGCAGGTCGCGGACAATCACGCAGCGCAGCGCCGCGATCATGGCGCCGGCCCTGAACCAAGATCGATGCGCCGCGCGACCCCGGCGGCGATTTTAGCTTCGTGATGGGTGGTATACATCACCGCTCCCCCCCGGGAAACGTGCGCGGCGACCAGGCCTTGCACGCAATCCGTGGCTGCGGCATCCAGTGCGGTAAACGGCTCGTCCAGCAACCAAAGCGGCACGTGTTCGCTCAACACGAGGCGAGTCAATGCGACTCGCCGCCGCTGTCCGCGCGACAGCACTCGCGCCGGTAAATGCTCGCAACCCGCGAGGCCGAGTTGCCGCAAGGCCTCGCCGACCTGCGCGGGGCGAGCGTGCACGCCGGCGAGCGTGCACGCGACCTGCAGGTTCTCCGCCGAAGTCAGATCGTCCTTGATCGCGTCGGCGTGCCCGATATAGACGAGCTGGCGGCGGAATTCCTCCTGCAGCCTGCGGATGTCCTCCCCGCACCAGCGCACCGATCCCTCGGTCGGCTCGATCAGGCCACATGAGATGCGCAGTAGGCTCGTTTTTCCTGAGCCGTTGGCGCCCGCGATCCGGAGCAACTCGCCGCCGTGCAGGGCGAAGCTCAGCGCGCCGAAGAGCTTGCGCTCGCCGCGCGCGCAGTGGAGATCGACCGCCTCGAGCGAGGGGGTTCCCGAGGTTTTTTCCACCGCAGCGACCTAGGCGGCGGCGAGCTCCGCCCTGACCTCCGCGAGCAGCCGCTCGGCCTCGCTGCCGCGCACCCGGATGATGTCGTCCTGGTACTTGAGCAGCGTGCCGAGGGTGTCGTTGACGGTTTGGGGGTCCAGCGCCATCTTGTCCAGTGCCACCAGCGCTTTCGACCAGTCGATCGTCTCGGCGACGCCCGGCAGCTTGAACAGGTCCATTTTGCGCAGGCGCTGCACGAAGGCCACGACTTCGCGCGAGAGTTTTTCGGAGGCTTCCTGGGCCTTGCGCTTCAAGATTTCGAGTTCCTGCACGGCGTCCGGGTAGTCCACCCAGTGGTAGAAACAGCGCCGCTTGATGGCGTCGTGGATTTCGCGCGTGCGATTGGACGTGAGCACGACGATCGGCGGCTCCTTGGCTTTCATCGTGCCGATCTCAGGGATAGTGATCTGGAAGTCCGACAGCACTTCGAGAAGATAGGCCTCGAAGGGCTCGTCGGTGCGATCCAGTTCGTCGATCAGAAGCACCGGTGCTGCGCCCTTCTCGCCTTCGAGCGCCTGCATCAGCGGACGCTTGATGAGGAAGCGCTCGGAGAAGATGTCCTTGGCGACTGCGTCGCGCGACGCCCCCTCCGTCTCGGCCAGACGTATCTCGATCATCTGACGCGAGTAGTTCCATTCGTATACAGCAGAAGCAATGTCCAGACCCTCGTAGCACTGCAGGCGTACGAGCCGGCGGCCGAGGCTCCCGGCCAGGACTTTGGCAAGCTCGGTTTTGCCGACCCCGGCTTCCCCTTCGAGAAACAGCGGGCGGTTCATCTTCAGAGAGAGGAATACTGCCGTTGCGAGGCTGCGCTCAGCGACGTAGTCGGCGCCTGCGAGCAGGGCAAGGGTGTCATCGATCGATTTTGGCAGAGAGTGCATTTGCATTAAGCGGTGACGGTGCGCCTGGACGCGCCGCCGCGCATGAGCAGCGAATCCTTCGCCAGCACGGCGAAGCGGCGCGAGGCGATGATGCGATGTTCCCTGGCGTAGGCTTCGTGGTTGCGTTCCACGTCGTCGAGGCGGTAAACGTAGTTCACCATGAGTCCCCCCGAGCGGCGCATCCCCATGGCCGAGATGTCGCCGAGCCAGTTGAGGCGCTCCAGGCGCGCGCCGTTGCCGAGGTGAAACCGCGCCACCGGATCCAGCGGCTCGTCCTCCTGCTTGGCGTAGAGAAGGTAGTAGGCGCAAAGACGGCTCAGCTGTTTCAGGATCTCCGCGGCGCGCGTCTTGTCTTTGAACCAGTCCTGCACGTCGAGCTTGGCGAGCAGGACGGCGAGCTCCGCATGCCGCGGATCGCCTTCCCGCAATCCCGTTCCTCCGGCCAGCCATTTTCGGAAACCCGGGATCGGCGAGAGCGTGGCGAAGGTCTTCAGGCGCGGAAACTCGCGGCCGAGATCCTCGGCGACCTGCTTGATGAGAAGATTGCCGAAAGAAATGCCGCGAAGCCCTTCCTGGGGATTCGTGATCGAGTAGAAGATCGCGCAGTCGGCCGAAGCGGGGTCGACCACCGGGGAGTCGAGGGCGAGCAGCGGCTGCACCTTGGCGCTCATGCCGCGGGCGAGCGCCACCTCGATGAAGATCACCGGCTCGTCGGGCAGCGTCGGGTGGAAAAACGCGTAGCAGCGGCGGTCGGCCTGAAGCCGGCGGCGCAGGTCGTGCCAGCCCTGAATCTCGTGCACGGCTTCGTACTGGATCAGTTTCTCCAGCACCAGGGCGGAAGTGCGCCAGTCGATGCGCTGCAGGACCAGAAATCCCCGGTTGAACCAGGAACGGAACAAGTGGGCGAGGTCGGTCTCGATGCCGGTCCAATGCGGATGCTCGCTGAGGCCCCGCAGCAGCCGGCGCCGCATCTCCAAGAGCGCGCCGACCCCGCCGGGCGCCATGTTGAGGCGTCGAAAGAGTTCCTGGCTTGGCGATTCCACCGCCCGCTGCAGGCGCACGAGATTTCCGGGGGACGGCTCCTTGCGGTAGGCATCGGCGGCACGGCCGACTACCTCCGGATCGAGGGAGAACTCCTTGACGAGGAACGTGAAAAACACTTCGAGCGCCGGCTCGCTCAGCGACTGGTATGCAGTGAGAACCTCGCGCGCGATGAATGCACCCGACACCTCGCCGCGCTCGGACAGGAGCGCGTGGCAAATCGACGCCACGCGGCGGGCGCTGCGCACGGCGGCGCGCGACGGCATTCCCAGGCGGGGTGGCGCGGAACCGAGCAGGCGCTGCAGGAAGAAAGGTTTGTACATGCTGCTACTCGATGGACAACTTGGACCTCGCCAGGTTCTGTGTTCTGTTCGACGTGCTCACGCACGGATTATGCCAGCCTGGCGGACAAAAAACCCTCCCCGGGAGAAAAGGGCTGATTCAGGGGTTCGAAGGAGATGCGCCTGTGTCCGTGACAGATATAAAAAACCCTCCCCCAAGTGCGTTGGCGATTACGCAGGACTTGACACCAAGCCTTTGGCATGGTCTAATCTCCCCATGACGACCGGAGGCACCATGCAAAAAGCCGCTAAAAACCACCTGCAAATCCACCAGATGACGATTGCTCAGTTTGAGCAGTTGTTCCCGGACGAAGATCACTGCAAAGCCTACCTGACGCGCAACCGCTGGCCGGATGGCGTCATACGCTGCCCGCGCTGCGGTAACGATAAGGTGTGGGAGCTTCCGTCCCGCGCCCATCACTGGCAGTGCAAGCAGTGCGCCGAGCAGGGCTATCGTTTCTCTGTGCTGGTCGGCACGATCTTCGAGAACACCAACAAGCCGCTGCGCGACTGGTTCCGCGTCATGCATATGATGCTCACCAGCAAGAAGGGTATCAGCGCCCTGCAAATCTACCGCGTCATGGGCTTCGGTTCCTACAACACCGCGCATCTGATGTGCAGCAAGATTCGCGTTGCGCTCGGTAACGTCGAGTTCAAGCAACTGGTCGGCTACGTCGAAGTAGATGAAACCTACGTAGGCGGGAAGGCCAAGAACAAGCACAAGGACAAGCGCGGTGGCCCTCCGGGAGCCAGCGGGCAAGGAACCTACGGCAAAACTTCCGTGGTCGGCGCGATAAGTCGCAAAGGCAACGTGGTCGCAAGAGTCATGGACGGCACCGATGCCAAGACGCTTAACGCTTTTGTCCGAGAGGTTGTATCGCACAAGGTCAGTCTGATTTCTACCGACGAACACGGCGGCTACAAATATCTTTCCCGCGATTTCCCGCATGGCATGGTGCGCCACACTTCCGGCGAGTACGTTCACGGGAACATTCACACCAACACCATTGAAGGCTTCTGGTCGTTGGTGAAGCGCGGAATCATGGGGACGTTCCACAAGGTGAGCCGCAAATATCTCCCGCTCTATGTCAATGAATTCCAGTTCCGCTACAACAACCGCACGAACCCGGATATTTTCGGAACGGCGATAAGGGCTTGCTAAACGAGGGGCAAACATGACAGAGGGAACCGCAATTGTCATTGCTACGGCGGTAGGGCCACTAGCCGCAGTTCTCATAACGCTCTGGCACCAAGATAGAAAAGAAAAACGAGCAGCAAAAGAACGGCTATTCGTCACTTTAATGGCCCATAGAAAATCTGTTCCGATATCGCTAGATTGGGCTCGGGCGTTAAACCTAATTGATGTGGTTTATGGAGATAATCCCAAAGTTCTACGATGCTGGCATGATCTATTCGACTATGTTCATATAAAGCCGATGGATCAAAGGCAGTTTGACTATAAGAGTACCGAATTACTTTCTCAGATGGCGCAATCCCTCGGCTATAAATCTCTTCAGCAGATAGACATTGATCGGTTTTATGGACCTCAAGCCCATACCGATGAAGCGCTGAGGAACTATGAACTCCAAACAGAGTTGCTACGCGTTTTGAAAAGCACCGAAAGGCTCTCCGTAGAACGTCGAGAAGAGCCCCCGGCGAAACCTTAATGAAACCGGCCTGTCGTTTCGCACTATGACACAGTTTGGTGTCAAATAGTGCGTAATCGCCAAGTGCGTTGGGGGAGGGCCGGTCGGGATCCCCTCGAGGCGATTTGCCCTCGAGATCGGGTCCGGGAGATTTGATCCCCGACCGTTCACGCCGCCGCGAGGGCGGCATGCGAGCCCCGGGAACCGGGGACTCCCGGATGTTCTATTTCATGGCGGTTTCCACCGCGCGCTTGGCCATCACGGTAATCAGATGCGCGCGATAGTCCGCTTTTGCGTGCAGGTCGGAGTTGAGGCCTTTGTCCGGTATTGCGATGTTCGCCACCGACTCGGGCGCGAACTTCGCCGCGAGCGCCTTTTCCATCGAGGCCACGCGGAATACGCTCGCGGCCGCGCCCGTCACCGCGACGCGCACGCTCGAGCCGAAGTCAGCGACGAACACCCCGACGATGGCGTAGCGCGAGGCCGGGTTCCTGAACTTCATGTAAGCGGCGCGCTTGGGCACCGGGAAGCTCACCGAGGTGATGATCTCGCCCTGGCCGAGCGCGGTCTCGTACATGCCCTTGAAGAATTCGTCCGCCGCGATCTTGCGCGTGTTGGTGACGACGGTCGCGCCTAGGGCGAGCACCGCCGCCGGATAGTCGGCGGCAGGATCGTTGTTGGCGAGCGCGCCGCCGATCGTGCCCATGTTGCGCACCATGCGGTCGCCGATGACTCCGGCGAGGCTGGCGAGTGCAGGGATCGCCTTCTTCACGGCCGCCGAAGCGGCGACTTCGGCGTGGCGGGTCATCGCGCCGATGACGACCGCCTTGCCGTCCGCTTTGATGCCGGAAAGCTCCTTGATCGTGCCGAGGTCGATGACTTCCGACGGATGCGCCAGGCGCAGCTTCATCGCCGCGATCAGGCTCTGGCCTCCGGCGAGCAGCTTGGCGTCGCCGTCTTTTGCGAGCACCTTGGCTGCGTCGGCGACCGTTTTGACTTTTCGATAGTTGAATGAATACATGCGCGTCTCCTAGGCAGCCTGCTGTGACGCGGCTTTGATGGCCTTGACGATATTGTGATAGCCGGTGCAACGGCACAGATTCCCGTCGAGCTGCTCGCGGATCTGCTCCTCGGTCGGGTTCGGAAAGTTCTTCACCAGATCGATCGCGCTCATGACCATGCCCGGAGTGCAGAAGCCGCACTGCAGGCCGTGGTGCTGGCGGAAGGCCTCCTGCATCGGGTGCAGCGTGCCGTCCGCCTTGGCGATGCCTTCGATGGTGACGATGTCGGCGCCCTCAGCCTGCATCGCGAGCATATTGCAGGACTTCACGGCGCGGCCGTCCATGTGAATGGTGCAGGCGCCGCACTGGGCCGTGTCGCAGCCGACGTGGGTGCCGGTGAGGCGCAGGTTGTCGCGGATGAAGTTGACGAGCAGCGTGCGCTCTTCGACTTCCGCGCTCGCCGGCTTGCCGTTGACGGTCAGGGAGACCTTGACTGTCATGATTCGACTCCTTGGGTGAAAGTTGAACTTATTCCTGGATGGTGTTCAAACAAGATACGGAACTCCTTCGACAAAAAATTCCTTCACGGCGATTCTTCTTCTCCAAGGATTTGACGTGATTTGACGTGGTGTGTGTCGAGGGAAATCGTAGACCATGCACGCGCTGCAATCAACCACAAGCTTGAATTCGCATCGGCTTGACCCAAGTATAAGAGAGGTCTACGCTGTCGCGTTCAAGCGTTTGTTAGGATTCAACAATATTTTCTGGGCAAGGAATTCCCGTGGATAGCGTCGATCTGGAAGTGGTGCGCAGTGCGTTGAAATGGACCGAGTCGGGTCACCGCGCCACCTTGGGCACGGTCGTCCACACCTGGGGCTCGGCGCCGCGTCCGGTGGGCGCGATGCTCGTTATCCGCGACGACGGCCAGGTCATGGGCTCGGTCTCGGGCGGCTGTGTCGAAGACGATCTCATCGACAAGGTGAAAAGCCAGGCGCTGGCGGCGGCGAAGCCCGAGGTCACGACCTACGGCGTCACCCAGGAGCAGGCGACGCGCTACGGATTGCCTTGCGGCGGCACGCTGCAGATCGTGCTCGAGCCGGTGACTGCGGAATCGAAGCTCAAGGATCTGCTGTCTGTGATCGAGCGCCACGAGCTTTCGGCGCGCTTTCTCGACATGGACACCGGCAAGGTGCGCATCGAGCCGGGCAAGTGGTCGGACCTGCTCGAATTCGACGGCAAGGTGCTGAAGACGGTGCACGGTCCGCGCTGGCGTCTCCTGATCATCGGAGCCGGGCAGGTGACACGCTATCTCGCGCAGATGGCTCAGGCGCTCGACTATCACGTGACCGTGTGCGATCCGCGCGGCGAATACGCCGACGGCTGGGACTTCAAGGAAGTCCCGATCAACCGCGGCTATCCTGACGACGTGGTCGTGGCGATGAATCTCGATGCGCACAGCGCGGTGGTCGCGGTGACGCACGATCCCAAGCTCGACGACGCGGCGCTCCTGGAAGCGCTCAAGTCGCCGGCGTTCTACGTCGGCGCGCTCGGCTCGCAGAAGAACAACGACGTGCGGCGCAAGCGTCTGGCGGATTTCGACCTCGCCGCATCCGAGATCGCGCGCCTGCGCGGTCCGGTGGGTCTGAAGATCGGCTCGAAGACACCGCCGGAAATCGCGGTGGCCATTCTTGCCGAGATGACCGCGGTGCGCCGCGGCGTACAGATTCCGGAAACCATCGAGCCGCCGAAGGTGAACGTCTCGGCGGGCTGCGAGGTTCCGCAAAACTAGTTATTCTCCCTCCCCTTCAAGGGGGAGTTCATGGCTGCAAACATCCGCGGCATTCTTCTCGCCGCCGGTTCCGCCAGGCGCTTTGGCTCGAACAAGCTGCTTCACGCTTTGCCTCCGGGCACGCCGGATGCCGGCATGCCGATCGGGCTCGCTGCCGCAAAACACCTGCTCGATGCCTTGCCCGAATCCATCGCGGTGCTCAGGCCGCGCGCGCAAAGGCTCGGCAAGCTTCTGAGGGACGCTGGCTGTAACACGGTCGTGTGCAAGAACGCGGGCGAGGGCATGGGGACGAGCCTCGCCGCAGGCGTGCGCGCCGCGGCCGACGCTCATGGCTGGGTGGTCGCGCTCGCCGACATGCCCTTTCTTCGGCCGGAGACGACCCGCGTCATCGCCAAGGCGCTTTCCGATGGCGCGGCGATCGCGGCGCCGTCCTATCGCGGCGAGCGCGGGCATCCGGTGGGTTTTGCGCGGCGCTTCCTCGATGAGCTTTCCGCGCTGCACGGCGACCAGGGCGCAAAAGAACTGCTCGCGCAGCACCCCGACTGGGTGACGCTCTACGAAGTGGACGACCCCGGGGTGCTGCGCGACATCGACAGGTCTTCCGATCTCACGCGCTGAGCGACGCAGCCGGTTCGCGCCGTTGCACGACGTATTGCGCCACGCCGTTTCCGAAAGACCAGTTCTCCTTCTTCACTTCTACCAGGTTGATGAACACGTCTTCGGTCCGCACGCCGAGCTCGGCGTTCAGGCGTTCGGCGATGCGCTTGTATAAGGCCTGCTTCGCCTCGACGCTGCGGCCTTCACTCAAGGTGATCTGGATGAGCAGGATCCCGTCGCTGCGGTGAATCCCCAGATAGTCCGGGTCGTAGACGAGCCCGGTCTTGTCGTGCTCGGTGATCACCTGAAAATGGTCGTCCTTTGGCACCTGAATGGCTTCCACCATCGATTCGTAGACGATGCGTCCGGCTTTCTGCGCGAATCCGGCAGGCCGGCCTTTCATGAGGGAAATACGTACGAGTGGCATGATCGATTCTCCTTGATTGAAGTAGTTTCACAGCGCTCCGTACCAGCCGCGCCAATGCCGGTCGTTGATTGCCTCGGGTCCGAAGCGCCGGACAATCCATCTTCCTGCAACACGCAATGCGGCGACGAGCGCCCGTGCTATCCGACCGGAAAGGGAAGGACGCGCCGCCGGTTCGGACAGTACGACCTCGGTGGACTCAACGGCATGAATGAGCACCAGGCCGGGCCGGTCGAGCCTCAAGGCGTCGCCCGCACCGATCAAGTGGTCGTCCCTGTCGTCATGCTGCGTGATCCAGAGCGCTCCGCGCAGGCACTTCACTTGCGTGCCCATGGCATCGTGAAGGCGGACGACTTGACCCGCTTCGAGAAGTAGATCGGCGCGATCGAACTTGAGATTCATGGCCATTCCTTTCATAATGCACTCAACGCATGCTCGTCCGGGCTCGGACCTTGTCAAAAATTGTGCAGGCGCAGAGCGCATTATTCGGAATATCCCGTGTCGCCTCAAACGATCTTTGCGCACATCTTGCATGAGTAAACGGAATGCATAAGCGCGCTCACGACCTGCCTTCGCTCGACCTGCTCAAGGGCTTCGAGGCCTCCGCGCGCAACCTGAGCTTCACCAAGGCGGCGGCCGAATTGTTCGTCACCCAGTCGGCGATCAGCCGCCAGGTGAAGACCCTCGAAGACCAGCTCGGCGTCCCTCTGTTCAGGCGCCGCCACCGGGAGTTGCGCCTGACCGACGCCGGCCAGACGCTCTACAAGACCACGGGCGAGGCGCTGCGGATGCTGCGCGACGCCACGGGACGGCTCGGCAAGAGCGCCAGCGGCGTGCTCACGGTCACGACCATGATGTCCTTCGCCTCGTTGTGGCTGGTGCCTCGCCTGAACGACTTCAGGCGGCTGCATCCCGAGATCGAAGTCCGCCTCTCGGCGACCAACGAATTCAAGGACCTCGAGCGCGAAGGCATCGATCTCGCGGTCCGCTATTGCGTGCCCAAAGCCGCCGGGTCCGGCGCTGTGCGCCTGTTCGGGGAGCGGGTATTTCCGGTGTGCGCGCCTGCGTTGCTTCGGAGCGGCGAGCTGAGGTCGCCCCAGGACATCGCGCGGATGGTGCTGCTGCACTTCGACGACGCCGACCGGCGCTTTCCCTGGCTGAGCTGGGAAGTGTGGCTGGATCTGGTGCGCGCACACGATGTGAAGCCCGCGGGCGCACTGCGGCTTTCGCACTACGACCAGGTGATCCAGGCGGCCCTGGAAGGGCAGGGGCTTGCGCTCGGACGCAGTCCGCTGGTCACCCGTTGGCTGAAAGACGGGAAGCTCGTCCTGCCGTTCGGAAAGCGCTACATGTCTTCGCCCGCGGATTCGCGCGCTTATTTCATCGTGACCGCGCTAGGGTCCGCTTCGCGCCCGGAGACGGCCGCGTTTTCCGGCTGGCTTCAGGGCCAGGCCCGCGCTGCGGCAGAATGACGCCATGAGCGCCATCCGCTACAGCATCGTTCCCGCCCGCCCCGAAGCCCATCTTTATCGCGTTTCCTGCACCGTGACGGATCCCGATCCCGCCGGACAGCAATTCGCGCTGCCCGCCTGGATTCCCGGGAGCTACATGATTCGCGAGTTCGCGCGCCACGTTGTCTCCATCCGCGCCGAGAGCGGCCGCCGGCCGGTGACGATCGAGAAACTCGACAAGCACACCTGGCGCGCTCAAGCCGTTGCCGGACCGCTGACAGTGACCTGTGAGGTGTATGCGTGGGATCTGTCGGTGCGCGGCGCGCATCTGGATACGACGCACGCGTTCTTCAACGGAGCCTGCCTGTTCCTGCGCGTGATCGGAAAGGAAAGCACGCCGTGCGAGCTCGAGATCCTGCGACCCAGGGGAGCGCGCTACCGTCGCTGGCGCGTCGCCACTGCGATGCGGCGCAGCGGCGCCAGGCCTTACGGCTTCGGCACCTACCTTGCGGGGGATTACGACGAGCTGATCGATCATCCGGTCGAAATGGGCGAATTCACGCTGGCGAGCTTTCGCGCAGCCGGCGTGCCGCACGACATCGTCATCACCGGACGTCATCGCGCTGACCTCGCGAGGCTGCGCCGCGATCTGAAGCGCCTGTGCGAGGAGCACATCCGTTTCTTCGGGGAGCCCGCGCCGATGAAGCGTTACGTATTTCTCGTGACCGCGCTTGGCGAGGGCTACGGCGGTCTGGAACATCGCGCTTCCACGGCGCTGTTGTGCTCGCGTGACGATCTGCCGCGCGAAGGCGAGGCGGAAGTGACCGAGCGTTACCGCACCTTCCTCGGTCTTGCCAGCCACGAGTATTTTCACACCTGGAACGTGAAGCGCATCAAGCCCGCCGCGTTCGTCCCTTATGACCTGGATCGCGAGAACTACACCACGCTTCTATGGGCTTTCGAAGGGATCACTTCCTATTACGATGATCTCGCCCTGGTCCGCTGCGGTCTCATCGAAAAAAAGGACTATCTCGAGCTGCTCGGCCGCTCGATCACGACGCATCTGCGCACGCCGGGTCGCGCGAAGCAAAGCCTCGCGGAATCGAGCTTCGACGCCTGGATCAAATACTATCGCCAGGACGAAAACTCGCCGAACGCGATCGTCAGCTACTACGCCAAGGGAAGCCTCGTCACGCTTTGCCTTGACCTGCTCATCCGCGACAAGACTCGGGGGAGAAAATCGCTCGATGACGTCATGCGCGCGCTGTGGCGGCGTCACGGACTCATCGGAGTCGGTGTCGAGGAGGACGGAATCGAACGCCTCGCCGAAGAAGCCACCGGTCTCAAGCTGCAACGCTATTTCGACGACTGGCTGCGCTCGACGCGCGAATTGCCGCTGAAAGCGCTGCTCGCAACGCAAGGAGTGGAATTGGAACTGCGTCCGGCCGAATCGGCTCAGGACAAAGGCGGCAGCCTGGCCCGCTCGAAAAACGTCGCGGGGCTTGCGATGCTCGGCATTCGTGCGCGAGCGCAAGGCGACGATACCGCCGTCACGCACGTGCTCGAAGGCGGCGCGGCGCAGGAGGCGGGCATCGCCGCCGGCGATTTGATCGTCGCGGTGGACGGGCTGCGGCCCGGTCGGGCGGGGCTGGACGCTGCCCTGACCAAACGCAGCGCCGGAGAGCGCGTCGGGATACACGCCTTTCGCCGCGACGAGCTGATGAGCTTCGACGCGCAACTCAAGCGCGCGGACGCCGATACCTGCGCGCTCAGCGAATCGGCCGGCGCGCACCGGCGGCTGCTCGAGCGCTGGCTGAGGCCGCGTCGCCCACGGAATGGCCGAAACTGAGTAGGCCGGCGTAAAATCCACACTGAATCTTCCAGGCATTCCGCCCGCATGAACGCCCCGAACGATAACGCGCTCGCGGTCCGATACGCTGATGTCGAGGCGGCCGCACAGCGGCTTGAGGGTCACGCGCACCGTACCCCGGCGCTGACCTCGCGGACGGTCGACGAGCGCACCGGCGCAGAAGTGTTTTTCAAGTGCGAGAATCTGCAGCGCATCGGCGCGTTCAAGTTCCGCGGTGCCTACAACGCCATGTCGCAGCTGTCGCCCGAAGAGCGCAAGCGCGGCGTGCTCGCTTATTCCTCGGGCAACCACGCGCAGGCCGTCGCGCTCGCGGGAAAGCTGCTCGGCATTCGCGTTGTCATCGTGATGCCGGCGGACGCGCCCGCGGTCAAGATCGAAGCGACCCGCGGCTACGGCGCGGAGATCGTGCTCTACGACAAGCACAAGGAAGTGCGCGAAGAAGTCGCCGAAAAAGTGGCGCACGAACGCCGGCTTGCCATGATTCCGCCGTTCGACCATGCGCACGTGATCGCGGGGCAGGGCACGGCGGCGAAAGAGCTGATCGAGGACGCGGGGTCGCTCGATTATCTGTTCGTGCCGTGCAGCGGCGGCGGCCTGATCTCCGGATGCGCGGTGGCGGCCTCGCATCTCTCGCCCGGCTGCCAGGTGATCGGCGTGGAGCCGGAAGCGGGCGACGATGCCACGCGCTCTTTCAAGACCAAGACACTGCAGACCTGCCACAACCCGGACACCATCGCCGACGGCGCGCGCACCCATGCGCTCGGGCGGCTGACTTTTCCTTTAGTCCTGCGCTACGTGCACGACATGGTGACGGTGAGCGATGCGGAGCTCGTCCGCGCCACGCTTTATCTGTGGGAGCGCATGAAGATCATCGTCGAGCCGACCGGCGCGCTCGGCGCCGCGGGCCTCTTCGAGCGCGGCCTGCCGGTTGCGGGCAAGCGCATCGGCGTCATCCTCTCCGGCGGCAACGTCGATTTCAAGCTGATGGCAAAGTATTTCTAGTACGCCGCGTCCTCGCGGTTCAGCCCTTTACGCACACCACCTGCTTCAGGGTGTGCACCACGTCCACGAGATCGGTTTGGTCGGCCATGACGCGCTCGATGTCCTTGTAGGCTCCGGGAATCTCGTCCAGCACGCCCTTGTCCTTGCGGCATTCCACCCCTTGAGTCTGCGCTTCGAGATCAGCGCGCGAGAAGCGGCGCTTCGCCTCGCTCCTGCTCATGCGGCGGCCCGCGCCGTGCGCGCAGGAGCAGAAGGATTCCGGGTTGCCCTTGCCGCGCACGATGTAGGAACGCGCGCCCATGCTGCCCGGAATGATGCCGAGCTCGCCTGAGCGGGCGCTGATCGCTCCTTTGCGTGTGACGTAGACGCGCTCGCCGAAATGCTCTTCCTGCTGAACGTAATTGTGATGGCAGTTGATCGCCTCGCCCGTGACGTCGAACTCCGGCAAATGGCGGTGCAATGCTCCGGTAATCAGATTCATCATCTCGCGCCGGTTGGCGAACGCGTAGTCCTGTGCCCAGCCGACGGCTTCGACGTAGTCGTCGAAGAGTTTCGAGCCTGCGTCGAACCAGGCGAGGTCGCGGTCGGGAAGGTGAACGTCGTTTTTTTGCGCTTGCGCGCGCGCAGCGGCGATGAAGTACTGCCCGATGCAGTTGCCGATGCCGCGGCTTCCGGAGTGCAGCATGATCCAGACGCGTTCTGACTCGTCGAGGCAGAGTTCAATGAAGTGGTTGCCGCCACCGAGCGAGCCCATCTGCCGTACCCACTTCTTTTCGTGGTCGCGCTGCATCTTCGCGATCTTCGGATGCTCGCGGGTGATGTGTTCGAGGCGGCGCGCTAGCGGCGCGCAGGCGTCGCGACGCGCACCGGACTCGCCGTGTTCGTCGAATCCGACGGGAACCACGCGCTCGATCGCCGAGCGGACGAGGGCGAGATTGTCCGGAAGTTGCTCCGCCTTGAGCGACAGTCGCACCGCGTTCATGCCGCAGCCGATGTCCACGCCCACCGCCGCAGGGATGATCGCGCGCCGGGTGGGAATGACGGAGCCGACCGTCGCGCCGATGCCGACATGGACGTCCGGCATGGCCGCGACATGACCGAACACGATCGGCAATTGGGCCACGTTGGCGAGTTGCGCTCGCGCGCGCGGATCCACATCGTCGGTGAACACTTTCACCGGGACGCGGCCGCCTTCGATGATCTGTCTGACCGGCATGGGCGCCAGGAGTTAGCAACGCCTTGGAGATTCACTGTAACATCTTGTTGCAATAAGAGGTCCGAGGAAATGGAGTGGTTACATTTCTCTGCTGTAATCACGACTTGTCTGGACGGGCTGGTGCTGGCTGGAGCGCCAACGGAGTCCCTATCAAATGAAAATGGAAATTCGATCTCTGTTACCTGAAGCAATGGCTAACCCGCGCAGTCCGTGGCGACGACCCTGGATCTGGCTCGTTCTCCTGCTGCTTCTCGCAGGCGGTGGCGCCTACTACCTGTATCAGCAGCCGGCGGGCGATGCTCCTCAGCGCCTCGGTCGCCGCGGCATCGATCCGACGCGTCCCACCGCGGTGGTCGCGGCACCGGCGAAAACCGGCGACGTCAGCGTCTATCTGAACGGCCTCGGCACGGTGATCCCGCTCAAGACGGTTACTGTCAGAAGCCGAGTCGACGGTGAGCTGAGCCGCGTCCTGTTCACCGAAGGCCGGGTGGTAAAGGCCGGGGACTTGCTCGCGGAAATCGACCCTCGGGTTTATCAGACCCAACTCGCCCAGATGGAGGGGCAGCTCGCGCGCGATCAGGCGCTGCTCGACAACGCGCTGATCGACTTGCAGCGTTACCGCACGCTCTACGCCCAGGATTCCATTGCCAAGCAGCAAGTCGATACGCAGGACTCGCTGGTCCGGCAGTACCAGGGCACAATCAAGCTGGACACCGGCCAGGTCGACAATGCGAAGCTGCAGCTGGCGTACGCTCGCATCACGGCGCCGATCTCAGGCCGTCTCGGGCTGCGGCAGGTCGATCCGGGCAACATCGTTCACGCAACCGACAGCAACGGGCTGGTGATCATCACGCAGCTGCAGCCCATCAACGTCATTTTCTCCATCCCGGAAGACAGCCTGACCGGCGTCATGAGAAAGCTGCAGGCAGGCGAAAAGCTACCGGTCGACGCCTACGACCGCACCGGGCAGAACAAGCTCGCCTCGGGGATGCTGCTCACGGCGGACAACCAGATCGACACCACCACCGGGACACTCAAGCTGAAGGCGCAATTCAACAACGAAGACAGCGCGCTTTTCCCCAACCAGTTCGTCAACGTGCGCATGCTGGTCGACGTGAGGAAAGGCGCGACCATCGTCCCGTCTGCCGCGATCCTGCGCGGCACTCCCGGCACCTTTGTCTACGCCGTGAATAGCGACAACACGGTCGCTGTACGCAAGATCAAGCCGGGTCCGGTGGAGGGCCTGAATACCGTCGTTGAAGAAGGGCTCGCTCCGGGAGAAATCGTCGTCGTGAACGGCCACGACAAGCTGCGCGACGGCGCCAAGGTCGACACGACCCAGCGCGATGCGGCAGAGCCGGCGCCCGGCGGGACCGCGAAGCAGGG
>DATHHS010000066.1:0-3431 GCA_035317085.1 Burkholderiales bacterium
GGACAAGGCTTCGACGTTCACGCGCTCGTCAAGGGGCGAAAGCTCATCATCGGCGGTGTGACCATTCCGTTCGACAAGGGGCTCGAAGGTCATTCCGACGCCGACGTGCTGATCCACGCAGTGTGCGACGCGTTGCTCGGCGCTGCGGCGCTCGGCGACATCGGCCGGCATTTCCCCGACACCGATCCGAAGTACAAGAACGCGGACAGCCGCCTGCTCCTGCGCGAGGTCGAGCGGAAGGTCCGCGATGCGGGATTCCTTATCGCCAACATCGACGCCACCATCATCGCCGAGGCGCCGAAGCTGGCTCCGCATATTCAGGCGATGGTCGAGAATATCGCCGCCGAACTCGAGATCCGTCCGGGTCAGGTGAACGTCAAGGCGAAGACCGCCGAGCGGCTCGGCGCGATCGGGCGCGGCGAAGGCATCGCAGCCGAAGCGATCGCGCTGCTTGCTTTGAAGAATGGAGCGGTGTAATTTTTCCGCGAGAGGAATCCATGCCTGCAATCTCCGTAGAGAAGGTGGGCGACGCGCTCGGCGCCGAAATCGGCGGCGTCGATCTGTCCAAGCCGATCGCTGCGGATACGTTCGCGGCCATACGCAAGGCCTGGCTGGCCAACCTGGTGATCCGCTTCCGCGGCCAGACGCTGACCGACCCGCAAATGCTCGCGTTCAGCGCGCTGTTCGGCGAGCTCGATCCGCCGGGGCCCAACCCTTACGGCAAGCCCTTCCTGCCGCAGCACCCGGAGATGAACGTGATCTCCAACATCAAGGAGGGCGGCGCGCCGATCGGAGGCCTGGGTGACGGCGAGGCCATCTGGCACTCCGACATGACTTACATCGATACGCCGCCCAGCGCCGCGCTCCTGTATGCGCTGGAGTTGCCCGCCGAGGGCGGCGACACTTACTGGGCGAATATGTACCTGGCTTACGAAGCCCTGCCCGCGGACATGAAAAAACACGTCGAGGGGTTGACGGCGATCCACGACGCCACCTACAACAGCGCGGGGATGAAGCGCAAAGGCTACGCGGACGTGATCGACCCGCGCCGCGCTCCCGGCGCACACCACGGGCTGGTGCGCACGCATCCGGAAACCGGGCGCAAGTGCCTGTTTCTCGGCCGGCGGCGCAACAGCTACATCGTCGGCCTCGCGCTCGCGGAAAGCGAGGCCCTCCTCGATACGCTGTGGGCGCATGCGACGCAATCCCGATTCGCGTTCCGCCAGCAATGGAAAGTCGGCGACCTGATGATCTGGGATAACCGCTGCACCCTGCACCGGCGCGATTCCTTCGACCCCGACGCGCGCCGGCTGATGCATCGCACCCAGATCAAAGGCGATCGTCCTTATCTGTGAAAGCGGAAACAAACGCAGGGTTGGTCATTCTCCCGGTATTGCGAAGCGCGATTCCTTGAGGCTGTTCTTCGCGTTCTGGCCGGACGACGAGGTGCGCGCACGGCTTGCGCATTGGTCGCGCGAGCTCCATGCCCTGTGCGGCGGCCGGCCGACGCGTCCCGAAAATCTGCACGCGACGTTCGCTTTTCTCGGCAGTGTCGACGACGCGCGCGTTGCGGAAGTCGAGCGCGCCGCGCAGGAAGCGGCTCCGCGACGCTTCACGCTGATTCTCGACCGTCCCGGTTACTGGAAGCACAACCGCATCGCCTGGGCGGGCGCGTCGGTCGTCCCGCCCGGGCTCGACGTGCTCGTTTCGGAGCTGCGCGGGGCCCTCGCGAAATCGCAGATCCGCTTCGACGCGAAATCCTTCGTGCCGCACGTGACGCTCTTGCGCGAAGCGCGCGAGCCCGGTGCGATGCCC
Source organism: Burkholderiales bacterium (assembly GCA_035317085.1). GTDB lineage: Bacteria > Pseudomonadota > Gammaproteobacteria > Burkholderiales > SG8-39 > VBDM01. The sequence goes on from DATHHS010000066.1 coordinate 1,816, forward strand.
GCGTTCGAGCCGATCGAATGGCGGCTCGACGGTTTTGCGCTGGTGCAGTCCGTGACGCTGCCTCAGGGCAGCCGCTACGCGATTCGAAAATCCTGGAAGGTCTAGGGGCAATCTGCGCACTTTGTCCGGTTTTGGCGGAAAATGCCGATGTCATAAAGGCCGGTCGTGGCTACACTCTTCGCTGGATTAAGTACCACCAGCGGCGCAAGAGAAACGACCCGGTATCCACCGGGTGAAGGTCCGGGAGGCCGCCGATTTTGCTCGACGTCGAGGAGGTGGAGCCCATGATGAATGCCAATTTGAGCACCAGCACCACAGCGCAGGCAGATTACAGCACGCGTCGTCACCAGCCGGAACAGGACGATCTGGAGTTGAGCCCCTCGGGCTTTACCTGGCTGGCGTCGATCGAGCGGCCGGCACGGCCCATCAGACTTGCAGCAGCATTTCCCAGGATCGCCAATCGCGTGGCCAAACTGTGGAAAATGCCGCGGGAGATGGATCGCTACTTCGAGGAGCTGCTCACCGACACCCGCGGAAACCGCAAAGGCTTTCCGCTCAACATCCTCATGGAGCTGACTACGCTCAAGGACTACTACGAAGCCAAGGTGTTTCCCACGCGGCACGACGCGTGGGGCGCATAGGTCGAAGTTTCGGCGATAGGTCGAAGTCCCGGCGGGCGCAAGCCCGCCGATTGCAGGCTACTTCGCGAGCCCCATCATCTTCGCCGTGCCCGTGTAGACCCGGGTCTTTTCCTTCATGAAGGCGTCCATCTGGTCGACGCCGATATTGACGAGCTCGAAGCCGCTCTTCGCGGCGAGCTCTTTCATCTCCGGATCGGCGTTCAGCGCGGCCCACAGGTCCGACATGCGCTTGCGCATCTCGGGAGGCGTGGACTTGGGCATGCCGATACCGCGGAAGGCGCCGTCGACCCAGTTCACGCCCAGCTCCTTGAAAGTGGGCGCATCAGGCAGCAGCGGGTGGCGCTTGTCCATCGCCACGGCGAGCGCGCGCATCTTGGCCTTGTTGTTGATCGCCATTGCCGTATAGGACATCGCACCGTCGACGTGCCCGCCCATCATGGCGATGGTCATGTCTCCGGTGCCCTTGAAGGGAACGTAGAGCGTCTTCACGCCGAACTCGGAGTCGAGGCGCTCGTGCGCCGCGTGGTTCGCCGAGTTGAGCCCCGAGCCGCCGAGTGTGAGCTTTCCGGGCTGCGCCTTTGCCGTCTTCACGAAATCCTGGAAGGTCTTGATGGCACTGGACTCGGGCACGATCAGCGCGTCCGGGGTGTAGTGGAACCAGAACGTGGGTGTTATGTCCTCGGTCTTGTACTGCACCAGGCCTTCGAACGGCGCGAGCACGATGTGCGGCAGGTTGATGCCGACGACGTTCAGGCCGTCGCCGGGCAGATTGTTTATCTGCGCCCACATGACCCCGCCGCCCACGCCCGGTTTGTACTGGATGATGGTTTCGATCGAGGGGCATCTCTTTTTCAGGACGAACTGCTGATGCCTCGCCGATATGTCGGATTCGCCGCCGGCGGGGAAGGCCTGCCAGTAAAGCAGGTTTTTCTCCGGGCAGACCTGCGCGAACGCCGCGGGGGCGATGGCCAGGCA
>DATHHS010000067.1:0-2142 GCA_035317085.1 Burkholderiales bacterium
CGTACGTCTTGGAGATCGCCAGGGCAACCTCGAGAACATCGATCGAGTCCAGTCCCAGGCCGTCCCCGAAAAGGGGCGCGGTCGGATCGATTTCCGCCGCCTGGATTTCGAGATTGAGCACCGACACCATCAACTGGGCCAGCTTGAGTTCTTCGGTGGTGAGTGCGTTGCCTGGCAGCTTCGCTTGCATTGCGGGCTCGTTCATGTCCCCTTTTCCTCCTGGCGGCCCGGGTTCACCCCGGTACGGCGACCGGTTCCAAGCTCGGGCCCTATTATAGCTGGCTCCGCGAGGCATCAGGTCGAGCTGGAGAACCCGCCGTCGATCACGATCACCTCGCCGGTTACGAAGCGGTTCGACTGGACCAGGGACATCATCGTTTCCGCGACATCTTCCGCGGTGACGCAACGTTTGAGCGGCGTCGCCTTCGCGCGCTTGCCCATCAGGTCCTCGTACTTGTCTTTCAGCATCCGCTGCATCCAGTCGCCTTCCATCCAGCCCGGCGCGACCGCGTTCACGCGGACGTCCGGCCCAAGATTGTAGGCGAGGGTCTTGGTCAGATTGACGACCGCGGCCTTGCTCGCCGCGTAGGGCAGCGGCTGCGGCCCGGGTCGCAGGCCCACGATGCTCGCAGTGTTGACGACGCAACCCTTGGAGGCGCGCAGGAGCGGCACCGCGGCACGCGTCACCTGGAACAGGCCGCGCACGTTCACCGCGAACACGCGATCCCAGTCCTCGAGCGAGAGGCTCTCCAGGTCCTTCGGCTTCCACGCCGCGGTCGTTCCCGCGTTGTTGATCAGCACGTCGAGCCGGCCGAATTGGTCCTCGACCGCCTTCAACATCGCGCGCACCCCGGCCTCGTCGGCGACATCGCAGCGCAATAGCAGCGCCTTGACCCCGCATTTTTTCGCTTCGTCGGCGACGGCCTTGGCGGCTGCGTCGCTGCGGCTGTAGTTGATCGCGACGTCGTAGCCCGCGCGCGCGAGGGCGAGCACCGCAGCGCGGCCGATTCCGCTCGCTGCTCCGGTCACCAGCGCTGCGCGTCTTGTCTCAGTGGTGGGCATGTGTTCGCTCTCCTACAACCCGAGAACGCGTTCGGCGTTCCCGTGGAAGATCTTCTCCATCACGGCGTCCGGGTAGCCGAGCTCCTGCCATTCCTTGAGAATGCGCGCATACGGCAAGCTCGGGTAGTCGCTGCCGAACATGATCTTGTCCTGCAGCCGCGTGCGCATGTCGACCTTGAGCTGCGCGGGAAAATACTTCGGCGCCCAGCCCGACATCTCCCAGTACACGTTTCCCTTGTGCAGCGCGACCGCCGTGGTCTCGTCCACCCAGGGCCATCCCGGATGGGCCATGATGATCTTCAGCTTGGGAAAATCCGCCGCGAGATCGTCGATCGCCGAGGGATGCGCGTGGCGGATCCTTGCGCCCATTCCTCCGGGCATGCCCGCGCCCATGCCGGTCGTGCCCACGTCAATCATCACTGCAGCCCCGAGCGACGCTATCAATTCGAACAGCGGGTAGTAGCGACGGTCGTTCGCCGCGAAGTGCTGCATGATCGGATGGAAGTGAAAGCCGATCAGCCCCAGTTCGCGCACCGCCTTCTTCGCCTGCGCCATCGCCACCTCGCCCTTCGCGGGCTCGAGCGCACCCCAGGCCTGGATGACGCGCTTGGGGTGCCGCTTCCACATCGCGTGCACGTATTCGTTGGTGACGGGCGGCGTCTTGATCGTGGTCTCCAGGTCGAGCGCCACCAGCAGGGCCTCGACCCCGGCGTCGGTGAATTCGCGAATCACCTCGTCCTCGGTCTTCGCGGTCCAGCCCCGGTTCCAGTATTTGGCGAGCGCGTCCACGTAAGGCCCCTGGCACAGGATCCATTCCTGGGTGCCGGGATAGCAGTGCAGGTCGATGATTCTCACGCCGCTTTCTCCCGCTCCAGTTTCGCCGCCACCATCTCCCCCAGCGTTTTTTTCGACACCTTCCCGAAGGTGGACACCGGGAAGTCCGAGAGGATCTCGAGCCGCTCGGGCAGCTTGAACTTCGCGATTTCCTTGTCCTTCAGGAACTCGACCAGCTCCTGGAGATTTAGGCTGCGGCCCTTCTTCGGAATCACGCAGGCGCACATCTTCTCGCCCAGCTTGGGA
>DATHHS010000068.1:0-19980 GCA_035317085.1 Burkholderiales bacterium
TCGCCGCGCAGGTTGCCGACGATCGTGACCGCTGCATGAGCGGATCCGTAGCGGGTGCGATAGTAGCGCTCAACATCCTCGCGGGTGATCGCTGCAAGCGACGCCGGCGTCGCGCTTAAACCGTACCCATGCGCCGGGTACATGAGGGCGTTCAGGTTCCGTTCGGCAACGCGATCGGGCTGCGTTTCAGCTTCCCGGGCATTTGCGATGGCACGCGCCTGCTCACGTGCGAAGACCTCGTTCGGGAACCGCGGCGATTGCAGCATATCGGAGAGGGTGTCGAAAGCCACCTTGCGCTCGGCCTCCGAAGATAAAGTCCTCAGGGAGAATCCGGCTCGATCGAAATCGAAAATGTCTTTCAGCTGCGCACCGGCGTCCGCGATGCGGCGGCCGGCCTCAGTTTCTGAGTAGCGCGAGGATCCGGCCTTCAGCAGTGTCAGAGTAAGTTTCCCCAGCCCCGCACGCTCGCGCGGATCGTAGGCGCTGCCCGCGGAGAACTCCACGGCGACATCCACAATCGGGAGCGCGTGGCTTTCGACGAAATACACTCGGGCTCCCGACTGCGAGACCCAGTGCTCGATTTGCACACGGGCTTCGGCCGGCAAAGCAAGCGTGAGGAGGAGCAGGCTTCCCCAACGGATGTGCCGGGAAAGCAGCGTTCCTCGAAGGCGCGCGCACGCCTTCGGGAATACGGGGGCCTGGCGGGACATGCTCAGTGCCTGATCGCCGGTGCCGCGACGCCGGGTGGGCCGGGCTTGAGAGGCTGTGGATCGAGCACCGCCACTGTCAGTCCGTCGTCGATGAGGTATTTGGCCGCGGCAGCCTGGATTTGCTCGACCGTGATCGCCTTGAGCCGATCGGGAATGCGGTCGGCATCGCGAAACGACAATCCGCTCGATTCCAGCTCCCCGAGTTCGAGCGCTTGCGCAAAAAAAGAGTCTCGCCGGTAGACGATCTGTGCGAGGCGCTGCACCTTGGCCCGCTCCAACTCCTCGGGGGTCACGCCTCCGGCCGCGACCCGGGCGACGATTTCACGCAAAGCGGATTCAAGCTCGACCCCGCTGTGCCCTTCCGCCGCGGCAGCTTCCAGAAAAACCATCCCTGGGCCGCGCGAGATCAATTCGTATTCGGCCTCGGCGCTGGTGGCGATGCGGCGCTCCCTGACCAGGATCTGGTTGAGCCGAGCCGCGTCGTCTCCGCCGAGCAGCTGCGCGAGGAGCGAAATCGCGAAAGGTTCCCAATCGTTCGCCGGATCACGCAGGACCGGCGCCTTGTATCCGAGGCGGACGTAGGCGAGCTCGGCCGGCGCCTTTACGGTAACGTATTTGATGCCCCGTTGAGCCGGTTCCGAGAAAGGCTTGCGGGCGAGGTTTGCCCTGGGGACGAGCGCGCCGTAGTAGCGCCGCGCCCAGGCAAGCACCCGTTCCGGCTCGACGTCCCCGACGACAATGACGGTGGCGTTGTTGGGCGAGTACCACCGCCGGTACCACGCCGAGGCATCCTTCCAGCTCATGTTCTGCAGGTCCTGCATCCACCCGATGACCGGCCATTTGTAGGGATGCGCGGCAAACGCCGTCGCCATCAGGTTTTCTTCCAGAAGGGAACGCGGCTTGTCTTCGTAGCGCCAGCGTCGCTCTTCCATGACCACCTTTATTTCCCGCGCGAACTCTTCGGGGCGAACCACCAGGTTGGCCATGCGATCCGCTTCGAGCTGCATGACCAGCGGCAAGCGATCGCGGTGGACCTGCTCGTGATACACGGTGTAGTCCGTCGATGTGAACGCATTCTCCCGGCCGCCTGCCTCGGCCACGAGCCGCGAGAACTCTTCGGGACCGACGCGGCGCGTTCCTTTGAACATCATGTGCTCGAGCACATGAGCGACCCCGGTCGTACCGGGCGTTTCCTCCATGCTGCCGACGCGATACCAGACCTGATGCACCGCCGTCGGGGCGCGGTGGTCCTCCTTGACGATCAGGCGCAGTCCGTTCGGGAGGGTGAATTCGCGCGGGTCGGCCTGCACTGCCGAAGCGAGCGCAAGCGCGGCGGAAAAAACGGCGGTGCGCACAGGGACCATTGCGACGAGTGCTAGAATCCAGCGCTATTCTATAGCTGTTTTTTGCACATTCGCTTTTCTCCTCTATCCATGCTCGAACTATCCTCCAAGAATGACCGCGAGCAGGGTTCCTGGATCGCTCGCCTGAAGGACGGCCTCACGAAAACGCGCTCGAGGCTCTCCGGGTTGTTTGGACGCCGAACCGCAATGGGTCCGGCATTGTTCGAAGACCTCGAAGCTGCATTGCTCGAGAGCGACGCCGGGATCGAAGCCACGCGCTTCCTGCTCAACGGCCTGCGCGAGCGTGCCCATCGGCTCGAAACGGCCGCGGAACTTAAATCCGAATTGCGGACCATGATCGTTGATTTGCTCGCGCCGCTCGAGCAGACGCTCGATTTTGCAGACAAGAAACCGTGCATCATCATGCTTGCGGGTGTCAACGGCGCGGGAAAGACGACTTCGATCGGCAAGCTCGCGCGGTACTTCCAAAATCAGGGGCGCTCCGTGCTCCTCGCGGCAGGGGACACTTTTCGCGCCGCAGCGCGCGAGCAGCTCGCTGCCTGGGGCGAAAAAAACGCCGTCGCGGTCGTCGCCCAATCGGGAGGCGACCCCGGAGCCGTCGTATTCGACGCCATTGCCGCAGCGCGCGCGCGCGGGATCGATGTAGTCCTCGCAGACACCGCCGGACGCCTCCCGACGCAGACGCACCTCATGGAAGAGGCCAGGAAGATCAAGCGCGTCATCGCCAAGGCTGAAGCCGGCGCCCCTCACGAAGTGTGGCTCGTCCTCGACGCCGGCACGGGTCAGAACGCTCTCAGCCAGGTGAAGGCCTTCGACGATGCGCTCGGCCTTACAGGCCTGATTCTCACCAAGCTCGACGGTACGGCTAAAGGCGGCATCGTCTGCGCCATCGCGCTTTCACGCGGTCAGCGTCCTCTTCCTCTGCGATTCGTGGGGGTCGGCGAGGGATTAGACGATCTGCGGCCGTTTGCCGCCGACGAGTTTGTTTCGGCTCTGCTCGACTAGGTTCGCGGCGTGGACATTATCTCGCTCCGCCAGGTCAGCAAGCGCTATCCGGGAGGGTTCGAGGCGCTCAAGGTGGTCAGCTTCGCAGTCGAGCCCGGCGAGATGCTGTTCCTCACCGGCCACTCCGGTGCCGGCAAGACGACGCTCCTGAAGCTGATCGCCGCCATCGAGCGTCCCAACGGCGGCACGGTGCTTGTCAACGGCCAGAATGTCTCCGCCATGCGCCCGGCGGCAATTCCTTACCTGCGGCGCAATCTGGGCCTCGTATTTCAAGGTCAGAAGCTGCTCTACGACAGGAGCGTGTTCGACAACGTCATGCTGCCGCTGATTGTGACCGGGCAGCCCTATCGCGAGGCGGCGCGGCGCGCGCGCGCGGCGCTCGACAAGGTCGGGCTGCTCCCTCGCGAAAAGGCAAACCCGGTCACTCTCTCCGGCGGCGAGCAACAACGCCTGTGCGTTGCGCGCGCAGTGGTCAACCGGCCTGCGATCTTGCTTGCCGATGAACCCACCGCCAGTCTGGACGCCGCCTATACAGACGAAATCATGGAGATGTTCAGCGCTTTCAACCAGGTCGGGGTCACCGTTCTTATCGCCACCCATGACCGGCAATTGATCGGCAAGTGGCGCAAGCGCGTGCTGACCCTTGACCACGGCAAGCTCCAATGAGAGCCTGGTTGCAGCATCACGGTTTGAGTTTCACGCAAACGCTCGGGCGCCTGGCTCGGTCGCCCTTTGCAACCGGCCTGAACGTTCTTGCGATCGGGGTCGCCCTTGCGCTGCCGTTCGGGGTCTATTGCGTGTTGGGCAATCTTGAGTCCTTGTCCCGGAACGTCTCGGTCGACCCGCAGCTCTCCATCTTTCTGTCCAAAGACGCCTCAAAAGCGGACATCGCCGCCGTCGAGGTGCGGCTGAAGGGTGCCGAAGGCGTGCGCGCGGTGCGCTTTGTCTCCCGTGAAGCAGCGCTCGTGGAGCTCAGCCGTGCTGCAGGCATGGACGAGGTGATCGCGAGCTTGCGTCAGAACCCGCTGCCGGATGCGTTCGTGGTCACGCTTTCCGTGAGCGATCCCGCGCTCGCGGATCGGCTTGAACGCGATTTCAAGGCGCTCCCGAAGGTCGCTCACGTACAAGCGGACTCGGCGTGGGTGAAGCGCCTGGATGCGTTGTTCCGCCTGGGGCGGACCGCAGTGATGGTGCTCTCGGGACTGCTCGGCCTTGCGCTCGTGGCCGTGACCTTCAACACCATCCGCCTTCAGATCCTCACCCAACGCGATGAGATCGAGCTTTGCCGGCTGATCGGCGCAACGCATGCCTACATCCGCCGGCCGTTCTTCTATCTGGGGTCATTGCTCGGCCTGTTCGGGGGGCTTGCCGCGCTGGCCTTCGTGCTCGCTTCGCTTGCGGTCTTGAATCGGGACTTGGTGCAGCTTACGGTGCTGTATGGCTCAGACCTTCGCTTGAGATTTCCGAACGCAGGCGAAATGGCCGTGACCCTGGGTTCCTCGGTTGCCTTGGGCTGGCTGGGCGCATCTCTATCAGTGAGTAGACACTTACGTTAAATAGGCCATCATTAGATGATCTACAGTCCAGCCTACAAGAGAACTTCTCGCACAAACTCCGTCCGGGAACCGACCGCCGCTCTTAGCACTCTAACGCCCTGAGTGCTAAACTCGCCACTTGAGTAGAGACTCGGTGGAAACTGGGGGACACAGCAAATGACCCGCGCGATGACAGTACCTGTACCCGTAGGAAGCTTGGACAACTATATCCAGGCCGTCAGTCGCTTTCCGATTCTGTCACCAGAAGAGGAGTTGCGGTTCGCCCGCAAGTTCAGGGCCGAAGACGACGTCGAAGCAGCGCGCCAGCTGGTGCTTTCGCACCTGCGCCTGGTGGTCGCGATCGCACGCGGCTACATGGGATACGGCCTGCCACAGGGGGACCTCATCCAGGAAGGCAACATCGGCCTGATGAAAGCCGTGAAGCGTTTCGATCCGGAGCGAGGTGTACGACTGGTATCGTTTGCGGTTCACTGGATCCGGGCCGAGATTCACGAGTTCGTCCTGCGCAACTGGCGCATGGTGAAGATCGCCACGACCAAAGCGCAGCGCAAGCTCTTCTTCAACCTTCGCAGCATGAAGTCCTCGCTCGACCCGATGACGCAGGCCGAAGTCGGATCGATGGCCCGGCAGCTCCGCGTGAAGCCCGAGGAAGTTACCGAGATGGAAATGAGGCTCGCGGGGCAGGAGGTCTCACTCGAACCGGCAAGCGACGAGGACGAAGCGTATGCACCGATCGCCTATCTGGCCGACCGCTCACCGGGGCCCTCCGAACTGGCCGAGACCAAGCAAGACGAAAATCTGCAGGAACGCGGTTTGAATGCTGCGCTGGCAAGTCTCGATGCTCGTAGCCGCCGCATCATCGAAACGCGCTGGCTGCGCGAAAAGGACCAGGCAACACTCCACGAACTTGCCGCCGAGTTCAAGGTTTCAGCCGAGCGCATCCGTCAGATCGAGGCGAAAGCGCTGGAAAAAATGAAAAGCGTCATTGCCACCGCCTGAGGTGGCTCATCCGAAAAGCCGCGCTAAGACCGCGGCTTTTTATTCGCCTGCCGAGACTGCGTAGCGGTTCCGACCCTGCTGTTTGGCCTCATAGAGCGCCCGGTCGGCAAGCTCGATGACCTGCTCGGGCGTGGTCTCTTGGGTCGGGACCAGCGAGGCGATTCCCTGGCTGAGCGTAAGTATCTGGCTCACGCTCGAGCGCGCGTGTGGAATAGCCAACCCCTCAATCACCCGAACGATCGATTTCGCAACGTCCGCCGCGCCCTCCAGCGCCGTTGACGGCAGCACGATCGCAAATTCCTCGCCGCCGTAGCGCGCAGCCAGATCGCCCGGGCGCCTTCCCACGGAACAGAGCGCTGTGGCGACTTGCCGCAGACAGTCATCGCCCGCCTGGTGGCCGTAGCAGTCGTTGAACGCCTTGAAGTAATCTACGTCGGCCAGAATCAACGAGACCGGTTGTCGTTCGCGCGAGGCGCGCCGCACTTCCGCCAACAAATGACTGTCGAAGGAGCGCCGGTTGGCGATCCCGGTCAGTCCATCCTGTCGAGAAAGCTTCTCCAGTTCGCGGTTCGCCGCGGCGAGATCCCGAGACATTTCCAGCAGCTTGCTGCGCGTGGTCTCGATGCGCTGCAGGGCCCGGATTTTCGCGTTCAGTACGACAAAGCTCACGGGTTTGACAAGGTAGTCGTCGCCGCCCGCTTCGATGGCGCGGTCCAAATCCTGATCGGCTTCCTTGGAGCTCAGGAAAATGATCGGCACCCATTCTTCGGGAAGGGAGTCGCGCATGCGCCTGGCCGCGTCGTAGCCGTCCATCACCGGCATCACGACATCGATAAGCACCAGGCCAGGCCGGTCCGCCTTGTACAAGCGCACGGCCTTCTCCCCGTCCTCCGCTTCTACGACGGAGTGGCCCATGCGATCGAGCAGGCCCTTGAGGGCGGCACGGATCGTTGGAGAATCGTCGACGACCAGAATTTTCATCGTTTTACGGCCGCCTACAGCCGATAGGAGCATCAAGAATACAACGGTTTTGAATCGAACCCCGTCGCACGGAAATCCGGAAGCAAAGCGGAACCCAGATCCGCGCCGCCCTGGGTCTAGCCCGGGCCCCTGAGCAATATGCGGATATCGGCAGCCAGATTTGCCGCGTTACCGTGGCGCGCGAAGAGGCGCAGTCGTCCTTGAGGATCGAATACGTAGCTGCCCGCCGTGTGATCCACGGTGTAGGCGTCAGGTGTTTTTCCCGGCACCTTCTGGTAGAACACTCTGAATTCCTTCGCTACCTTCGCGGTAGCGGCGGGATCGCCGTAGAGACCCAGAAAACTCGGGTCGAAGGCAGGAACATAGTTCGCGAGAAGGGTCGCGGTATCCCGCTCCGGATCCACGGTGACAAACAGCACCTGCATGCGTTTGCCTTCACTGCCCAATTGATCCTTGACGGCCTTCAGTTCGGCAAGCGTCGTGGGGCATACATCGGGACAGCGGGTGTAGCCGAAGAACATCACCACGACTTTGCCATGAAAGTCAGCGAGGGTGCGTGGCCTGCCAGTATGATCTGTCAGCGCGAATTCCTTGCCGTAGTCGGCGCCGGTGATATCAGTGTTCTTGAACGACGGACCCGAGGCGCTGCAGCCGGTGAGCGCAGCAAAGACCAGCCCAAAGAGTACACGCACAGCCGCGCTCAGATCGAAAAATAATGATCGACGAGCAGCGCGGCGAACAGCGCGGCAAGATACACGATCGAGTAGCGGAAGGTGCGCCGTGCCAATGCGTCGTTGTAGCTCACGTAAAGCCGCACCGCGTAACTCAAGAACAGGCAGTTCAGCGTCAATGCCGCCGCAAGATAGATCCACCCGCTCATGCCGTAGGCAAACGGAAGAAGCGCCGACGCAAAAAGGATCAAGGTGTAGAGCAGCACGTAGAGCCGTGTGAAACGGTGTCCATGCGTGACCGGCAGCATCGGCAACCCGGCTTTGGCGAAATCCTCCGTGCGATAGAGCGCAAGCGCCCAGAAATGCGGTGGCGTCCAGGCGAAGATAATGAGAAACAGGAGCAGCGCCTCGGGCGCCACATTGCCCGTGACGGCAGCCCAACCGAGTACGGGCGGCATCGCACCGGAGGCCCCGCCGATCACGATGTTTTGCGGTGTCATCGGTTTGAGCAGTACCGTATAGACGACGGCGTAGCCGATGAACGTGCCGAAGGTGAGCCACATGGTCAGGGGATTGACGAACTCATGCAGAACCCACAATCCCGCTCCGCCCATCGCACCGGCAAACACGAGCGTCTGAAGGGACGTGAGCTCCCCGCGGGGCAGCGGCCTGCCGCGAGTGCGTGCCATGAGTGCGTCGATCCTCTGTTCGACCAGGCAGTTCATCGCAGCCGCCGCACCCGCGACCAGCCAGATTCCGACAGTTGCGGCGAGCAGGAGCTTCGGTGGCACCATGCCGGGGGCAGCGAGGAACATGCCGATCACCGCACAGAAAACGATCAAGGACAACACGCGCGGCTTGGTGAGGCTCAGGAAATGGCGCGGGCGGAAGCCCGTGAGTGTCGGGGTAAACTGCATGGGTGGAAATTTTATCACGCCGCTCCTCCCGCCTTAGCCTATGCGCGACGCCCGCAGCAGGCGCGCGAGATCTTTCATCATCCGCCGCGCATCCGGGTCTCCCGGGAATCTCAGCATGAGGTTCCCCAAGGGATCGATGACGTAGATGTGGCCGCCCGGATCGCGCATCCCTGGAAATTCCGTCATGAGCGGGCTACCGGGCGCGCGCACCACGTGCATGCCCGCGTAGTCGCCAAGCAACACCGCATCGGGAACCGCAGCGTCGCTCAGGAGCCAGACGCGTTCGATGCGTTCTGCGTCCTTCCCCTGGGCGAGGCGCGACTGACGCATATTGAAGAGATTCTTTCGGCAGGCTTCAGCGCAAGCGCCCGGGCCAATCTGCAGCATCAGCCACTTCCCGCGCAGCTGCGAAAACCTGAAGAGGCTCCCGTCGAGGCGCCGCAATTCGAGACTGGGAAGCGGGCGCGCTTCGATCAGCTCTCCGTAGTTTGCACGCGACTGCGGCGGCCAGACGAAATAGGCAAACCATGCCGCCACCGTGGGCGCGGCGCAGATCGCGAGTATTGACAACGCGATGCGCCTGCCTCTGCGGCGCCGGAACTCAGTCTCCGCCAGACCTGACTCGCTTGAAGCCGAGGACGACATAGAGAATCGCGGCGAGGGCCGCAAATAAATACCACTGCAGGGCGTAGCTGCGATGACGATCTATCCCGGCGTCGGGACGCTCCCACGCGCGCGCAAGACCGTCCTGCGCGTCGCTGGTCTGTTCGATCACAAACGATTGCAGCTTCAATCCCGACCGTTTCTCCTCGCGTTCGATCACGAGGTTTTGCCGTACGGGACCGGAGACCGCTTCCGGAGCGAGTTCGAGGAAACGGCGACTCGGCACCACGGCCGTACCCTGGATCGTTTGCAGGCCTTCCGGCACAAGAACGTCCGGAAGCCTGGAACGGTCGCCGGCGGCGATCCAGCCGCGGTTGACCAGCACGTGAAACTCTCCCCCTTCGAGCTTGAGGGGCGTCAGCACTTGATAGCCGGCGACGCCTTGCATTACCTTGTTGTCGAGGAAGAGCGTAGCGCGGGCCACGAAGTGGCCGCGCGCGTCGACGCGACGGTGTTCGACAGCCGCTGCATCCATCGGTGCGGATGGTACCGACACCATAGTATTTCGGGCGGCGTCTTCGAGCTTGCGACCGAGCTCGAGCTTTTCTTCGGCGCGGCGCATCTGCCAGTTCCCGAGCGCTACCGTCAGGGCCACGAACGCGGCCGTTGCAATGCTCGGCGCGAGACCGGGTCGGAAACTCCGGCCGCCGATTCTCACCTTCATGGCGCTAGGGGGATTGGAGTACACTCGAAACAAGTCGTTCCGGTTCGTCTCGTGTTGAAAATCGCAGTCATCCTGATCTTTATCGCCATTCTGGCGAGCCTCGGCTCGGCGCTGTTTTTCCTGGTGACCGACCGAGGCCAGTCCAAGCGCACCGTCAAGGCACTCGCGCTGCGCGTCGGGCTGTCGATGGGGCTGTTCCTGCTGCTTATGGCAGGCTACTACTTTGGCCTCATACCCGGCAAGATCAGCTAGCGAGAGAACTCGCGGCTAAGCGCAAGCGTGGACGGCCGCACGTCGAGTGCGTGCGGTCACCCCTTCCGAAGATTCCTTCTCTTTCCCGGCGTTCGCGCCTGCGTTCTTCCAGGCGCCTAGAGCCAATAGACGAATATGAAGAGTCCGAGCCACACCACGTCGACGAAGTGCCAGTACCAGGCCACCGCTTCGAAGGCGAAATGGTTCTCGGGCTTGAAGTGCCCGGCGAGACACCGGACGAAGATCGTGGTCAGCATGATGGCGCCGAGCGTCACGTGAAATCCGTGGAAGCCGGTGAGCATGAAAAACGTCGACCCGTAGACCCCCGTCGAGAGCTTCAGATTGAGCTCTGAATAAGCGTGGCTGTACTCGAAGGCCTGGAAGCCGATAAAGGTTACGCCCAGCGCGATGGTGAGGAACATGAAGAGCGCCAGTTGCCCGCGCTTCCCCTCCTTCAGGGCCCAGTGAGCGATCGTGATCGTCACGCCCGAAGATAGAAGCAGCAGGGTATTGAGCGCCGGGATGCCCCAAGCCGCCATCGGCGTGAACGGGTCCTTGAAATTCGGCCCGGCCGAGGGCCATTGCGCGGCGAAATCCGGCCAGAGCAACTTGCTGTCGATGCTGCCCAGATCGGGTATCGAAAGTTGCCGCGTATAGTAGAGCGCACCGAAAAAAGCCGCGAAGAACATCACTTCCGAGAAGATGAACCAGCTCATCCCCCAGCGGAACGAAACGTCCTCCCAGCGTCCGTACTTGCCGCCCTCGGACTCGCGGATCACGTCGCCGAACCAGCGCACCATCATGAAGACGAGAATTGCAAATCCGAGCAACACGATGTAGCGCCCGGGCTCCCAGCCGTTGAACCAGCTCGCGGCGCCGGTCGCCATGCAAAACAGCGCGGCCGACCCGAAGATCATCCAGTGGGATGGGTTCGGAACATAGTAGTGCTGAGCGTGATCGCTCATCTTGCTCTCCTCTCCTTACGCGGCTCTGCTGATGATAAATTTCACCAGCAGAACCAGGCTCAATACGAATATCGCTGCGCCGATCAGGCCGGCGACGATGACCTGCGACGGCTTCAACTGCGTCACATCCAGCTCGTGCTGGGCGCGCTTTCTCACGCCGAGAAACGACCAGAACACCGCTTTCGCCACCTGCAGCAGCGTAGCAGGCTTCGGCGCCGGTCCGTCATTCATTGCCGCCGCCCTCACCCCGGGCCTCCACGCTTCCCATCCACCTCGAAGAAGGTGTAGGACAGCGTGACCGTATTCACCTCGGGCGGCAGCTTCGGATCGATCACGAAGACCACCGGCATCTTTCGAACTTCGCCCGGGCCTAGCGTTTGCTGCTGAAAACAAAAGCACTCCATTTTCCTGAAGTAGAGCGCCGCCTGCTGAGGGCCGTAGCTCGGAACAGCCTGTCCCGTCACGGGCCGGTCGAGCGTATTCCTGACCTCGTATACAACCTGGGTGACCTCGCCCGGATGCACCGATACGCTCGACTGGAGCGGCTTGAAGGTCCAGGCCAAACGCTGAGTATTGGCGTCGAATTCGACCGATACCTGGCGCGTGGAATCCACCTGGGTGTTCTGAGCCGCGACAGCGTCGGGCTGAAATACGTTGCGGATGCCCGTAACCTCGCAGATCTTCTCGTAAAACGGAACGAGCACGAATGCGAAACCGAACATCAATCCCACGACGACCAGCAGCTTTTTCATCAGCCGCCGGTTGGCCTTCACAGGATTGTTGCTCGGAATTGTCATTTGAGGAGCACGTACTTGAGCATGATTCCCAGAAAAAAAGCGAGCGCGATCGAACCGAGTACCCACGCGGTCCTGCGAATGCTCGCCCGCTGCCCGCTGTCCGGTGTCATTTGACCACCGGCTGCTCGTGGAAGCTGTGGTACGGGGCCGGGCTCGGCAGGTGCGTCCACTCGAGCGTGTCGGCGCCCTCCCAGGGCCGTTGCCCCGCCTTTTCGCCTCGCCCGAGCACCGTCACTTTCAAGATGATCCACAGGAACAGGATCTGCGAAAGACCGAAGCCGAAAGCACCGATCGAGGCGATCTCGTTGAATTCCGCGAACTGCAGCGCGTAATCGGGGATCCTGCGCGGCATCCCGGCGAGGCCGAGGAAGTGCATCGGGAAGAAGGTGACGTTGAAGAAGATCATCGACAGCCAGAAGTGCCATTTCCCGAGCTTCTCGTCATACATCCTGCCGGTCCATTTCGGAACCCAGAAATAAAACCCGGCGAAAAGCGAAAACAGCGATCCGGCGACCAGCACGTAGTGGAAGTGTGCGACGACGTAGTAGGTATCTTGCAGTTGGATGTCGATCGGCATGATCGCGAGGATCAGCCCGGTGAATCCGCCCATGGTGAACACGAAGATAAAGCCCACGGCGAACAGCATCGGTGTCTCGAAGCTCATCGACCCGCGCCACATGGTGGCGAGCCAGTTGAACACTTTGACGCCCGTCGGGACGGCGATCAGCACGGTCGCGTACATGAAGAAAAGGATTCCCGCCGTGGGCATGCCTACGGTGAACATGTGGTGCGCCCAGACGATGAACGACAGGATTGCGATCGAGGCGGTCGCGTAGACCATCGATGAATAGCCGAACAGGGGCTTCCTCGAGAACGCAGGAATCACCTGGCTGATGATCCCGAACCCGGGCAGGATCATGATGTAGACCTCGGGATGGCCGAAGAACCAGAAGATGTGCTGGAACATCACCGGGTCGCCGCCGCCCGCGGCATTGAAGAACGAAGTGCCGAAGTGGCGATCGGTGAGCAACATCGTTATCGCACCCGCGAGCACCGGCATCACGGCGATCAGCAGATACGCCGTGATCAGCCACGTCCACACGAAAAGCGGCATCCTCATCATCGTCATCCCCGGAGCGCGCATGTTGAGGATCGTGGTGACGATGTTGATCGAGCCCATGATCGAGGACGCGCCCATGATGTGCAGCGCGAAAATCGCGAGGTCCATTCCCGGGCCCATCTGCGTCGAAAGCGGAGCGTAGATGGTCCAGCCGGCGGCAGTCGCGCCCCCGGGCACGAAAAACGACGACACCAGCAGCGTCGCCGCCACCGGAAGCAGCCAGAAGCTCCAGTTGTTCAGACGCGCAAACGCCATGTCGGGCGCGCCTATCATCATCGGCACCTGCCAGTTGGCGAAGCCGACGAAGGCCGGCATGATCGCCCCGAATACCATGATCAGGCCGTGCATGGTAGTGAGCTGGTTGAAGAACTCCGGGTGCCACAGCTGAAGGCCCGGCTTGAACAGCTCCGCGCGGATGCCGAGCGCGAGCGTACCGCCGACCAGAAACATGGTGAAACTGAACCACAGATACAGCGTGCCGATGTCCTTGTGGTTGGTCGTGGTGATCCAGCGCATGATCCCCGACGGATGATGTTCGTGATCGTGCGCGTGACCTGAATCGATGACTGCGCTCATTTAGAGGCTCCTAGTATCCAGTTCCGTATCGTCTTGGTCCGAGATGTTTCCCGGCATGGGCAAATCATTTCCGGGCAGCTTTGATCTCGCTCGGCTGAATGACGTCGCCGGTCTTGTTGCTCCAGGCGTTTCTCTCGTAGGTGATGACGGCAGCGACGTCCGTATCGGAGAGTTGCTTGCCGAAGGGCGCCATCGCCGTACCCTGCTTGCCGTTCAGCACGATGTCGATGTGCCGGCCCCTGGGTCCGTTCACGAGCGGCGAACCGTCGAGTGCCGGAAACGCCCCCTTGACACCCTGTCCGTTGACCTGGTGGCAAGCGACGCAGTTCGCTGCGAAGACCTTTTCGCCCTGGGCCCTCAGGTCGGCAAGATTCCATTTCTTGTTCGGGTCGTCCGCCGCGGCGGCCATTTTTTTCTTCTGCTCGCCGACCCAAGCCGCGTATTTTTCCGCCGAGACGACTTCGACCACGATCGGCATGAAACCATGATCCTTGCCGCAGAGCTCCACGCACTGGCCGCGGTAAGTTCCTTCCTTGTCCGCCCTGAACCAGGTGTCTCGCACGAAACCCGGAATGGCGTCCTGCTTCACGCCGAAAGCCGGCACCATCCAGGAGTGGATCACGTCGTTGGCGGTAAGGAGCACGCGCACCTTCCTGTTGACGGGCACAACCAGCGGGTTGTCCACTTCGAGCAGATAGTGTTCGCCTTTGGGCGTACTGCCGACAATCTGGTCCTGCGGGGTAGCGAGATTCGAGAGAAAGCCGATGCCTTCACCCTCTCCCTTCAGGTAATCGTAGCCCCATTTCCATTGGTAACCGGTGGCCTTGATGGTGATATCCGGACTGGTGGTGTCTTTGAGGTTCAGGATCGTCTTGGTCGCCGGCCAAGCCATGCCGATCAGGACGAGGAAAGGGACGACGGTCCAGACGATCTCGACAGTGGTGTTCTCGTGGAAGTGTTCCGCCTTGTGCCCCACCGACTTGCGGTGGGCGTAGATCGAATAGAACATCACGCCGAACACGCCGACGAAGATCACGAGAATGATCCCCATCATGACGAGGTGCAGCTCGTAGATCTCGCCGGCGATGTACGTCACCGGCGATGGCAGGTTCCATTGATAAGCCGCCTGCGCCGCTCCGGGCAGTATCAGGAGTCCGGCGCAGACAGCCTCAACCATCCTCTTCATCATTGTCGTCCTCGTTGGTTCTCGGCTAGTGATTCGACAAGCTGTATCGAAGCCGGACGGCGAGCGACGCCCGCCGTTCTGCGTCAAGGTGACGCCCGATCTCGAACTCCCTTCCATGCGAACGCAGCAACAGGCGGCACTCTCGACCGGAGCGGCGCTCGGCGATGCGCACCCATGCCGGATTGAATTCGTGCCGGGCGAGGCGTTCGGCGTCACGCGCTTCCAGGACCATCCGGCCTTCGGCAAGGATGATGCGCTCGTAATCCGCCGCGTGCCGGCCGTTCATGTAGAAAGCCGCCGCAAGTGCGACCATTTCGACCCCGGCGAAAGGCAGAATCAACCACGCCCCGAACAACGCGAAGCCCGCAGCAATGCCGAACGATACGCACATCGCCATGCCAAGCACGCACGACAATTCCCTCGGCGAGATCGAGCAGTTGCGCTTGACGGTGAAGTAGAAATCCGAATCCGATGCCGCCCTGTACACGGGGGTGTCCACAAAAAAACGCGCCGCGCACTCACTGTCCGCGAAACGCTGTCTGGAAGGAAGCCGAAAACGCCCGTAAAACCCGCGGTAAATTAGCACACTATCGAATGCCGGGCAAGCCGCGCCCGAGCGGAAAACGCACTCTCAGCGAGTGATTTTCGTTTCCCATTTTATGACCTGCCTTCCATCGGCCGCGATCCGCGGCTCGCCTTTCCAGGCGTGGCCGTAGACCAGCTCGATCGTGGCGGGAAGTTTGCCACCCCTGCGTTCCCGTTCGTACGCCTCGCGCATGCTTCGCCATGCGGACCGCCCCGATAGGCCGCGCCCGCGATCGCGAACGGCGCAGGTCTGCCCCGAAACTTTCAGATCGCGCGCGAGCAGCGCTACGTCGGGATAGGTCAGCGTGATCGTCTCCATGTCCATGACCGGCTCGGCGAAGCCGCTTGAGACCAGCATGTCGCCAACGTCGTGCATGTCGGCAAAAGAGTGCACATGAGGCGTGGACGAGCCTGCCGCGAACGCGGTTTTCAGTTCCTTGAGTGTGTCGGGTCCATAGCTGGAGAACATCAATAGACCGCCTGTTGCCAGGACTCGGCGAAACTCCCCTAGAGCAGCGAGCGGGTCCACGGCCCAGGCGAGGGCGAGATTCGACCACACCAAGTCGATGCATCCGTTGCGGAGGGGCAGGCGCGAAAAATCCGCGCACAAGCGAAAGCGTCCCGGACCGGAGAGCAGGTACCGCGCACGCTGAACGAGGGACTCGGAGCGTCTCGCCGCGAGAAGTGCGGCCGGCGCAAAATCGACGCCCAGCAGATCCGCTTTCGGATAGCGCCGGCGCAGCAGCCCGAGGCCGCGCCCCGTGCCGCAACCTGCATCGAGCACTCGCGCCGGCTGCAGACGGATATAGTCGAGCCGCTCGAACATGCGCCGTTCGACTTCGCTCTGCAACACTGCGGTATCGGCGCCGATTCGCGCGGCGCGATCGAACGCACGCCGCGCCTGTCTCGCGTCCAGCTGAAATGTCCGGGGATCCATGCCGACAGTCTAGCGGCCGCCGTTTCCGGCGGGGCATCGCGGCCCGCGCTAGAGCGTACGAAGCCCGAGTTTTCCCAGCAGGGCACGATCGCGCGCCGCCTCGGGATTGCCGGTGGTGAGAAGCTTCTCGCCGTAGAAAATGGAATTCGCGCCGGCGAGAAAGCACAAGGCCTGCACCGGCTCGGGCATCTCGGAGCGTCCCGCCGATAGACGCACCATGCTCCGGGGCATGGTGATTCGGGCACAGGCAATCGTTCGCACGAACTCGCTCCAATCGAGTTTCGCCGCGCCCTCGAGCGGCGTGCCTTCCACCTGGACGAGATCATTGATAGGCACGGATTCCGGCTGCGGATCGAGACTTGCGAGCCCGGCGATCAGGCCGGCGCGCTGCCCGCGCGTCTCGCCCATGCCCACGATCCCTCCGCAGCACACCTTGATCCCGGCCTGGCGCACCCGCGAAAGCGTGTCGAGGCGATCACGATACCCGCGCGTGGTGATGACCTCGCCGTAGAACTCGGGGGCGGTGTCGAGGTTGTGGTTATAGTAGTCGAGACCGACCGCCTTCAGCTGCTCCGCCTGTCCTTCGCGCAGCAGTCCGAGGGTCGCGCAGGTCTCCAGGCCAAGCGCCTTGACTGCGCCCACCATCCCGGCCACTTGTTCGAGATCCTTCTGCTTGGGGCCGCGCCAGGCCGCGCCCATGCAAAAGCGCGTCGCGCCGTTCTCCTTGGCGGCCCGCGCTGCGGCAATCACGGACTCGATCGAAAGCAACTCCTGGTTTTCAACCCCGGTCTGATAGCGCGCCGATTGCGGGCAATACGCGCAGTCCTCCGGGCATCCTCCGGTCTTGATCGAAAGGAGAGTCGAGAGCTGGACCGCATTGGCATCGAAGTGCAGCCGGTGGACCGTCTGAGCGCGATGGAGAAGATCGTTGAAAGGCAGCTCGAAGAGCGCCTCCACCGCAACGCGGGTCCAGCGAGGCTCGTCCTCTGCTCGAGATTCACTCCGGCCGCCGTGCACCGCGGCACCGGCTTGTCCGTTATGGGAAATTGTCGTGGGTATCCGCACGACACGATCATCCGGGCAAGTCGAAAAGTTGTCAAATGAAGCTATTCGCTCTGCTTAACAACGGTGCGAGAAACGTCCAGACCTTGGTCGGTGAAGACTGCTTGCTCTGCGGAGCGGAAAGCGGTGCGGAGCCGCTGTGCGCCGCGTGCGCTACCGAGCTGCCCGCGCTCTCGGAGTGTTGCCCTCGATGTGCGCTGCCCAGCCCAGGCGGGGCCGTCTGCGGCAGCTGCCTCAACCACCCTCCGCACTTCGACGCAACGCTTGCATTGTGGCGCTACGAATTTCCGTGCGACAGGCTGGTGCAGGCCCTGAAGTACCGAGGCCGACTGGCGCTGGCAGGATTCTTTGCGAGCGGCCTTGCCTCCCGGTCGCTGCCGAGGGTGGATCTCATCCTGCCGATGCCACTGCACCCGAGGCGCCTTGCCGAGCGCGGGTTCAACCAGGCATTGGAGATCGCGCGGGGTGTCGGACGGGACCTGGGCGCGCGAGTGGAGCCGCGCGGCGCGCAACGCGTGAAGGACACGGCGCCGCAAACGGAGCTCCCCTACGGCGAGCGCGCGAAGAACGTACGCGGGGCGTTTGCCTGTAATCTCGAACTATCAGGTAAAAGCGTCGCGGTGGTGGATGACGTAATGACCACCGGCGCAACCCTGAACGAGCTCGCACGGATCCTCAAACGCGCGGGAGCAGCTAGGGTCGACAACTTCCTCGTCGCACGCACCGTTCCGCGCTGACCCAGCGGCCGCGAGCTCTGGCGACGGGAGTTCGGCAGCCTGCGAAACCTTATCGCGCAGGCGGTCCCTCCGCCTCTTCCCTGGGGTCTCGAGCCAGGAGCTCCTGCGCAGCGTCGCGGGCCGAAGCCCCTCGGAACAGCACCGCGCAAACGGCCCGGGTAATCGGCATGTCGATGCGCTTCTCTGTAGCGAGCGCTCCGACCGCCCGCGCGGAATACACGCCTTCCGCGACATGGCCGAGCTGCTGCAGGATTGCATCGAGCCGCTCGCCTTGCGCGAGGAGCAGCCCGACACGCCGGTTGCGGGACAGATCTCCGGTGCAAGTAAGGATGAGGTCGCCCGCTCCCGCGAGCCCCATGAACGTCTCGGATCGTCCGCCCAGTGCCACGCCGAGCCGTGTGAGCTCGGCGAGACCCCGGGTGATCAGCGCCGCCCGCGCGTTGAGGCCGAGCCCCAGGCCATCGCTGATGCCGACCGCGATCGCCATGACGTTTTTCACCGCTCCGCTGATCTCCACGCCCGCGAGATCGGTGCTGAAGTAGACCCTCAGCATGGGTTGGTGAAGTTCTCGCGCCATCTGTTTGGCGAATTCCGCATCGCGCGCAGCGAGCGTGAGGGCGGTGGGGCATCCCTTCGCAACTTCCAGCGCAAAACTCGGCCCGGACAAGGCTCCGCACACCGCCCGCTCTCCGAGGACTTCCGACACCACCTGATGCGGGAGCTTCCCGCTGGTCTGCTCGAAACCTTTGCACGCCCAGACGACGGGCCGCTCAAAGCGTGCGGCGCGAACGCGCTCGAGAACATCGCGTAGCGCGGAGGTCGGAGTGGCGACTATAGCAGCGTCGCTCTGGGCGAGCGCTGAAGGAAGCTCCTCGTTCACGCTCACCGCATCGGGAATCGCGACTTCCGGAAGATAACGCAGATTGCGCCGTCCCGATCCGATGGCGGACGCCAGCCGGGCGTCGCGTGCCCAAAGCGCCACCCGGTGCTTTCCGGCGAGAGCGACCGCCAGGGCCGTGCCCCAGGCACCCGCGCCGAGGATGGCGATGTTCATCGTATCGAGAAAGCTCTGAGCATTGACAGGACGCGATGGGGGAAAGGCAGACTGCGACAATCTTCGTTCTCTACGGTGAAAGATCCCGGGCTTAAACGCCCCAAACCTGACCGATCTTGATATAGCCCGACTGGCCTTCGGCGTGGCGTACTCTGACCCAGCCCCCTGTCGGCGGCTCGGCGACGTCCAGGGCCACGCCCTGCTGCGCCTGGAACACCACGGCCGACTGGTCGCTTGCCGTCTGCCTCACGTCCGCGACGGCAGCGGTCACGATTACCGTGCGCTTCTCCGAGAGGGTCTTTCTTTCGACCCAGGCAAGATCACCTGCCTGGTCGCGAACCTTGACCCAGTTGTCGATGTTGATGACGATTTCGACCGGGTAGAGACGGCTCGCAACGAAAAGTTTTTTGGCACGAACCGAAGGGGCATCGTACATCGGCGTCCCATTTTCCGCGACCGAGCGAAAATCGCCCGCGACCGCGGACCACGCCAGAGCCATCAGAACCAAAGCAGTCAGGAAGCGCATCAGTGTGCAATCTCGATGCGCGAGCCGCTCGGCTGAGCGGCGGCTTCGGCTAGCCGCTGCTGATAGAGGGTCTCGAAATTTACAGGAGCGAGCAAAACCGGGGGAAAGCCGGCTCGGTTGACGATGTCAGAAACAGTCTCGCGTGCATAGGGGAACAACACGTTCGGGCAGATCATCCCCAGCACGGGGGCGAGGTCTGCTTCGGAAACATTTCGTATCTGGAATACGCCCGCCTGGGAGACTTCCACGAGGAACAAGGTCTTGTCCGTCCGCTTTGCGGTCACCGTGATGACGAGGGTGACCTCGAACAACACATCGCTTACTCGCTGCGACTGCTGCGAGAGCTGGACCTCGAGCTGCGGCTGCTCCGACTGCATGAACGTCTGCGGCCCGCCCGGCACCTCGAGCGACAGATCCTTCACGTAGATCTTCTCAATACTGAACATCGGCTGCTGCGCTTCGCTCATCGGGACTCCGATAGGGGTTGTAGAAAAGCTCGGGCGCTAGGCCGCGAGCAGCGACTCGAGCTTTCCGGCGTGCTCCAGCTCGGCGAGGTCTTCGAATCCGCCCACGTGCCTCTCGCCGATGTAGATCTGCGGGACGGTGCGGCGGCCGGTCTTTTGCATCATCTCCTCGCGCTGGCGGGGATCGAG
>DATHHS010000069.1:0-24759 GCA_035317085.1 Burkholderiales bacterium
CCGTTCCGGTAACGAAGCGTGCCTCGTCCGAGGCGAGGAAGAGAACCGCGTTCGCCGTGTCGCGCCCGTCGCCTTCGATCGCTAGCGGAATGCGCTTCTGGCGTTGCGCGAGGAGCGCCTTCACATCGCCGCCCGCGCGCTGCTTCGCGAGGCGCGCCTCCACCATAGGCGTATGCAGTTGGCCGGGGACGACGGTGTTGACGCGGATCCCGCGCGCCGCGTACTGAACCGCGACGGCGCGCGAGAACTGGATCACGCCGGCCTTGGTCGCGGCGTACCCGACCTGCGCGTTGCCGGTGAAGCGCAGGCCGGAGGTCGAGGCGATGTTGACGATCGCGCCGCTCCCCTGCCGCTCCATCACCGGCAGAACGTGTTTGCACGCGAGGAAGACGCTCTTCAGGTTGAAGTCCACCTGCGCGTCCCAGACCTCCTCGGACATTTCCACAGGCCCGCCGGCCGCGGAGCCGCCGACGTTGTTGACGAGGACGTCGATCCGCCCCCACTTCTCGACGCAGGCCCGCGCCATGGCCGCGACGGCATCGCTGCGCGTCATGTCGCACAAGTGCGTCTCTATCGCACCGCCGGCTTTCTTCACCAGATCGACCGTCTCGCGCAGCCGCTCGGCGTCGCGGTCCACGGCGAAGAGTTTCGCGCCTTCCTCGGCGAAGCGGACCGCGGTCGAGCGCCCGTTGCCCCAGCCCGGACCGACCGAGCCCGCGCCGGTGACGATCGCGACCTTGTCCTGCAGGCGTTTGGTCACGGCGTGCCGGAAAGTTTTTTGGGAAAGCGGTAGAGGCGCTGCGGATTTTCCACGAGCAGCGCGCGCCGCTGAGATTCGGAGGGCGCGATCTCGGAGATCAAATCGACGAGCACGCCGTCATCGGGAATGGCGGAGAGGTTCGGATGGGGCCAGTCGGAGCCCCACAGCGTGCGCTCTGGAAATTCCGCCACGAGCTTGCGCGCGAAGGGAATTGCGTCCTCCCAGGGCGAGGCCTTGCGAGAGATGCGTTCCGAGCCGCTCACTTTCACCCAGAATTTATCGTCTCGCATCAGACCGAGCAGCTGACGGAACGCGGGTTGATCAAGCCCGAGCGAGGCGTCCATGCGTCCCATGTGATCGATGACGACGGGAACGGCCGAGTGTTTCAGCCAGGGCGCGAGCTCCCCGATGAGCGAGGACTCGAAATGTATCTGCAGGTGCCAGCCGAGCTTCGCGAGCCGATCCCCTAGTGCGATCGCCTCCTCGATTCCCGCGCCTTTGCCGAGATGCCTCATGAAATTGAAGCGCACCCCGCAGAACCCGAGCGTATCCAGGCGCCGCAGCTCGGCGTCTTCCACCGTGGCGGGCAGCAACGCGACTCCGCAGTAGTCGCCGTGCTTCGCCGCGATCGCGTCGGCGACCACGCGGTTGTCGAAGCCGTGGCAGGTGGACTGGACGATCGTGCAGCGCTCGATTCCAAGCATCGCGTGCAGGGCGAAAAGCTTTTCCTTCGGCGCATCGGCGGGCGTGAACGGCCGGTTTTCCGCGAAGGGAAAAACCTTGTGCGGCCCGAACACGTGCACGTGCGTGTCGCAGGCGCCCGCCGGCAGTTTCAGTTTCGGGCGGCTGGGCGAGGCGAGGTAGGACGGTTGCGGATCAGTCATCGTTTTGCGTGCGCATGATTTCGTCGCGGGCCGGGCCTCGCGCGTGGCGGCGCCTAATCTTCCTTGAAGCCGATCGCCTTGATGATAGTGCTCCAGCGCGCCTGCTCCTCGCCGAGGAAAGCCAGATATTCCTCGGGCGTCGCGGGCGCGGGAATGCCGCTCACCTTGGCGAACTGCTCGATCAATACGGGCGAATTGAGCGCAGCGATCGAGGCGCCGTGAATCCGCTTGAGGACGGCGGGCGGCGTGCCGGCGGGCGCGACCAGACCATACCAATTATCCGAGATCACCTTCGGATAGCCGACCTCGGCGGTGGTCGGCACCTCGGGGAGCGGTGCGGCGCGCTTCGCGCTCGTCACCGCGAGCGCCTTGAACTTGCCCGCTTTGATGTGCGGCAGCACCACCGGCACGTCGAAAATTCCCATCTGTACCTGTCCGCCCAGGAGGTCGCTCACCGCGGGCGCCGCGCCCTTGTAGGGGACGTGCAGGACGTCGATGTGCGTCTCGGCCTTGAGCAATTCACAGGCAAGATGCGTGATGCCGCCCGCGCCGGCGGAACCGAAGTTGATCTTGCCGGGGTTCGCCCTGGCGTAGGCGATCAGCTCGGCGAGGCTGTTCACGGGTAGCGAAGGATTTACTACCACGACCTCCGGAACCTTCACCACGGTGGTGATGAAGGCGAGATCCTTGTTCGGGTTGAAGGGCATCTTGGTCAGCGCGTACGGCGCCATCGCCACCGAGCCCTGGTTGTTGAAGCCCAGTGTGTAGCCGTCAGGCGGGGCCTTGGCCACGAAGTCGATCCCGAGCACGCCGCCCACCCCGCTCTTGTTCTCGACGATCACCGGCTGGCTGAGGCCGGCGCTCAGCGCCTGGGCGAAGGTGCGCCCGAAAATATCCGCCGGACCTCCGGCCGGGAATCCCACGACCAGCCGCACGGGCCTGGACGGATAGGACTGCCCTGAGCTTGTCGAAGGGGACTGCGCAAGGGCACCCGCAGCCGCAAGCGCTCCCACCGCGCAGATCAGGATCTGCCTGAGATATTTCATTTGTCCTCCTCCTCGAACGACTTGTATCGTGCCCGACCGCATTCAGCGCAAAGCATACAATAGGCGATGCGCGCCCGTGAGCGGAAGCGCCCGTGAATCCGGAGGAAGACATGCAAACCGAATCGAAATGGGAGCGCAGGGCCGCGGCGGCCGCAGTCGTGCTGAGTCTGTCAATCGCATCGCAAGCTGTGGCGCAGCCGGTCGATTTCGCTTCGCCGACTTTCGGCAGGTTCTACGCCTTCGGGGGCCTTGGCGTGTTGATTCCGCAGGGCAACCCCCAGCTCCACGGCGAGAACGCCGGGCTGAGCGGGCTCGCCGGCGGCGGCTTCAGGTTCTCTCCGCTTCTCTCCCTGGAGGTCGGACTCCTGGCTACCGGCCAGAGCATCGACTCTCCGGCGGCCGCCGCTCCCGCCGCGGGGACGTTCAAGGATGGAACCCTGAAAACGCAGATAGGCACCGGCGGATTGAACGTCGGCGTCAAATTTCACTTCCCGCTGGACCGCTTCGAGCCGTACGTCGGTGCCGGCGTCGGCGCTTACACGACGAATTTCAGGATGACGAGCGAAGCCACCAGCTGCCAGCAGCATTGCTCCGACACCGGCCCCAGGGTTACGGCGCGTTCCCACGACGTGGGCTATCACGCGCTTGTCGGCCTCGACTTCCATCTGCGGCCTAAGGATGTGCTGGTCGCGGAATTCCGCTATCTCAGGGTCAAGGCGAACTTCGACAACATCAACCTGGGGAACGTCAACGCGGGCGGCAGCCTGCTGTGGATGGGATATCGCCGCTATTTCTGACGGCGCGGGTGCGGATTCGAGGCCGCGCCCTAGACCGAACTGACCGGACTACTCCAGATATCGGAGCGACCAGAGAGAGAGGGTCTCCAGAACCACGATGGCGGCGAGCGAAGCGCTGCCTAGGGTTCCGGCAATCGTCAGCAGCCGATCCGAATGCTTTCTCAGGGCGCCGTCCGCGCCTATGAGACCCGCGAGCAGCAGGCCGGACCCGGTGATGAGATGCGTCACGGCGTAGAAGGCCACCGCCGGAGAATCGAGGGACGGCAAGGTCGAAGAGGCGAACAACACCGAGCCCGCGTTGCCCAGGACCACCAGGGCGAAGCCGATCGCGAACACCGACGCCGCGACCGGCAAAGCGAACCGCGTCCCGCTGTCCGACGCGTCCCGCTTTTCAGAAATTGTACCCATGTGCCTCCAAGCATTCGCAGCCTTATGCGATGATGGTACAGCAATCGTCGTGCCAGTCGATCGCGCCCGCCCGACTAAAAAATTTTACCGACGATTCCGTGAATTAGATTCCGCAGCCAGTTTACTTCGCGTCCCCTGCCGCACTGACCGAGTGCGTCATTGAAGTCCAACGCTCCGTCCGGGGGACACGGAGCGCCGGCGAACGGCGAAGGAAATACCGAATTCGACTAGACTGTCGATCCCCGGATGGAGGAGTGGACCATCAGCTCTCACCCCGTACCTGCCAAGGAGGAATCATGAGTGCGCGAAACACGAAGAACACCGGCGCGACCAAGGCGGGCGACGGCCGTTTTCTCTTCGACCTGGCCAAGCTCGCGCGCATGCCGGTCGGCGGAGCCTATTCGCCCGCCGAAGGCCCCGTGGTCGAAGGCGAGCGCATGCAGGTCGGCCTCATCACGATCCGCCGCGGCACCGCCTCGCTCCCGCATACCCACCCGAACGAACAGTGGACCTACGTGCTCCAGGGCAAGGCGCGCGTCTCCGTCGACGGCCAGCCGCAGACGCTCGCCTCGCCCGGCACGCTGATCTACTCTCCGGCGAATGTCGTGCACTCGGTGGAAGTGCTCCCCGACGAAGACCTGGTGTTCTTCACGGTGAAAGACCTGTCGCACGGCATCGTCGGCACTGCCGCCGGCGCGAAGACTCGCGCCTCGAAATAGCCCGCAGGAATAATCCGCGACGTTCTGCGCGCACGCCGCGCCGGCCGACCTTCTCGCCTTCGCGCGACCCCTTTTGGGGCATCGCGCGCTGCCGGTGCACAACAATAATGCACGCGCTTTAGGACGCCTGTTCTGCGCCATAATCGCCGCATGAGCAGCGTGCTCCATGCGAGAGCGGCATCAGCCGCTTTCTTCGACGAAATGCACGCGGACGGATCCGGCGCCGTGCGCGCACATTATCGTGAATTCCATTCCTGGCTCGCCGCGCAGAGCACCGACTCGCTCTCCGGCAAGCGCGCCGAAGCCGATCTGATCTTCCATCGCGTCGGCATCACCTTCGCCGTCTACGGCGACGATGCGGGCACCGAGCGCCTGATCCCCTTCGACATCATTCCGCGCATCATCCCGGCGACGGAATGGAAGCGGCTGGAGGCGGGCCTGCGCCAGCGCGTGAAAGCGCTCAACCGCTTCATCCACGACATCTACCACAGGCAAAGCATCGTCAGGGCCGGCGTGATCCCGCCCGAGCAGATTTTCTGCAACGCGCAGTACCGGCCCGAAATGCAGGGCGTGGACGTTGCCGGCGACATCTACGCTCACGTCGCCGGGATCGACGTGGTGCGCGCCGACGACGGCGAGTTCTACGTGCTCGAGGACAACCTGCGCGTGCCTTCGGGCGTGTCCTACATGCTCGAGAACCGCAAGATGATGATGCGTTTGTTCCCGGAGCTTTTCGCACGCAACAAGGTGGCGCCGGTGGCGCACTACCCCGATCTCCTGCTCGAGGACCTGCGCAGCGTCGCGCCGAACGGCACCCGCGAGCCGACCGTCGCGGTCCTCACCCCCGGCATGTACAACGCGGCCTACTTCGAGCACGCCTTCCTCGCGCAGCAGATGGGCGTGGAGCTGGTCGAAGGCAAGGATCTCTTCGTCGACGACGAGCAGGTGTTCATGCGCACGACGCGCGGCCCCAAGCGGGTGGACGTCATCTACCGGCGCATCGACGACGACTTTCTGGATCCGCTCGCGTTCCGCCCCGATTCGAACCTGGGCGTTCCCGGACTCCTCTCGGTGTACCGTGCCGGACGGGTGACGCTCGCCAACGCGATCGGCAGCGGCGTCGCCGACGACAAGTCGATCTACCCCTACGTGCCGGACATGATCAAGTTCTACCTCGACGAAAAACCGCTGCTCAGGAACGTGCCGACCTGGCAATGCCGCAAGAAGGAACATCTCGCCCACGTTCTCGCGCACCTGCACGAGCTCGTGGTGAAGGAAACTCACGGCGCCGGCGGCTACGGGATGCTGATCGGCCCGGCGGCGAGCAAGGCGGAGATCGAGGCTTTCCGCGCTCGGCTCTCGGCGCGCCCCGACAATTACATCGCGCAGCCGACGCTCGCGCTCTCGGCGTGCCCGACCTTCGTTGAGAGCGGCGTCGCGCCGCGCCACATCGATTTGCGTCCCTTCGTGCTCTCGGGCAAGAACGTCACCATCGTGCCGGGCGGCCTGACGCGCGTGGCGCTGCGCCAGGGGTCGCTGGTCGTTAATTCTTCGCAGGGCGGCGGGACGAAAGATACCTGGGTGCTGGAATGAAACGTCGTTCTGTGCCTTTCAATCTGAAGTCGAGGAGCTACGAGGGGAGTATCCCCTCGTTCGTATAGCATCCTATGCTCTCCCAAACCGCCGATCACCTGTTCTGGATGGCCCGCTATACCGAGCGTGCGGAGAACACCGCGCGCATGCTGGACGTCAACCTGCAGGCCTCGCTCCTGCCGCAGTCGGAGGCCAGCGCCGAGCTTCTCTGGCGCGGCATCCTCGGCATCTGCGAGCTGCAGCCGCAATACGACGCGCGCTTCCCCGCGCTCGCGCCGCGGGACGTGCTCCGCTTCATGGCGAGCGAGCCGTCCAACCCGTCGAGCATCCACTCCTGCCTGAACGCCGCGCGCGAGAACGCGCGCGCCGTGCGCGGCACGCTCACCACCGAAGTATGGGAGACGATCAATTCGACCTGGCTCGAGCTGAAGGCGCGGCTGCGGCGCGTCGAAGCCGATCCGTCGCAGTTCTTCGAGTGGGTGAAGTACCGTTCCCACCTTTCGCGCGGCGTGACGATCGGGACGATGCTGAAGGACGAAGCGCTTTATTTCTCGCGCCTCGGCACCTTCCTCGAACGCGCCGACAACACCGCGAGGATTCTCGACGTCAAATACCACGCGCTCGCCGACCAGGGCGCGCCCGACGTCGTCGCCGAAGGCGACGCCGGGCGATCGATCGACTTCTACCACTGGGCCGCGGTGCTGCGTTCGGTGTCGGCGTTCGAGGTCTACCGCAAGGTCTACAGCAACGTGATCACGCCGGCGCGCGTGGCGGAGCTCTTGATCCTGCGCGAAGACATGCCGCGCTCGCTCGCCAACTGCGTGAACGAAGTGGTGACGAATCTCGCGAGCGTCCGCAACGATCACTCGCGCGAAACCGAGCGGCGCGCGGGCCTCCTGCAGGCCGACCTGCAGTATGGCCGCATCGACGCCATCCTCCAGCAGGGCCTGCACGCCTGGCTCGTGAATTTCCTCCAGCGCGTGAACGATCTCGGCGACCGCATCAGTCGGGACTTCCTCATCCCGCTCGCCACCGCCTGAGCATGCGCCTTTCCATCCACCACGAGACCGCCTACCGCTACACGGCGCCGGCGCACTACAGCATCCAGCAACTGCGCCTCACGCCGCGATCCGAGTCGCATCAGCGCGTGCTGTCGTGGCGCATCGAAGCACCGGGAAGGCTGCAGCGCTTCACCGACGCCTATGGCAACATCACGCACACCATGGTCCTGACGGCCCCGCACGACTCGATCCGCGTCGTGGTCGCCGGGACCGTGGAGATCGACGCGCCGCAAACCGGCCGCGGGGACTTTCTGCCGGATCCGGGCATCGACTCGGACCTGTCGCCGCTGGTGTTCAGCGTCGCCACGCCGCTCACCGAGGCGGAAGAAACGGTGCGCGCTTTCGCCGCGATTCATCTGCGGCAGAAAGCCCGCGCGGAAGATTTTCTGGGCCTCGCCGGAGCGATCTGCGGCACGGTGGAATACCAGAGCGGGATCACGGAAGTGACGAGCACGGCCGCGCAGGCGCTCGATCTCGGCCGCGGCGTATGCCAGGACCACGCGCACCTGTTCATCGCCTGCTGCCGCGCGAGAGGCGTGCCGGCGCGCTATGTGAGCGGCTACGTCGATCCCGGACACGACGAGGAGGCCGCAAGCCACGCCTGGGCCGACGTCTGGGTCGAAGGCGACGGCTGGGTGAGCGTGGACATCACCCATCGCGTGCTTGCGCGCGAGCGCCATTGCCGTCTCGCGGTCGGGCGCGATTACCTCTCCGCGGCTCCGGTGCGCGGCGTGCGCACCGGCGGCGGTGACGAAACGCTGCACGTCGAAGTGTCGGTGCGTTCGGGTCAATGAACTGTCTTCTTTCGGGCGAAGGTAGAATGCCGCATCGTTTTTTCAGGGAGAGGACATGACCTACTGCGTCGCCCTGCGGCTGAACGCCGGTATGGTGTTCCTCTCCGATTCGCGCACCAACGCCGGCGTCGACCAGGTCGGCACCTTCCGCAAGATGACGGTGTTCGAGCGCGCGGGCGAGCGCCTCATGGTGCTGCTGACCTCGGGCAACCTCGGCGTCACCCAGTCGGTGCGCCAGCTCCTCCTGGAACCGGGCGAAGGTCCGAGCGTATGGAACGCCGCGAGCATGCACGACGCCGCGGCGCTGGTCGGCGACGCCGTGCGCAAGGTCTACGAGCGCGACTTCGCAGCGCTGAAAGCGCAAGGGATCGAATTCGCCTGCACGCTGATTTTCGGCGGCCAGATCCGCGGCGAGCGCTGCCGCCTGTTCCAGGTGTATTCGGCGGGAAATTTCATCGAGGCGCAGGACGAAAACCTCTACTTCCAGATCGGCGAGTCGAAATACGGCAAGCCGATCGTCGACCGCGTCGTCACGCCCACCACCACGCTCGACGAGGCGGCAAAATGTTCGCTGGTGTCGATGGACTCGACGCTGCGCTCGAACCTCTCGGTCGGCCTGCCGCTCGACCTCCTGTGCTACGAGGCCGATTCGCTGCGCGTCACGCGCTTCGTGACGGTCACTCCGGACAACGAATATTTCAAGATGATAAGTCGCACCTGGGGCCAGCGCTTGAAGCAGGCCTTCGTCGAGTTGCCCGATCCGACGTGGGCCGGCATGGGAACTTTCCAGCCGGTGCGCGCTCAGGCACCGCCCGGCGTACAAAGCGCCGCGCGTCCCGCCGCGGTCCAGGCCTTCGCCGAAACGCCCGCTGCATCCAAGCCGGGCGCCGGCGGGCCACGGGGCTGAGCCCCGTGGCGAGAGTTTCCTCTGGAAAGCCCGGCAGCTTAGTCGTCGCCTCCTAGGTCCGGAATCCCTGCCGCGAACCAGGCTCCGGCCGGATTGCGGATAAGGAGCACGGGGCTCGCGCAATCGAAAGGCGCCGGCACCAGTACGTCATCGATCCGAAAATCGCCGTTCGGCGCGAGCGGAACGCCGGCCGGGTTCGTGCTGCGCAGGGTAAACGGCGCGGCAGCTTCGCAAATCAGCGTGGCGAACACGCTTTGGTTCGCGTTGCCTCCGATGCCGTTGCCGCCGGCCAGCAGCAGGCCCTTTCCCCTGACCTTGATACGCCCGCCGGCCTGGATGTCGGCGCTGAGATCGCCGATCCGCCAGATCTGGCCGGGGGGCGGGACTCCGCGGACAAAGTTACGGTTCACGGCCTCGGCGGTCAGCGGTTGCTGTCCCGCCGGCACTACGGCGCTCGAGACGGGGTCGACTCCGATCCCCCCTTTGAATTTCACCAGGGAGTCGTCCGCTGTTGCGGCAAGCGGAGTGACCGACCCGAGGAACAGCACGAGAGCAGATAGCTTCTTCAACATGGCAAGTTCTCCTTTTTCCTTGAATAAGGGCGACTGCGTCCAGCTTGATTTTTTGAACGAGATTTGCGGTCTGCGCCTCATACTACTCTCCTATCGTTACCGTCTGATTAACACGCACCGCCGCTCCCTCGGGCGTAAACGGGATAGGGCACTCGTATACATTGCCGGGGGGCGGCTTATTCCGCGGCCGTCAATTCTTCGCGGCGAGAATCTCGATCTCGGCCAGAAAGCCGGGCCGCACCAATGCCCAAAGGGCAGGGGGCGTTCCGGCGGCACTTGGAGCGCAACCCGGGGCGCCGGGTCTTAACAAACTGTTGCAGTTGCGTGCCTTTGCCGCGCGCACAATGGGCCGGCGTCCCAACCTCCGAGGAGCCGTCATGAACAAAGCGTTTTGTCTCGCACTCGCGCTCACGGGCGCCAGCACCGCCGCCATCGCGCAACAGGACATCCCGCCCGCCGGCGGCCAGAATTTCGCGCAAAGGAAGGAGCAGATTCTCAGACGCATGGACGAGCGCATGCAGATGATGCAGAAGGTCCGCGCCTGCGTCGCGCAGGCACCGGACGACAGAGCCGCCCGCGCCTGCCGTCCGGCGCGCCAACCCGGCGGGCCCGACGGCTTCGTGGAACGCGGCGAGAAATAAGCCGGGGCCGTCTCTCCAAGCCCGGCCCAAGGCCGGGTAACATGGCAGGATGGTGATCGCATCCTGCAGCGTCGTCGGCAATCTGCTCAAGGAACGCAAGCAAACGCTCGCGGTCGCCGAATCGTCCGCCGGCGGCTTGATCAACGCCGCGCTCGTGGCAGTGCCGGGAGCCTCCGCCTGGTATCTCGGCGGCTGCATCGTCTATACGGGCGCAAGCCGCTCGGCGCTCGTCGGCATCACGCCGCAGGACATGGCGAGCCTGCGCCCGGCAAGCGAGCCCTTCGCTAAATTGCTCGCGCAGCGCATGCGCGAGCGCCTCGGCGCCACCTGGGGCTTGAGCGAAACCGGCGCGAGCGGCCCGAGCGGCAACCGCTATGGCGACAAGCCCGGCCACGCCTGCATCGCCGTCAGCGGCCCCGTCGAAGCGGTGATCACCGTCGAGACGGGCAGCGCCGACCGGGAGGCCAACATGTCGACTTTTGCACGCCGCGCCATCGAATTATTCGAATCCTGTCTGCGAAAAATCTCATGACCGCACGCAAATCCACCACCAAGGCCTACCACGACACGGGCTTTCTCAACAGCAAGGACGCCCGTGCCCTGCGCATCCTGTCGGAGTATCTCGAACCCAAGAGCCGCTTCGACCGCAACAAAATCGACGACACCATCGTGTTCATGGGCTCGGCGCGCACCAAGTCGCGCGAGGCCGCCGAGGAAATGTTGAACAAGGCAAAAGCGGGCAAGGACCGGGAGCGCGCGCAAATGGCGCTCAAGATGTCCGCTTATTACGAAGCCGCCCGCGAGCTCGCCTTGCGCCTCACCAAATGGTCCAAGACCCTCGACCAGGAGGAGCGCCGCTTCGTCGTATGTACCGGCGGCGGCCCGGGAATCATGGAGGCGGCGAACCGCGGCGCGGCCGAGGCGAAGGGCATGAACGTCGGCCTCACCATCTCCATCCCGGTGGAGGAGTTCGACAACCGCTACGTCACGCGCGAACTTTCCTTCCACTTCCACTACTTTTTCATGCGCAAGTTCTGGTTCGCGTACCTGGCGAAGGCGGTGATCGTGTTCCCGGGCGGCTACGGCACCCTAGACGAACTGTTCGAGCTCCTGACCCTCGTGCAGACGCGCAAAATGAAAAAGCCCATGCCCATCGTCCTCTTCGGCACCGAGTACTGGAACGAAGTCATCGACTTCGACGCCCTCGCCCACCACGGCACCATCGACGCCAAAGACATCGAGCTCGTGCACCGCACCGACTCCGTGGACGACGCCTACGAGTGGATCGTCAAGCAGCTCGCGGAGAAGGCGATCGGGCAGCCGGGGGCGACGTTGTAGGGCCGGGAGGGTTGAGTAAAGCCTGCTTTACTCAACGTATGTTTGAGTAAATGAAGTCGTCATTTACTTTACTCAAAGGTTCCTCGGTGTACACTTGACGGCCTATCATGCCGGCCATCAGAGCCTTCGTTCCAAAGCCTTTGCCGCGCGCCGATCTCGACTGGCGCGCGCTTGTGCCCTCGATCGGGCGAGCGACCCTGGCGCTCGCGCGCTATGACGGCATCCTGCACGGCGTGCCCGATCCAACGGTGCTGCTCTCCCCGCTCACCACACAGGAGGCCGTGCTCTCCTCGAAGATCGAGGGCACGCAGGCGACCCTGGGCGACGTACTGCGCTTCGAGGCCGGGGAGCCGGCTCGCGACGAAGACAGGCGCGAGGACATCCAGGAAATCCTCAACTACCGGCGCGCCCTGCGCGAAGCCGAGCGGACGCTGAAGAAGGGTCGTTTCGGCCTGAACCTAATGAAGCGCCTGCACGCGATCCTGCTCGCCAGCGTGCGCGGACGCGACAAGAGCCCGGGCGAGTTCCGGCGGACGCTCGTGTGGATCGGCGCCCCCGGCGCACCGATCGAAGCCGCGCGCTTCGTTCCGCCCGAGCCCGCGCGCTTGCCGAAGCTGCTCGCCAACCTGCAGGCCTATTGGCACGGCGACGAGATCGATCCGCTGGTGCAACTGGCCCTGATCCATGCACAGTTCGAGATCCTCCACCCGTTCCGCGACGGCAACGGGCGGATCGGCCGCATGCTCGTACCGCTCTTTCTCTACGAAAAGAAGCTCCTCTCGCGGCCCACGTTCTACCTGTCGCAGTACATGGACGAGCACCGCTCCGAATACATCGCGCGGCTACGCGCGCTGAACGGCCCGCAGTCCTGGAATGACTGGACCGCATTTTTTTTGAAGGCGCTCGCGGCCCAAGCCGAGGCAAATGCCGACAAGGCGCGCCGCATACTCGCGCTCTACGCTCGCCTGAAAGCGCGCACCATCGCCCTCACCCGCTCGCAGTACGCAGTGCCGCTCCTCGACCGGCTGTTCGCCCAGCCGATCTTCGCCTCCAACGATTTGTTCCGCGACCCCGCGATGCCAACCAAGCCGGTCGTCACCCAACTCCTGCAGCGACTGACCGAGGCCGGCATCCTCAAGCAACTGCGCGAAGCGCGCGGTCGCCGTGCGCAAGTGCTCGCGCTTACGGAGCTGGTGAATTTGTGTGAGGGGAAGAAAGTCGTCTAGGGCGAGGAAGCAGAAGAGCTTAAGAAGAAAAATCTGTCTCGCTGGATTCCAGGATCGCCCAATGCGTGGGGAATCAACGCCGTTCTTCCAGACGGAAGCAAGCAAACCTTGCTCGCTGGTTTTATTGCGCGGGCAATTGCTGACCTCACGACACCCAGAGATCTCATTGCCATGATCAAGCAACATCCCGTACAAATGCGTAAGGCAGGAATTGATCCGTTCGAATTCGACTAACCATATTTACAAGTAGCCAGGTTCACTACCGTGCCACACGTTCCTTCAACTCTCTCATCTCCGCCTCACTCCTCACCGTCATCACGGCCACTTTCCTCGCGCGGAAATACGGCAGTACGACCTGCATCTGTCCGTCGCGCTCGTTGAGCGAGATGTAGCGCGGTTCGGCGCCGCGGGTCGGCAGGTCGAACGTTGTCCACGTAGCGCTCGTCGGGTCGTAGCGCGCGACGCGGTCGGCACCCCAGAGGTTGGTCCACGCGCGGTGTTGCGAATCAACCGCGACGTGATAA
The DNA here is from genome assembly GCA_035317085.1 of Burkholderiales bacterium. GTDB lineage: Bacteria > Pseudomonadota > Gammaproteobacteria > Burkholderiales > SG8-39 > VBDM01. The sequence continues at coordinate 13,271 of DATHHS010000069.1, forward strand.
GGCTGTTGCGCGCCGGGCAGCGGCACGTAGGTGGTCTCGCGCGTGCGCGTGTCGACGCGCGCGAGGTTCGCGCCCCAGGAGTTGCCGACCCACAACACGTCCGCGTTTTTGTCCGTGCCCATGCGGCGTGGCCCCTGTGCCCACGGTAGCGGGACGTTGAAGTCCGGCTGGTTGTAGGTCTCGTAGAATTTGCGCGCTTCCGGCGTGACACGGTCCATTTCCTCCTTCACCGGCGCGAGCTTGATCTCGGATGATTTCCCCGTCGCGCCATCGCCGACGCCGATGATGTCCAGCGTCATCTCGGCCCAGTAACCGTTGCCGTCGCGGTCGGCGGCCGCGCCGTAGGTGGTGCCGGTGCCGTTCGCGGTCTTGTAGGTGACTGACTTGTACTCGGTGAATTTTTCGGTGTCCGGATCGAAGCGCAGCGCTCCGTCGGGCGAAGACACCCAGATCCTGCCCTTGCCGTCGTAGTCCACAGTGGTCGCGCCGCCGGTCGGCGACATGCCCTCGGGCGGGACGTACACGGAGATGTTCTCGGTCTTCGGATCGAGGCGTCCCAGGCTGCCCCGTCCGGTGTTGACGTTGAACCAGATGATGCCGTTCGGATCGCGCGTCATGCCGTGCGCCTGCGCGGCGCGGCCGTTCGCTCCGGGCATCATGAAGAGTTTCACCTCGCCCGTTCGCGTGTCGATCCTGCCGAGGGTGGTGCGCTTGTTCGGGATGTTGCAGGTGAACCAGAGATTGCCGGCGGTATCGAGCCAGGAATCGTGCACGCCCCAGCCGGGGATCATCACCGAGGGTGTTCCCAGCGTCCAGTCGGTGCCGTCGTTCTGGATGAAATTCGCGGGCAGCCCGACGTCCGGATCGAGCGGCAGGTCGTATTCCCTGAAGACCACGCGCGCCGCTTCACCCGACGGACGCGGCTCGGGCTTCACGTTCATCGCGCTCTTGCCGGGTCCGCGCGCGCGGGCGAGATAGGCCGCGAGCTCCTTCTGGTGGAAATCGAGAAGGCCCGCGGGCTTGCGGTCCTTGCCGACGTAGGCGCCGTAGACGTTGGCGTTCTTCATCAGCTCGATGACGGCGCTCCAGCCCGCCTCGTCGAAGCGGTGCTGCAGCGGAAAGCTCGCGGTGTGGCAGCCGGTGCAGTCGTTCCTCACCATGCGCTTCATGCGCTTGTCGTGCTCGTTTTCTCCGGGGAGCGCGGCGAGCATCAGGTTGCCGGGAAGCTGCTTGAACGCCTGTTCGGGATCGGTCAGGTGCGAGAGACTGAAGTTCTGCCTGCGGTTCGCGGAAAGATCGACCTCGCTCTTCGCCACCCGGTAGCCGAGTGCCTGCGCCCAGACGCGGTATTTTCCGGCCGGGAGCGGCGTGAAAGTGTAGTTGCCCGATTCGTCGGTGAAGACGCTGGTGGTGATCGTGCCGCCTTGCGGCTTGGCCGACACGGTGACGCCGCCCATGGGCTCGCCTGAGGAGGCGCGGATCGAGCCGCTGAGAAGAACATCCGCGGCTTGAGCGGGGGTGAATGCGGCGAGTGCGAGGGCTATGAGCAGGTTTCGCATGGAGATCTCCGTTATTCGGCCGGACGTGGAACCGTTTTGAGGTAAGCGACGATCGCGTCGATCTCGGCCGGCTTGAAATGGGTCTTGAAGCCCGGCATCCGCGGCGTGCCGTTGGCGATGAACGTTCGCATCGCGGCCTCCTGCCCTCCGAGCGTGTCCTTCGACAGGACGGGCGCGTATTGCGGGCTCGTCATCTGCGGCTTGACGTGGCAGACGCGGCAGGACTGGTTGAAGAGCCGCATGCCGAGGAGTTGCTTGTCGTTCGACGGGGGCGCAGTGCCCGGGACCGCAGTACCCGGAGTTTGAGCGAGCGCGAGGAGCGGCACGGCGAACAGCAGGAACGGAAACAGCGTGGCTCCGCGCTTCATGTGCTCCTCCGCCATGGAGAATCGATCGGCTGGGGAAAGTTTAGCATTAGTTCTCGCGCGAGAACTTCTGCGCCCTTCGCCCGGTGCCGACCTCGGACGTATACAGGTTGCCCTTCGAGTCGATGGCGATGTTGTGCACCCACTTGAATTCGCCCGCCATGCGGCCGTTGCGGCCGAACGAGGACAGCACCTTGCCGGTATCGCGCTCTAGGACGAGCACCTGGCCGTTCGCGCCGTCCGCCAGGAAGAGGTATTTCTGCGCCTTGTCCTCCGACAGCACCAGGTCCCACACCGATCCGTTCTGCAGGGTCTGCGGTTCGACGCGAAATTCCTTCTCGAAGCGGCCGCTGCGCGCGAATACCTGGATGCGGTCGTTGGCGCGGTCGCAGACGTAGACCAGGCCGTCGTGCGCGAGGCGCGCGCAGTGCACCGGGTTGCCGAACTGCTGCGGCAGCGGCTTCGCCGGATCATAGGCGAGCTGCTTGTCGTCGCTGGGACGGTTGCCGTACGCGCCCCAGTGCCGCTTGTAGGCGCCGGTCGCCGCGTCGAGCACGAGCACGCGCCGGTTCTGATACCCGTCGGCGATGAAGAGCTCGTTCGCCTGCGCATCGATCTCCACGTGCGCCGGGCGGCCGAGCTGCGTGGTGCTGTTCGAGCCGCCGGTGCTGCCCGCCTTGCCGATCTGCTTCAGGAATCTCCCGTCCGCCGTGAACTTGAGGATCTGGTGATCCTTGGTGCCGTTGCCGCCGATCCAGACGTTGCCCTCGCCGTCGACGGTGATGCCGTGCTCCATCTCGGGCCAGTCGTAGCCTTTGCCGGGTCCGCCCCAGCTGCGGTAGAGATTGCCCCCGGAATCGAACTCGAGCACCGGCGGGGCCGGCGTGCAGCAGCGTGTTGTCGGCGGCGATTGCAGCGCGCCTTTTTCGTCGTCCACCAGCGTGCCCGGGCGATGAATGATCCAGATGTGATCGTTCTTGTCCACGGCGATGCCCGCGACCTGCCCGAGGATCCAGTTGCCCGGAAGCGGCTTCGGCCACGCCGGATCGACCGCGAAGCGCGGCGTACCGCGCAAGGGCATCTGCTGGCAACCCGGGAGCATCGCGAGCGCCGCGGCGGCGGCGCCGATTGCAAATATCATTTTGGTCGTTTTCGTCTTTTTCATGGTTTCTCCTCCGGTTGCCAAACTAGCGCAAGCCGCAAACGAAAACAAGCGCTCCGGCCCATGCCGTAGCGGACCTTGTTGATCAGGAGCTTCCGGCACTATCATCGATGCCGACCATGACTCCGGGAATCGAATACGCGCTCGGCGCGCTGCTCTTCTTCGGGCTCGGCGACCTGGTGTACAAGCGCGGCGCGGCGGCCGGCGCGCCGCCGCATCACTTCCTGATGGTGCAGTCCTGGGTGTTCACGCCGACGGTCGCCTTGTACGGGCTTTTCACCGGTTCGCTCGAATTTTCCGCGGCGGCGGTGCAATGGGGCGCGCTCGCCGGGGTATTCGCCCTGGTCGGTTTCTACAATTTCGCGCACAGCTTGAGAACCGGCTCGATCAGCATCAACGCGCCGATTTTCCGCTTGAGCTTCGTCCTCACCGCGGCGCTTGCGGTGGTGCTGCTCGGGGAGCCGCTCACGCGCTACAAGGTCGCGGGCATCGCGCTCGCGCTCGCCGCGGTCTGGCTGCTGCTCGGCGCGCCGGCTCCCGGAGACGCGGCCGGACGGCGCGAGAGCCGCTCATCGCTGGTGCGCGTGCTGATCGCCACCGCGACCGTCGGGGTCGGCAACTTCGTCTACAAGCTCGGCTTGCAGGCGGGCGCGAACCCCGCCTCGATGATCACCGCGCAAGGCGTCGTGGTGATCACGCTCGCCACGGCATTCGTCGCTGTGGTCGACAAGCGCGTGCGGCCTTCCGGGGCCGCACTGCGCTACGCGCCCAGGGCAGCGGTCGTGCTCGCCCTGGCCTTCGCCTTCATGGTCGAAGGCATGGCGCGCGCCGAGGCGAGCGTGGTGGTCCCGATCGCGCAGATGGGTTTCGTCGTCACCGCCCTGCTCGGCTTTATTTTCCTGCGCGAACCGTTCACCGCGCGCAAAGGCGCGGGCCTTCTCGCCGCGCTCGCGGCGCTGGCAAGCCTCGCGTACGGCTAGGAGGTTCTGATTTACGTCATGCCCGCGTAGGCGGGCATCCAGGAAGCGCGCAAATCCCTGGATTCCCGCTTACGCGGGAATGACGAAATCGAATGTTGTTCAGAACTTCCTTAACGGCTCGCTATCGGACGAAGATCTTCTTCGGGATCGTGCCGTACACCATCTGCACCTGATCGACCGCCTCGCCGACCGTGTAATTGACGGCGACGCTGGCGAGCGAATAGGCGTCCGCGGCCGACAAGCCCTTCTCGCGCTGCAGGAAGGCCACCGTCTCCTCCGCGGCCTGCTTCAACGCGGCGTCGAGATCGGAGTCCATGCCCATCACGTAGTAGTTGTCGGCGTCCTCCGCACGCGGCCACTTCATCGCCTTGCCCGCTCCCTTGTGGACGAAGAACCGCACGATAGGCGTGAGTGAAGCTTCGATGGCGGTGCCGTTGATCTCGCCGTCGCCCTGCACCGCGTGTGAATCGCCTGTATAGAAGAGCGCGCCGCGCTGATAGACGGGGAGATAGAGGCTCGCACCCACGGTGAGCCGGTTGAAATCCATGTTCCCGCCGTAGATGCCCGGCGGCCGGGTGTTGGCGAGCGCCTCCGGAGGCATGACCGCCATGATGCCCATGAACGGAACCAGGGGAATCTCGACGCCCGGCGCGAAGAGGGCGACGCGCCGCTGCAGATCGAAGCGGATGATTTTGGGATAAGGCTTAGCGTGCACATCCGGCAGCACGCCGGTGCCCTTGTTGCTGTTGTTCACGCCGTAGGGAACGCGGAACTTGAACTCGACCATGCGCACTTCCAGCATGTCGCCCGGCTCGGCGTCTTCGATGTAAATCGGACCGGTCAGCACGTGCGCGCCCGCGTCCTTGGGGCGCGGCGCCTTTTGGTAGATCTCGATGGCGTCGGCCAGTACCTGATCGGGCTGTATCCCCGCCGCGCCGAAAAACTGGACGGGATCCATGCCGTTGATCAGGCCCTGGTGCGAAACGGTGTCGATCCGCACCGCCTGCCCGACGCGAACCGTGAGGACCGGCGGCCGGCCTGCGGGCAGATAACCCCAGACCACGGTGTCGGGAGTCGACGGGACGTAGGCGTCCGCTTCGTACTGAAGCCGCTGCAAGGAGCCGCAGCCCGACACGGCGAGCAAATACAAAGCAATACACGAAACACCGCCAATCACGTTAACCAGCTTCATGGAGTTCCTCCGATCGTCCTTATCGGTCGTCATTCCGGACGCGCGTAGCGCGATCCGGAATCCAGGGTCGTCTACAGCGCAAAGTCACTGGATTCCCGCTTTCGCGGGAATGACAGCGCCAAGCTGCAATGTCGAGCTGCTAATCATGGATAACTGAACGGCGACGGATACGGCCTGCCGAACGGCCGCCCCGCGCGCACTGTTGCGACCGGCTTCAGATGGCGGTTGCCCTTGCGCGCGTTCTTGCGCGTGTCGACGAAGTCCACCGGGCCTTCGACCAGTTCGAGAATGGAAACGTCGGCGGGGGCACCCACGGCCAGCGTGCCGAGTTTCTCGATCTTGCCGATGATCTTCGCCGGAGCCGACGTGGCCATGGCCACCACCTGCTCGAGCGAAAATCCCATGTTGAGGAACTTGCTCATCACCCAGGGCAGGTAAGGCATGCCGGGCGTGTTGCCGCTCACAGCGTGGATGTCACTGCCGATCGTGTCGGGCACGAGGCCCTGCTGGATCGCCGGCTCCGCCACGGTGTAGTCGAAGCTGCCGCCGCCGTGGCCGACGTCGATCAGGACGCCGCGCTTCTTCGCTTCGAGCGCAGCGGCGATCAGCCTGCCGTTTTGCACCGTGTTGTTGCCGGCGCCCGAGTAGGCGTGCGTGAGAATGTCGCCGGGGCGCAGCAAGTCGAGCAGCGCCGAGAGCTCGCCCGGTGCGTTGCCGATGTGGCACATGACGCGCGCGCCGCGCACGCCCGAGCGCTCGCAGGCGAGGATCGCGCGGCGGAGCGGTTCCAGGCCGTTCGTGCCGACGACATCGAGCGACTCGCGCACCTTGATGCCGAGAACGAGCTCGGAATTCTCGGCGAGCGTCTTCGCCGCCTGGTCGACGTCGGCGTAGTCGATGTTGAGCATCTCGCCGACCGGAAATCCGGAAAGCCCGATCGAGGAGATGTGCACGAAGGCGTAAATGCGGCTGCGCGCCTGCGCGACGATGTAGTGCTTGAGCGCGGAGAAAGTATTCGCGCCCGCGTCGCCCGCGCTCACGTAAGTCGTGGTCGCCGTGTAGGGCACGAGCTCGTCCGCGGGCAGGCCGAGCGCCGAGACTTGCGGATAGACGTGCGCGTGCATGTCGACCAGGCCGGGCAGCACCAGCCTGCCCTTCGCGTCGAGCAACTGCTTCGCGCGCGCGTCGGGAATGTCGGGCTCGAGCGCCGCGATCACCGCGTTCTTGATGCCGATATCGCGCCGCGCGCGCAACTTCTGGCTGGGGTCGAGCACTTCGCCGCCCTTGATGACGAGGTCGAACTTGTCGGTCTGCGCGAGCGCGCCGGCCGCGCCAAGACCGAGCAAGGTGCCGCCGGCGGCGGCACCGATCAGGAAATCGCGTCTGGAAAGAGCTTGCATGATGTTTCCTCCGTGCAATTATTTTTTCTTCGCCTGGCCTTCGGCCGAGCAGGGATTGTCGCTCGAGCAGCGGTCGCCTATGACTCCGACCGCCTGGATCTCGATCTCGATGCCGGGCCGCGCGAAGTTCGTCACCGTGATGAGCGCGCTCCCCGGATAGTTGCCGTTCTGGAAGAAGTCCTTGCGCATCTCGACGAAGCGGTCGCCGTAGCGCGATTCCTTGATGAACACCGTCATGGAGACGATATTGGCGAGGCTGCCGCCGGCGCGCTTCATCACCTGGTCGATCTGCGAAACCACCTGGCGCACCTGCGCCTCGAAATTGTTGGCGATGTCGCGGCCCTCGTTGTCGCGCGTCGCGGTCTGTCCCGCGACCCAGACGGTCTTCCCGCCTTCGGTAATGACGCCGGGAGAGAAGGCACGCGACAGCTGGAACGGGGTTTTCTCCATGTATTCGGCGGCGGACGCGGCAAGGGGCAGCGCAATGGCGGCGGCAAGCAGAGTTTTCCGGATCGTGTTCATGGTTCTCCCTGGGGCGAATTGACGGTGATTTACGGTCGCCAAGGATCGCCGGCGGGACCGCAGGCTAACGCTAACCCAAACAACACGCCGCCACAAGCCGGGCCTGGGGGCTCCGATACGCTTTGGGGGCAGCGCAGCATTGGCCGCTCGCGCGGCCCGGGGGAAATGACAAAAATGTAATCAAACGGTTGGCCTACCGTTCGGAACGGGATTCTATAGTGGCGTCACGCCCGGTGTGATTCTTCCGGATCCGTCGAGGCTTGCTCTGTAATCAACCAGAATGGAGAACGTCATGAAACTGTTCCTTCCGGCCTTTGCCGCGGCAGCGCTTTCCGCCGTCAGCCTTGCCGCCACTGCCACGGTGACCGAAGCCGACATGCTCGGCAATCCCGCGCAGGCTTCGGCCGTGCGGCGCATCATCGTCATCAATCCCGATACGAAGTGGGTCACCGTCGAGCACGGCGAGGTCATCAAGTTCGTCGCAAACGGCCGGGAATTCGCCTGGGCCTTCAACGGCATGTCTTCCTCGTTCGATCTGAAGCGGGTCGCGCCGGCCGGCGCTCTCGATCGAGACCTCGAGGTCTACATCTGGCCCAATGACGAGGACCGAGACAACTAAACTTCGGCGCGGTGTGGCGGATCAGTTCGAGGTCTTCGCCTCCAGCGCCTCCCAGCGCGCAAGGAGTTGCGTCAGTTCCGCCTCGATCGCGGCGTGGCGCAGTTGCAGTTCTTTCGCTTCGCCCGGCCGGACGCGATACAGCACGGGATCGGCGAGCTTGCCGGTGATTTCACCTTGTTCGCGCTCGAGCGCCTGGAGTTTCTCCGGCAGCCCGGCGAGTTCGCGCGCCTCCTTGTAGCCGAGCTTGATCCTGCCTTGCGCGCGTTGACTGCGCGGCTCGAGCACCCCGGATTTCTGTTTCCCGGATTTCGGCGCCGATCCCCGCGCATCCTTCGAGCGCACGCGCTGCCAGTCGCTGTAGCCACCGGCGTATTCCTTCCATGCGCCCCCGCCTTCGCTCGCGATGGTCTGGGTCACGACGTTGTCGAGAAACTCGCGGTCGTGGCTCACCAGGAAGAGCGTCCCCGCGTATTCCTGCAGAAGCGATTCCAGCAGCTCCAGCGTTTCGATGTCCAGGTCGTTGGTCGGCTCGTCCAGCACCAGCACGTTGGCGGGCCGGCTGAAAAGCCGCGCGAGCAGCAGGCGGTTGCGCTCGCCGCCGGAGAGCGATTTCACCGGCGCCCGCACGCGCTCCGGCGGAAAGAGAAAATCCCCGAGATAGGCGATCACGTGTTTTTTCACGCCGTTCACTTCGACGTGGTCGCTGCCCTGGCTGATGGTGTCGCCGAGCGTCGCTTCCTCGTCGAGCGCCTCGCGGAACTGGTCGAAATAGGCGACGCTCAACTTCGTGCCGCGGTGCACCTTGCCGGAATCCGGGCGGATCTCCCCGAGGATCAGTTTCAGCAGCGTGGTCTTGCCGCTGCCGTTCGGGCCGATCAGCCCGACCTTGTCGCCGCGCAGGATGCGGCAGGAAAACTTCTTCACCACCTGTTTGTCGCCGTAGTTCTTGCCGACTTCTTCGAGCTCCGCGACCAGGCGGCCGGAGCGCTCGCCTTGCGCGAGCTCGAGGCCGACCTTGCCGACGCGGTCGCGCCGCGCCGCGCGCTCGATGCGCAGGGCCTCCAGGCGCCGCACCCGGCCTTCGTTCCTCGTGCGGCGCGCTTCGATCCCTTTGCGGATCCACACTTCCTCCTGCGCGAGGACCTTGTCGAACTTGCGCTGGTGCACGGCTTCGGTGTCGAGCGCTTCCGCCTTTTTCTGCTGGTAGACGCGGAAGTTGCCCGGGTAGGTACTCAAGAGGCCGCGGTCGAGCTCGATGATCCGCTGCGCGACCGAATCGAGGAAACGCCGGTCGTGCGTGACGCACAGCACGCTGCCGGGAAACGCAAGCAGCGTCTCTTCCAGCCATTCGATCGCGGTGAAATCGAGATGGTTGGTGGGCTCGTCGAGCAGGAGCAGACCGGGCGCCATGACCAGCGCGCGTGCCAGGGCGACGCGCTTCTTCAGCCCGCCCGAGAGTTCCGCTACGGGGTCGTCTTCGGAGAGCTGCAAGCGGCTCAAGGTCGCCTCGATCTTGTGCTGGAGGCTCCAGCCGTCGCTCGCATCGAGCGCCTCCTGCAGGTGCTGCATCCGCTCCATCAGCGCGGCATCGTCTTCATGCGCGCCGCCGCCGTGCGCAGCCAGCGCATGCGTCGCGGCGTGATAGTCGACCAGCAGTTTCGTCCCTTCGCCCAGACCTTCGGCCACCGCCTCGAACACGCTTTGCCCGGGCCGGAACTCGGGTTCCTGCGAAACGCTCGCCAGCTTCAGTTGCGGCGCGCGCCAGACCTTGCCTTCATCCGCCGCGGCGAGGCCTTCGATGATCTTCAGGAGAGTGGATTTGCCGGTGCCGTTGCGCCCGATCAGGCCGATGCGTTCGCCCGGCTCGATCACGAGATCGACGCGGTCGAGCAAGGGCACATGGCCGTAGGCGAGAGAAACCTGCGAAAGCTGGAGGAGAGGCATCGACGAAATTCCGGTGAACCGGCGTGCCCGCCGGCCCGCCGCGCACCTCTTTCAGCCGGCGGCGCGCGGTCCGCGCAGGCGCACGTTGGTTTTCCTGCTGATGACGAAGTGGTGCGGATCCATCTTCTGCTCGATCGCGGCGATGCGATATTCCTCCTCGGGCCGCCGGCCCGGGGCGCTCACGGTACAGGATACGAGCTTGCCCTCGGCGTTGAGCCGCGAGAGCTCGATCCCCATGCGCTCTACGCCGACCCCGAGCTTCGCCGCCAGAGGCTTGATGCGCCATGCGATGGGATTGGACGTCATGAAATCGAGCACGCTCTCGCGCAGGGAAAGGACGGTCATCGGCTCAATTCACGGTGTGCGAAGAACGCGCCGTCCTACTTGTCCCATTTGGCCATGTCGGCGAGGTCCACGTTGTAGCCGACGTTCTGCGGGCCCGCGGCCGCGTTGACCACTTTCTCAACCTTGCGGAATACGTCGGCGAGCTGAAAGCTGAGCTTCGCCAGCTCCACCGGATCGGGCTTGATCACCGCGGCGCTTTCGACCCTGAGAAAAGCGCGGCCGACCAATTCGACATAAATCCGCGACGCCAGATCCTGGAAAGCGCTTACTGTCGGGTGGGCGGGTGTGGCCATGAATGCCGCCTTGAGAAGGGAACACGGCACATAGTACGCCGAACTCGGCACGCACAAACGGATTTCCTTCTTATTTTCGCGGCGTGGCGCTCCCGCTCTCTCCGATTCGAGCGTTTGCGAGAGCATACAATACGGGGCATGAGTGCCGAATCCCAATGGAAGCACCGCGGCGTTCGCGTGGTGCATGCGAACGAGCTCGACATCAACACGGCGCAGACGCCCGGCATGAACCGCGCGGCGGCGATCACCAACGCGCGCGCCGGCGCGGAAAAACTCTGGGCCGGGACGGTCGTCATCCACCCCAAGGCGAAAACCAGCGCGCACCACCACGGACCGGTCGAGAGCGTGATCTACGTCGTCAGCGGCCGCGCGCGCATGCGCTGGGGCGACCAGCTCGAATTCGTCGCCGAAGCGGGACCGGGCGACTTCATCTACGTGCCGCCCTACGTTCCGCACCAGGAAATCAACGCGAGCGACGCAGAGCCGCTCTCATGCGTGCTGGTCCGGAGCGGCCAGGAGCCCGTGGTCGTGAATCTCGATATTCCGGTGGTCGAGAAGCCGGAAGAGGTGCATTGGGTGGACAACATTCATCCGGGACCGAAGGGGTAGCACGCGGTCCATGGCGGTCTGCCGGCGCTTGAATGCGACGAGAGGGCGTTGTATTATAACGTCCGTTATAACCTGAGATTTCGCCATGGCCGCCCTCAAACTTACGCAGATCGGCAATTCCGTCGGCGTGATACTGCCGAAGGACATGCTCGCGCGCCTGAAGGTCGAAAAAGGCGACACGCTGCACGTCACCGACACGCCTGATGGCCTTCACCTCACGCCTCACGATCCCCGTTTCGAAGCGCAGATGAAACACGTTCGGCGTATCGCGAAGAAGCGCCGCGCCGTGCTGCGCGAGCTTGCGAAGTGAAGAAGTGGGTCTGGATAGAGCGCTCCGTCATTCTCGCCGCGCACGACGAACAGCTTGCCGAGCACGGCGGCAGCGCCGGCATACGCGATGAAGGACTGCTCGATTCGGCTCTCGCCCGTCCGCTGAACCGCGTCGCATACGGCAAACCCGACGCCGCAGAACTCGCTGCTGCCTATGCCTATGGCCTCG
>DATHHS010000070.1:0-6294 GCA_035317085.1 Burkholderiales bacterium
CCATCCAGGTAACGCATTCCTCGGCGGCGGTCAGCGCGGCGGAAAAGGCCTCGCGGATCGCCGCCATGTCCTCGCCCGCCGCCTTGCCGAGCTCAGCCTCGACCGCGCGCATCACCCTGATGAGCTCCTTGGCGGTCGCCCCGCCCTCGCGCGCGATCTTGCGCCCGATCAGGTCGTTCGCCTGGATGCCGGTCGTGCCTTCGTAGATCGTGGTGATGCGCGCGTCACGCAGGTGCTGCGCCGCTCCGGTCTCCTCGATGAAGCCCATGCCGCCGTGCACCTGGATGCCGGTCGAAGCCACCTCGATGCCGGTCTCGGTGAACCAGCCTTTGACGATAGGAATCATGAAATCGACGAAGGCGTGGCTGCGCGTGCGCTCTTCCTTGTCCGGGTGCCTGAGCGATTTGTCCATCGCTGCGGCGACGACGTAGGCGAGCGCCCGCATGGCCTCGATGCTCGCCTTCATGCTCATCAGCATCCTGCGCACGTCCGGGTGGCGGATGATGGGTACGGCCTTGCCGCCGCCCGCCACGTCGCGGCTCTGGACGCGTTCTTTTGCATACGCCAGCGCCTGCTGGTAGGCGCGCTCGGAGATCGCGAGGCCCTCCAGGCCGACCGCGAACCGCGCGAGATTCATCATGATGAACATGTACTCCAGGCCGCGGTTCTCCTCGCCGACGAGATACCCCACGGCGTTCTCGTACACGAGAACGGCCGTTGGACTTGCGTGGATGCCGAGCTTGTGTTCGATCGAAGCGCACTGCACGTCGTTCCTTTGCCCCGGCGAGCCGTCCGCATTCGCCAGGAACTTCGGCACGAGGAACATCGAGATGCCGCGCACGCCCTCGGGCGCGCCTTCGACGCGCGCCAGCACGAGGTGCACGATGTTTTCGGTGAGGTCGTGCTCTCCGTAGGTGATGAAGATCTTTTGCCCGGAGACGCGGTAATAATCGCCTTCGCGCACGGCCTTGGTCCGCACCAGCGCGAGATCCGAGCCCGCCTGCGGCTCGGTGAGATTCATGGTGCCGGTCCAGGTGCCCTTGATCATCTTGGGCAGGTACAGCTTCTTCTGCTGCTCGGTGCCGCGCAGGATCAGCGCTTCGGCCGCGCCCGCGGTAAGCATGGTCACGAGCGAAAAAGAAAGATTCGCCGACTTCCACATCTCTATGACCGGCGTCGAGACGATCTTCGGCAGCCCCTGCCCGCCGTACTCGGCCGGCGCCTGCAGCGCGTTCCAGCCGCCTTCGACGAACTGCTTGTAAGCCTCCTTGAATCCCTTGGGCGTGGTGACTTTGCCCTTGTCCCAGTGCGAGCCCTCCGCGTCGGCGGACTTGTTGAGCGGCGAGAGCACGCCGCTCGCGAATTTGGCGCCCTCCTCGAGGATCTGGTCGACCAGCTCGGCGTTGATCTCCTCGCAGCCGGGGAGCCTCGCGATCTCGGCGAGGCCGGCCAACTCGTGGAGCACGAAGTGCATGTCGCGCAGCGGTGCTTTGTATTCGCTCATGTGTCCCTCTGCAGAAGCTAGCCCAGTTCTTTCACCAGTTCCGGAACGATTTTGAACAGGTCTCCGACGATCCCGTAGTCCGCCACCTGGAATATCGGCGCTTCCTCGTCCTTGTTGATGGCGACGATGACGCGGCTGTCCTTCATGCCGGCGAGATGCTGGATCGCGCCGGAAATGCCGACCGCGATGTAGAGCTCGGGCGCCACGATCTTGCCGGTCTGCCCCACCTGCCAGTCGTTCGGCACGAATCCCGCGTCCACCGCCGCGCGCGAAGCGCCCATCGCCGCGCCCAGTTTATCGGCGAGCGGTTCGAGCATCTTGAAATTTTCTCCCGAACCCATGCCGCGCCCGCCCGACACCACCACGCGCGCGGAGGTCAGCTCCGGGCGCTCGGACTTGGACAGCGCACGCCCGATGAGCGAGGACAGACCCGAATCCGCGCCCGCCTGTACATTTTCGATCGCCGCTGAGCCGCCGCTCGCGGAGACCGCGTCGAAGCCCGTCGTTCGCACCGTGACGATCTTGATCTTGTCCTTCGATTGAACGGTCGCAAGAGCATTGCCGGCATAGATCGGGCGCACGAAGGTGTCCGCGCCGGCCACGGAGACGATGTCGGAGACCTGCGCGACATCCAGCAGCGCGGCGATGCGCGGGCCAAGGTTCTTGCCGAAGGAATTCGCCGGCAGGAGGATGTGCGTGTAGGCTCCGGCGAGACCCACGACCAGCGGTGCGATGTTTTCCGCAAGCTGGTCCTTGTAGTGCGGCGCGTCCGCCGCCAGGACCTTCTTGACTCCGGCGATCGCTGCCGCGGCCTTTGCAGCCGCCCCGCAGCCCGAGCCGGCGACGAGGACGGCGATATCGCCGCCCGCGCTTTTTGCTACCTCGGCCGCCGCGGCAACGGTATTGAGCGTCGCCGACCTGACCGACTGATTGTCGTGCTCGGCGATGACCAGAACTGACATCTATTCTCCTTGTCCGTCATTCCCGCGCAAGCGGGAATCTAGTGTCTCTAAGGCAACGTCGCTGGGTCCCCGCTTTCGCGGGGACGACGGCGTTATATCACCTTGGCTTCGCCGCGCAGCTTCGCAACCAGCGTCCTGGCGTCGGGCACCTTGGTCCCCGCCTTGCGCTTGACCGGTTCTTCCACTTTCAAGATCTTGAGCCTTGGGGCGACGTCCACGCCGAGTGCGTCGGGCTTCAGGGTCTCCAGCGGCTTCTTTTTCGCTTTCATGATATTGGGCAGCGTGACGTAGCGCGGCTCGTTCAGGCGCAGGTCGGTGGTCACCACCGCCGGCATCCTGATCGAGATCGTCTCGAGGCCTCCGTCCACCTCGCGGGTCACCTCAGCCGTTTTTCCGTTCGGAGCGTCCGAAAGCTTGAGCTTCGAGGCGAACGTCGCCTGCGGCCAGCCGAGCAACGCCGCGAGCATCTGCCCGGTCTGATTGCAGTCGTCGTCGATCGCTTGCTTGCCGAGGATCACGAGCTGCGGATTTTCCTTCTGCACGATCGCGTGGAGGAGCTTCGCCACGGCCAGAGGCTGCAACTCCAGGTCGGTTTCGACCAGGATCGCGCGGTCGGCGCCGAGGGCGAGCGCGGTGCGCAATGTTTCCTGGCAAGCCTGGACGCCGCACGACACTGCCACGATCTCGCTTGCGGTCCCGGTTTCCTTCAGGCGTATCGCTTCCTCGACCGCGATCTCGTCGAAGGGGTTCATCGACATTTTGACGTTGGCCGTCTCGACGCCGGAACCGTCGGCCTTGACGCGCACCTTGACGTTGAAATCGACCACGCGCTTGACCGCAACCAGTATTTTCACTCACCGCCTCCCGTTGAAAACACTGGCGGATTATAAGCCATGGCGCTCCCCGCCCCCGGCTCCCGGCGCTCACCGATATAATCCGCCGAACCCTGACTGCTCCCGCCATGTCGCGCCCGCTCTCCCACATCCGCGTACTCGATCTCTCGCGCGTCCTCGCCGGGCCATGGGCGTCGCAGAATCTCGCCGACCTCGGCGCGGAGGTTCTCAAGATCGAGCGTCCCGGCTCGGGGGACGATACCCGAAGCTGGGGCCCGCCCTTTCTCAAGGACAAGGACGGCAGGGAAACGCGCGAAGCGGCGTACTTTCTTTCAGTGAATCGCGGCAAGAAATCGGTGACGCTCGACATCTCGAGTCCGGAAGGCCAGCGCATCGCGCGCGCGCTCGCGGCGAAGTGCGACGTGCTACTGGAGAACTACAAGGTCGGCGGGCTCGCAAAATACGGGCTCGCCTACGAAGACCTGAAAAAGATCAATCCGCGCATCATCTATTGCTCGATCACGGGATTCGGACAGAGCGGGCCGCACGCGCATCGGCCCGGCTACGACTTCATCTTCCAGGGCATGGGGGGCCTCATGAGCATCACGGGCGAGCGCGACAGCGAGCCCGGCGGCGGTCCGCAGAAGGTCGGCATCGCTGTGACCGACGTTCTCGCCGGGATGTACGCGAGCCTCGCCATCACGGCAGCCATCGCGCACCGCGAGCGTACCGGCGTGGGACAGCACATCGATCTCGCGCTGCTGGATTCGATCGTCGCCTTCGGCGCGAACCAGATCCTGAATTATTTCACTTCCGGAAATGTCCCGGGACGCTACGGCAATGCGCATGCGAACGTGGTGCCGTACGAAGTGTTCGCCACCGCCGACGGCCACGTCATCCTCGCGGTCGGAAACGACAGCCAGTTCACGAGCTTCTGCAAGGCCGCCGGCCGGCTGGAGCTCGCCCTGGATTCCCGCTACGCCACCATGCCGGGACGCATCACGAATCGCGCCACGCTGATTCCCTTGCTGCGCGAGATATTCAGCCGGCGCCCGAGCAGGCAGTGGCTCGCGGAGCTCGAGGCCGCCAACGTGCCCTGCGGGCCGATCAACGACTACCGGGAAGTGTTCGAGGATCCGCAGGTGCGGCACCGCGGATTGAAGGTCGAGATCCCTCACCCGGCAGGCGTTCCGTCTCCCACCGTCGCCAGCCCGATGCGTTTTTCCGCGACGCCGGTGGAATACAAGATCCCCCCGCCGTTGCTCGGCCAGCACACCCGCGAGGTCCTGGGCGACCTGCTCGGGATGCGCGGCGAGGAACTCGATCAGCTCGCCGCGAGAAAGATCATCTAGCTGCGGCGCACCCTCTTGGCCGGGCGACCACCGCGATCGCGGTCCTCAGGGACCTGCCCATCAAAACGAGTACCCGAAGGACAGCACCAGCGCGCTCGGATTGAAATTGATCGTCGTGGAGCGGACCGTGCCCGAGGTATTGGCCTCGAGCTTGCTCTTGACCCGGCTCACCGAGTACGAAAGGTACATGTTCCAGTTGTCCTGCAAGTAGTAGCTGGCCCCGATCGTCGCCGCAGGTCCGACCGAGTTCGACAGGGAGAGCGTGGTCGGGCCGCCGCCGACGGCATCGCCGGCCGCGGTCGATTTCCTGTCGAAGAAGTGCGTGTAGTTGATGCCGACGCCAACGTAGGGATTCCACCCGGAAGATCCTTCGGAGAACTTGTAATTCACCAACAGTGTCGGCGAGAACCACTTCGCGGTCGCGATGACCTGGTTGTTGAAAGGCACCGAGCCCAGCGTCGCCGGACCCCTGCCCACCGTTTCCGTTGTCGGCGGAAGCCCCGCCGCAAACTCGAGCTCGAACTCTCGCGACAGCCGGCGAACATAGGCGAAGTAAGGCGTCTGGGTGTCCCTGACATCGAGGTTCGCACCCGCAGGCACGAAGGGACCCGACAAGTCGTCGGCGCTCGCTTGATAGTGGATGAAGTACATGCCGAGCCGGAGCGAGTTGTTCCTCTCCCCCTCCGCCGCCCCGGCGCGCCCGGTCCAAGCCGCCAGCGCAAGCAGCGCGGCGAGCATTGCGATCGGTGTTGTTATTTTCATGATCGGACTCTCCCCTTAGAAGTTGGCGAAGAAGCCGCGCACCGCGGCCGCGCAGAACGGCGGCACCAGCGTGCCGTGGTAGTTCTGGACGACCGCGCTCTGTGCGGCCGCAGTGGCCGCCGCGGTAGCGTCAGGCACTGTGAACCCGGCGGCAATGTCGGCGTTGAACGCGGTGTTGAAGGCAGCGGTCGACGTGGCGTTCACGGCCGTCGCGAATCCATTCTGGAGAGGGCCGACGGGCGGGTTCGGTACCGGATCGACATCGATCACTGTGAGCGGCAACTGCACTGGTAACTGAGGACCCCAGAACGCCTGCATCACCTGCGTGTTGGCGTAGAACACGGTCGGGTCCTGGTGCCCGCCACACAGCAGCACCGGTGCAGTTGCTGGAACCCAGGTACGCATGTCGTTCAATTTGAATGCGATCCGCAGCGGATGGGCCGGGGTCGCGGCGAGCAGGCCATTCGTTCCAAGCCCAGGAACCGCGCCGTCCGGGTTAGTCAGTACATCCGCGAGATATCCGGCTCGATAGCTGTTCTTGACGAGGTTGGTTTGCGGGTTGGTCAGCGTTGGACCGAACCCGAGCGCAAATATCGCCGCCTGCCCGGCCGTAATAGGTGGCACGGCTAGCGGCGGCGTGATGGTAGGGAACAAAGCAAGGAGCGCTGTGGTCACGGGCCCGGGGGTCGTTCCCGGGATATCAGCCATGACCGGCGCCGTGCTATTGAACAGAAAAGTCTGCGGAAATCTTCCGTTCGCGAACAGGGTCGCCAGTGGCGTGGTGTTCGGAAACAGCGTGTCGATCCCGGTTGCGTAGGCAGCCTCGAATAGATCGGCTGTCGGGACCCCGTACGCGCGCTGGTAGCTCGTCGCGATAAGCG
>DATHHS010000071.1:0-5762 GCA_035317085.1 Burkholderiales bacterium
TCACCTACACAGTGGGATCGTCGGTGCAGGCCGATGCCGTGGCGCCTTATATCGGCACTACCGGCAAGACTGGCGACGTCATCATCCGCGGCCAAGGGTTTGCACCGGCGACCACGGTGAGTTTTAACGGTACGCCGGCAACAACATCGTCCTTCCTGAGCGACACCGAAATTCACGCGAGCTATCCGGCGACACTGATTGCAGGCAATAACGCGGTGCAACTTAACAACGGCGCGATTCCATTCACCGAGTCGCTGAAGATCGTCGATGCGCCGGCCTACGCGAGTACGACACTCAACTATCCTTCACCGCCGCAGCAGGTCCGGGGGCTCGTTTACGACGCTGAGCGAAAGGCCTTGCTGGTGGGCGTGAGTTTCGCCGATGCCTCGACCAACCAGATTTTGCGCTACGCGTTTGCAAGCGGAGCTTGGCCGTCGACGCCAACGTCCGCTACGCTGGCGAACCTCAGGGATCTCGCCCTCTCGCTAAACGGATCGAAGCTGCTTGCCATCAGCGACGCTGCGATGGCGGAAGCGGATCCTGTGACTTTGGGTGTGAGCGCCTCCCGCGCCAAACCGACTGCGACTGTTGAGCCGGAGTATCTGAAGAGTGTGGTTGTAGCGAACGACGGCAATGCGGTGATCACGACAGGCTTTGGCGGGGGCAGTGGCTCAACCAGGCTTTATCTCTATTCGGCAAGCCAGTCGGCATTTTCCACTCCGACCCAGGCAGGGCTCAACGCCACCAAGTTTTTCTTCTATGCCGTGGCCGGCGCCAGCGCCGACGGAGCGATCGTTACGATCATGGAGAGCGGCCTTTCGTCGCCGCAACCTGTCTATCGTTACACCGCTTCGACGGGAATCCTCGCCGCAACGAGTTTCAGCATCCAGCACAATAATCCCGACCTCAATCAAAATATCAACGCACCAGCGTTCGATCGCGCCGGTTCGCGCATGGCCGTGGCACAGGTGGTGGGCATCGGTTCGCCCTTCGGCATATATGATGCGAGCTTCGCTCTTCTGGGTTTGCTGCCATCGACCACTGCGGCATACGCGGTCAGCCCAGATGGAACTCGTGCCTATACAGTGGAAATAGCGAGCCCCTGCCAGGTTCGCGCATTCGACCTGCTTTCGACTCCCGGCGGCTTCAACGCCCTGACGGAGATCGTCACGGGGTTTCCCATCACGCCGGTTGCGTGCCCCGATAACGCTGCACCCCACAACATCAAGATGCTCGTCAATCCCGCCGGAGACACGCTATTCATTGCCGGCAATCTCCTGATCGCGGTCGTGCCCCTCCCCTAGGGAAACTCTGAGTGGTTCAACCGCAATTCGGCGGCAGCCCTATCGGGTGCATCGCTTCGACGAACTTCGCCGCGGTAAGAATCAGCGGCTCGGAAAACCGCGGGCCGACGATCTGCAGGCCCACGGGCAGTTTCGCGGAGGTAAGCCCCGCGGGCACGCTCACCGCGGGCAGCGCCGCGAGCGAGACGAGGAAGTTCGGCGCGATCCAGTCGATGTAGTTCTGCATTTTCCTGCCCTCGATGACGTCGGGATAGTTCTTCTCCACCGGAAACGGCGGCACCGGTGCGGTCGGGGTGAGGATCAGGTCGTACTGTTCGAAGAGCGCGCGCCAGCGGTGCCAGATCTCGGCGCGCTTCCTCTCGGCACGCGCGATCTCGCTGACGGTGAGCGCGAGGCCCGAGCGTATGTTCCCGGCGAGATTGTCGCCCAGCTCGCCGATGCGCTCGAGCCGCTCGAGGTGATTGCCCACCATCGCTTCGCCGCGCAGCGTGATAAACGCATCGCGGCCCTCGTACAGATTGATGTCGATCTCCTCGATCGCCGCGCCCGCGTCGCGCAGATCGCGCGCCGCGTTCCGGCAGATGCGTTCGATCTCCGCGTCCACCCCGATGCCGGCGATGTCGGGCGCGTAGGCGAAACGCAGGCTCCTCAGGTTCTTCGCTTTTGCGAGCCGCACGCGCGCGCTCTTCCACGGCGCGGGAACGGAGAGCGGCGATTTCGCGGAAAGCCCGATCATCGCATCGAGGAGCAGCGCGCAGTCCTCGGCGGTGCGCGCCATCGGCCCGGCCACGCTCTGATCGTGCCAGGGCAAGGCGGCCGGATGCTTGGGAATGAGGCCCGCGGTGGTGCGCAGGCCCACCACGCCGCAGAACGCCGCGGGCGTGCGAAGCGACCCGCCGAAATCGCTGCCCTCGGCGAGCGGCGCCATGCGCGCGGCGAGCGCCGCCGCCCCGCCCCCGGTCGAGCCGGAGGCCGAGAGCGCCGTGTTCCAGGGATTGCGCGTCGCGCCGAACACCTTGTTGACCGTGTTCGCGCCGGCGCCGAACTCGGGCGTGTTGGTCTTGCCGATGACGATCGCCCCGGCCGCCTTCAGCCGCTTCACGATCTCCGCGTCCTCGGTCGGCACATGGTCGCGGAACAGGGTCGAGCCCCAGGTGGTGCGTATGCCCGCGGTGGGCGTGAGATCCTTGATCGCGACCGGCACGCCGTGCAAGGCCCCGAGCCGCGCGCGCTTCTTCACCGCGCGTTCGGCCTCGCGCGCCCAGTCGAGCGCTTTCTCGGCAGCGACGGTGCAAAAGGCGTTGACCGCGGGATTGACCTTCTCGATCGCCGCAAGATGCGCCTCGGTCACTTCGACCGGGCTCGCCTTCTTGGTGCGGATCAGCCGCGCAAGCTCGACGGCCGAGAGCCGGGTGAATTCGCTTTTCGCCATGAACGCAATGATACCGAAAGCGCGGCCGGGACCGTTCCGTTATGCTAGCGTCCTGAGTTCTTAGTTCGTGAACAAACTCCTGAGCCGTCATTCCCGCGCAAGCGGGAATCCAGTGTCTTGAAACGTCTCTGGATTCCGGCTCGCGCCCGCTTCGCGGGCTTGGCCGGAATGACGCTCGTATGCACCGGATTCGCGAATCGCAGCACTAGCCACCCATGACTGACCACAACAGCGGGCACAGCCAGTACGAACTGCTGAAGCAAAGGCGCTTCCTGCCGTTTTTCCTGACGCAGTTCCTGGGCGCCTTCAACGACAACGTCTTCAAGAACGCCCTGATCATCCTGGTTGCCTTTCACGCGACCAGCATGAGCAACCTCGGCGCGGCGACGCTCTCCAACCTCGCGCAGGCGCTCTTCATCCTGCCCTTTTTCCTGTTCTCGGCTACCGCCGGACAGCTCGCCGACAAGCTGGAGAAATCCTTCGTCATCCGCCTGGTGAAAATCGCGGAGATCGCCATCATGGTGCTCGGTGCCGCGGGGCTGTACTGGCGCAACCTCACGCTCCTGCTGACGGCGCTTTTCCTGATGGGACTGCATTCGACGGTGTTCGGACCGGTGAAGTACTCCTACCTGCCGCAACACCTCGAGCAGAAGGAAATCATCGGCGGCAACGGTCTCGTGGAAATGGGCACCTTTCTCGCCATCCTGCTCGGCACCCTGCTCGGAGGATTTCTCATCGCCGAAGGCTCGCCCGCCCCGGTCGCGGCGGCCGTGCTGGTGCTCGCGGTGCTGGGCTACCTCGCGAGCCGCGGGGTGCCGCACTCGCCGCCCGCCGCCCCCGACCTCGCCGTCAACTGGAATCTCTTTTCCGAGACCTGGCGGATCCTGCGTTTCCTGGCGCAGGACCGCACCGTGTTCCTCTCGGTGCTCGCTATTTCCTGGTTCTGGTTCCTCGGCGCCGTTTATCTCTCGCAATTCCCGGTCTATACCAAGGACGTGCTGTCCGGGAACGAGGAGGTGGTGACGGTGCTGCTCGCGCTCTTCTCCGTCGGCGTGGGCGCGGGCTCGCTCCTGTGCGAGCGCCTGTCCGGGCGCAGGATCGAGATCGGCCTGGTACCGTTCGGCTCGATCGGTCTGACGCTGTTCGGCATGGATTTCTATTTCGCGAGCACCGGGCTCGCGGCGCACGCTCCCTGGGGTGCTGTTGCGTTCCTTGGCGAGCCCGCGCACTGGCGCATCCTCGCCGACCTCGCCCTGATCGGCGTCTTCGGCGGCTTCTACATCGTGCCGCTCTACGCGCTGGTGCAGACGCGCTCGGAGACGAGCCACCGCTCGCGCGTCATCGCGGGCAACAACGTGCTGAACGCGCTTTTCGTCGTGTGCGCGGCGCTGGCGGCGATCGCGCTGCTGCAACTGGGCTGGAGCATCCCACAGCTCTTCCTCGGCGTCGCCCTGCTCAACGCCGCCGTGGCGATTTGCATCTATGCACTCGTCCCCGAGTTCCTGATGCGGTTCATGATCTGGCTGCGACTGCGCGGAGATCAGCCCTAGCCGGCCGCCGTCGTTTTCCGGCCGGCCGCACTAGGGGCGCTGCGGCGGGCGGAAGATTCTCTTGAAGAGCAGGTGCGTCGGCCAGAAGATCGCGAGCGGCAACACCGCCATCAGGCCAAGCAGCCAGACCACCGGAGGCATCCACTGCTGGGCGTGCTCATCGCTCAGTCCGAAAACGTAATTCACATTGACGGGCAGGCCGGGATTGTCCGCCGGCGGCGGCGGGGGCGGAAGGAAAAAGTACGAGATCAACATGAGCGCAAGAGCGAGCGGAGTCCAGAGACCGATTGCGCGCCTGTCGTAACCGAGGCGGCTGACCAGCCAGAGAAGAAACAGGGGCAGCCAGAAATGGAAGAACGACAGGAAGCGCGCAAACAGCGGAAGATCGCCGTTGAACATGTAGCCGGTCATTCCGGTGATGGGCAAGCCCACCGCGCTGCCCACGAAATCCACCATCCAAAAACATTGCGGCAGGGCGATTCCGACCGCCGCCGCTGAAGCGAGCAAGGCGCTTTCGAACCACACCGCGGCCACCGTGAGAAGAAGCGCGACGTCGCAGAAATACAGGAAATTGGTCGGGCCATAGGCGATGAGATAGTTCGGCACCAGGACGAGCACGAAGAGGGTGTAGAGAAGCTTCACCCACAGGGGAATCCGCCCTGAAGAGCGCATTTTCACTTTTCCCGCGCCCCTGCCCTTTGATCCGGACGAGACGGCACGCGCCGCAATTCGGTAAACAGCGCGAGCTCCCAGGGACGAATCGCCATCACCAGGGTCGTTCCCTCGCGGCTCTTGTGGTCGAGCTGCCGGTCTTCCTCGACGAAGGAATCGAACTCTTCGGCGAGCTTGCGCATGCGTTGCCGCAACATTTCATTGGACTTGGCGGACACGCTCCCGTGCACGGTAATCCGCAGCTCGCCCGGGTCCACAAACGAGGAATTGAAGAATTGCCCCTGGACACGCTCCTCGAAGAAGCGCTGCATCGGCCCGGCCTTGCGCCAGGTGAAATTGCGGGCGAGCCGGACCTTGATCCGGTTGCCCGGCAGCAGATCGATGATCCCCAGCTTGTCCAGGCGCGCGAGCAGTGCGACCAGCTCCGCTTCGGAGAAGCGATAGTTCTCGAGCATGCTCGCCGCAGTCCAGTGGCTGATTGCGAGAATAGCCACCAGCATCAGCTTGGGATCGCCCACCAAAGTGCGTTCCTGATCCTCGGTCAGTTCGGTGACCCGCCCTTCCGCGGCGCGCGTCAGCTCGAGCAGGTCGGCGATCTCGAGATCCATCAGCGCGCAGAGCTGCTCGAGCCGGTTCAGGCTCAGGTTCTCCTGGGAGAAGACCCGCTTCACCGAGGATTCGGAGAGCCCGAGCCCTTTTGCCACACGGGCGTAGGTCAGTCCCCGCTCGCGCAGGCCCTTCTTGATCACCTCGATGAGTAGGGCGGCTTGAGGCATCTGGTATCGGAAAACGATACTAAGCGAG
>DATHHS010000072.1:0-42810 GCA_035317085.1 Burkholderiales bacterium
CGCGCGTTTCGCGCCACGCACCTTTGCTGCCTCCATTCCCCTGTGCACGGCGCCGGCGTGTCCTGCGATAACCACTTGCGCGGGGGCGTTGAAGTTGACTGCTTCGCAGACCTCGCCCTGAGCGGCTTCCGCGCAGGCCGCGCTGACCGCGGCCTCGTCCAGGCCCAGGATCGCCGCCATCGCGCCCTTGCCCTGCGGAACCGCCTCCTGCATCGCCTGGCCGCGCAAACGCACCAGCGGAAGGCAGTCGGCAAGCGAGATCGCCCCTGCCGCGACCAGCGCCGTGTACTCGCCGAGGCTGTGGCCGGCGAGCAGCTGGGGCTCGGCTCCTCCCAGCTCGTGCCACGCGCGCCAGGCGCACAGGCCCGCTACGACCATGATCGGCTGGGTGTTGACGGTGCTATTCAACTGCTCGGCGGGACCTTCGGCCATCAGCTTTCCTACATCCTGCTTGAGGATGTCGGACGCTTCCGCGAGCGTCTCGCGGATCGCCCGCATGTCGCCGTAGCCGGCAAGCATTCCGACCGACTGCGAGCCCTGGCCCGGAAAAACCATGGCGAACCTCATCGATCACATTTCCAGGAGCACTGCGCCCCAGGTGAAGCCGCCACCCACCCCCTGGAGCATGACTTTGTGTCCCGGCCTGATCCGTCCGTCGCGGATGGCGAGATCCAGCGCCAGAGGCACCGAGGCGGCCGAGGTATTTCCGTGACGGTCCACGGTGACGATCAGCTTCGACGGGTCGATGCCGAGCTTTCTCGCCGTCGCCTCGAGTATGCGCACGTTGGCCTGGTGCGGAATCAGCCAGTCGATGTCCCCGGCGGTGAGATTGCACAAGGCCAAGGTCTCGCGCGCCACCTCGTCGAGCACCTTCACCGCGAACTTGAAAACCGCTTGCCCGTCCATCTGCAGGAACGGCGAACCGACGATCTTCCCGCCGCAGACGTTGCCGGGCACCGAAAGAATGTCCGCGTAAGAACCGTCGGCATGCAGCACGCTTGCCATGATGCCGGGCTTGGAGTCCGCCTTGAGAATTACCGCGCCGGCTCCGTCGCCAAAAAGTACCGCAGTGCCGCGATCATTCCAGTCGAGGATCCGCGAATACACTTCCGTGCCGACCACGAGAGCGCAGCGATGCTGGCCCGATCGGATCAATTTGTCGGCGATCGCCAACGCGTATACAAAACCGCTGCAGACCGCCTGAATATCGAACGCGGCGCAGCCCTTTATTCCCAGCTTCGCCTGCATGATGCAAGCGGTACTCGGGAAAATGTAGTCGGGCGTCGCCGTGGCCACAATGATGAGATCGATTTCCTCCGAGGCGATGCGTGCCGCGGCAATCGCCACGCGGCTTGCCTCGACGCCGAGGTCGCTGGAGCCCTGCGAGGGTTCGGCGATGTGACGCTGGCGGATGCCGGTGCGGGTCCGGATCCATTCGTCGGTGGTGTCCATTCGCTTGGCCAGATCGTCGTTGGTGACGATCTTCGGCGGCAGGTAGCCCCCGGTGCCGGCAATGCGCGACCAGATCACGAAGCGGCCGCCTCGGATTGATTCGAACCGAACCGCAGCATCAGCCGGTGCAGCACCTCGTTGCGCACCTCTTCCATTGCCCGCTCGATGGCTCGCTCAAACGCGAACGCATCGGCCGAGCCGTGACTCTTGACGACAATACCCTTCAAGCCGAGCAGGGTCGCGCCATTGAAGCGGCGCGGATCGAGGCGCTTGCGAAATGCGTAAAGCGCCGGCATCACGATCACGCCGGCGAGCCTCGTGAGCACGCTGCGCATGAACTCTTCGCGAATGAAGCTGCGCACCATCTGCACTATGCCCTCGGAGGCCTTGAGCATGACGTTGCCCACGAAACCGTCGCACACCACCACGTCCGCCACTCCTCTGTAGATTCCGTCGCCCTCGATGTTGCCGATGAAATTGAGCCCGCTTTCGCGCAACAGCTCTGCCGCCTTCTTCACCACCTCGTTGCCCTTGATGTCCTCCTCGCCGATGTTGAGCAAGCCGACGGTCGGGCGATCCTTGTGCTCCACCGCCGCGACCAGCGTCGCCCCCATGACGGCAAACTGCAACAGATGCTCCGCCTCGCAGTCGACGTTTGCGCCGAGGTCGAGCACATAGGTGCTCCCCTGCATGGTAGGAAGGGCGGAGATGATCGCGGGGCGGTCGATCCCCGGAAGCATTTTGAGAACGAAGCGCGAAACCGCCATCAGCGCGCCCGTGTTGCCGGCGCTCACGCAAGCATGCGCTTCGCCGCTCTTCACGAGATCTACTGCGACGCGAATCGACGAATCCTTCTTGTTGCGCAACGCAAGCGCCGGGGATTCGTCCATCAGAACGACCTCGCTTGCGTGGTGCACGCGCAGGCGCGGACCGGACCGGGCGCTGCACGCCTTCAGTTCCGCCTCGATGGCGTCGCGCAATCCCACCAGGACGATATCGACTCCGGAATTGGATTTGAGGAAATTGAGCGCCGCCGGCACTGTCACGTGCGGGCCGTGATCGCCGCCCATGCAGTCAATGGCTACGGTGATGTCCATGCAGCACGGGGCGAAGCGTCCTTGCTTCGCTCAATTGAAAGGTTGAAGGGCCGATGCAGGCACTCGCCCGGTCGCCGCACCGGCAGAAGCCTTACTCGCTCTGGGTCTTGACGACCTTCTTGCCGCGATAGTAGCCGCTCGGGCTGATGTGGTGACGCAAATGCACCTCACCGGTGGTCGGCTCGACCGCGAGCGGCGGATTTTTCAGAAAATCGTGGGCGCGGTGCATACCGCGCTTCGACGGCGATTTCTTGTTTTGCTGGACTGCCATATTTGGAACTCCTTCAAATTCATGTCACCGGGCCGTGCGCGCATTCCTCATGCCGCGGCACCATCGGCAAAGCCAAGATCACCTCGTCTTCGACCAGCTGTCCTACCTCCATGTGCCGGGAGGCAAGAACACGGTCGACCTCGTCGTCGGCTTCGGAGATCTCACGCAGGCTCTCGGAGAGCTGCAACTCGGCGTCGATCTCGACTGGAACCTGGAGTGGACCCAGACAGCGCTGGCACACGAACTGCGTGTATCCTCTCACCGAAATCCGCAAACACGGCTTGCCGTTGTTCGCGGTCCCCCCGCTCAGGTAGTACTCCAGACCTTGGGTCGAACACCGCATTTGCGCAAGGCGCAACAACTGCTCCATGCCCAAGCTTCCCCGCTTTTGCAACGCGGCACGGGCAAAGTGGAGGCCGTCGATCACCCCCGCTTGCGACATAAGGCGCGCATGATATTATGTTTGCCCTTGAGTGTCAAAAGAAATTCCAAGTTGTTCAGAGCGTTACTGCACTTTCTGGTCCTTATGGCGATTGCCGCGCCAGTCTTGAGCCAAGTCTACAAGTGGGTGGACGAGCGAGGTGTGACCCACTATAGCGAGCGGCCGCCGCAGGGGAGCAAAGCCAGCGAAGTTCCGAACCGGCTCGCATCGCCCGCTCCAGGCGGCACTACCGGATCCCAAGGATCGAATCCAGCTCAAGGAGGGATTTCGCCGAGGGATCCGGAACCCCGCCCCAGCGCGACCCAGAATGAACAGGGCAACGACAATCCAGCAACCCGAAACACAAACCGGCGCCTGGAGCAATGCAATCAACAACGCGATCTGCTTGCCCGTCTGAAGCAAAGTCCACCCAGCTTCACGCTGAATGCAAAGGGCGAGCGAATCCAGACGGATAATTCGGAGGCAATCGCCCGGCAGGAAAAGCTGATCGCCGACCAGTGCGGGGTCTAGACCCCCTCGCCAATGCCATGCAGCTTGTCCTCGCCTCCACTTCGCGCTATCGCCGCGCCCTGCTTGAGCGGCTCGGAATTCCATTTCTGGTGGCAGATCCGGGCCTAAGCGAAGAACGTCTCGCAGGAGAGACACCGGAGAACATGGCGCGGCGGCTCGCCGAAGCCAAGGCGCGGGCCGTCGCAAGCAAGTTTCGCGACGCGTTGATCATCGGCTCCGACCAGGTCGCGGTAAGAAACGGCGAAGTGATCGGCAAACCCGGCACCCGTGAAAATGCAGTGCGTCAGCTCCGTGCCATGTCGGGCCAGGAGGCGGTGTTTCACACTGCGGTTTGCGTACTCAACACCGCCGACGGCAGCAGCCGGGTCCGCATTGTTCCGTACCGTGTCACTTTCCGGGAGCTTGACGATGGAGCCATCGAGCGCTATCTGGCGCGCGAGCAGCCCTACGACTGCGCCGGCAGCGCAAAGTCGGAAGGCCTGGGCATCGCGCTGGTCGCAAGGATGGAAGGCGAGGATCCGAGCGCTCTGGTCGGCTTGCCGCTGATCGCGCTCGTGGATCTGCTAGCCGAGCAAGGGTTGAATGTCCTCTGAACCGAGGGGTTCGCTTTATCTCCTGCCTAGCACGTTGGGTGAAGTCGCGCCGGAGACAGTTATTCCGGCTTTCGTACTGGACCGCGCCCGTTCACTCGATTACATCATCGCCGAAGACCCCAAAGCGGCGCGCTCTTTCCTGAAACGCATCGCGCCGACGCGACCGCTGCAGAGCATCCGCGTCGAGCGGCTCGACCACAACACCAAGGAAAGCGATATCCCGCCTTTGCTCGGGCCGCTCCTCACCGGCAGCGATGCGGGACTCCTTTCCGAAGCAGGCTTACCGGCTGTTGCCGACCCGGGAGCAAGCCTGGTGCGGCTTGCGCACGATAAGGGTGTGCGCGTCGTGCCCTTGAGCGGACCCTCTTCGATCCTGCTCGCGCTCGCCGCGTCGGGTCTGGATGGACAGCGCTTCGCATTTCACGGCTACCTTCCCATCGCAGAAACCGAACTCGTCTCCACGTTGAAGGAATGCGAACGCCAGTCGCGGAAGCTCAAACAGACTCAGATATTCATCGAAACGCCCTACCGCAACGATCGCACGCTCTCGACGATGTTGCACGCCCTGGGTTCCGATACCTTGGTGTGCATTGCCACCGATCTCACGTTGGAATTAGAGGCGGTGGGAACGCGATCAGTTGCGGCATGGCGCAAAAAAACGCCGAAGCTGAAGGGACGGCCGACGGTATTCCTGTTCCTCGCTTGAGCTCCACGGATCCTGGATCGGCGTGGGGTCGCTTGACTTAGCGAACGTTGAGCTGCCCTTGCGCCAGCACTTTAGCAAGCGCGTCCGCCATCGTCGCGCCGAAGCGCTTGGCGAATCGCTCGGCGATATTCGCTTTTTTCGTGTAATCGACGACGTCCTCGGCTTTGATCACCTCGCGCGCGACGAAATCGACGCTTCCGAAACCGTCCGAGAGTCCAAGCTCGATGCTCTTTGAGCCCGTCCACAGGAAACCGGAGAACATGTCGGGGCTCTCCTTGAGCCGCTTGCCGCGCCCCTTCCTCACCACCTCGATGAACTGTTTGTGGATTTCGTCGAGCAATGATTGGGCGTGCCGTTTCTGTTTCTCGTCGACCGGCGAAAACGGATCGAGAAAAGCCTTGTTCTCGCCCGACACGAGCACGCGGCGCTCCACGCCGAGCTTTTCCATGGTGCCGGTGAAGCCCCAGCCGTCCATGATCACGCCGATCGATCCGATAATGCTCGCCTTGTCCACGTAGATCTTGTCCGCCGCCGCGGCGATGTAATACCCGCCCGAGGCGCAGATGTCCTCGACCACGACGTACATGGGAATATTGGGATAGACGCCGCGCAGCCGGCGGATCTCGTCGTAGATGATCCCGGCTTGCACCGGGCTGCCGCCGGGCGAATTGATGCGCAGGACTATGCCCTGGGTGTTCTTGTCCTTGAACGCAAGCTGCAGGGATTCGGTGACCCGGTCGGCGCTCGCGTCGCCCTTCGGATCGATCACGCCGACCACGTCGATCAGCGCGGTGTGCTTGCCCGAAGTGAGGCCGTCCTGTCCGCGCCAGTCGAGCGCCAGCAGCAACAGCACGGTGAAATAGGCGAAGCCGAGCAGCTTGAAGAAAATGCCCCAGCGACGCGAGCGACGCTGTTCCTTCAGCGCAGCCGTCGCCAGCTTCTCGATCACATTGCGTTCCCAGTCAACTTCGGCCATGACTATTACCCTTCACGATAACGCGACCTTCCTTTTCCTCGACGAGCAGCGATCTCAGCCCCGCCTCGAAGCACGGGCCGCGCATGCATTTGCCCGTATCGGGCGCGTAGGTCGCGCCGTGAGTCGAGCATATCAAAAGCGTCCCCCCGATATCAAAGAACTTTCCCGGCATCCAATCGAGCTCCATGGGCATGTGCGCGCATCGGTTGAGATACGCATAGACCCGGCCCTTGTAGCGAACGGCGAACGCCGGCTCGGGCTTGCCGTCGACTTCGACCTCGAAACGCACTCCGTCCCCGGATTCCGAGAGATCGGCGCTCGAGCAAATTACGCGTTCTGCGAAAGCCATAGCGTCAGTTCATCCGTGCTTTCCACGCAAGCGAGCGGCACGAGCGCGATCAGGTCGCTTTTGGGATGCGCCCCATGACTCACCCCGACGGCACTGACCCCCGCGGCAGCCGCCATCTGAAGGTCGTGCACCGTGTCCCCGATCATAAGGGTATTCGCTGCCTCCACGTCGAGCTCGTCCATGAGCTCGTAGAGCATATCGGGCGCCGGCTTCGAGGCGCATTGGTCGGCACAGCGCGAAGCGGCGAAAAAAGGCTGCAAACCGGTACGGTCGAGCGCGCGCGCCAGACCCGCCCGGCTCTTCCCGGTGGCGATGGCCAGATGGTGGCCGCGATCCCGAAGGCCGGAAAGCATCGCCCGAGTTCCCGGAAACAGAGGAATCTCCGGGTCGCGCGCGAGAAAATGCCTGCGGTACGATTCCACTACCCTGACGTACTCGTCCGCGGGCAAGCCCGGAATTGCGTAGGAGAGCGCGTCTTTCAATCCCAGGCCGATGACGTGGCTCGCTCGGGCGTCGTCGGGTACGGCCAGACCGAGATCGCGACACGCAGCCTGAATGCAGGCGACGATGGTGCGAGCCGAATCGATCAGCGTTCCGTCCCAGTCGAACACCAGCAATGGATAGCGCATCAGCTCCCCAGGGAATCGAGAAAGCGCGACAGGTCTTCGGGAAGCGGCGAATGCAGTTTCAGCGCGTCCCCTGAAAGCGGGTGCGCAAGCTCCAGTTCCCCCGCGTGCAGGAACATGCGCCTCAGGCCCTGCTTCGCCAAGGCCCGGTTGAGCTCGAAGTCACCGTACTTGTCGTCGCCCGCGATCGGAAATCCGAGGTGGGTGAGATGGACGCGGATTTGATGGGTGCGGCCGGTCAGCAGCTCGGCCGACAGCAGCGTGTAATCGCGGAATGCCTTCTTTCTCCGGAAAATCGTTTGCGACTCCCTGCCCTCGCGGTCGACGCTGACGCGCCGCTCTCCCGAATGGGTGACAAATTTTTTCAGCGGAAGGCTGACGTGCTGCTTGTCGTTGCGCCAGTTTCCCCTGACCAGGACGAGGTATTCCTTTTTCACCCGCCCTTCGCGCAGCGCGGCGTGCAGCGCGGTCAGCGCCGAGCGTTTCTTGGCGAGGATCAGCAGTCCCGAGGTCTCGCGATCGAGGCGGTGCGCAAGCTCCAGCAACTTGAGCTGCGGCCTCGCCGCGCGCATCTGCTCGATGACCCCGAAGCTGATGCCGCTGCCGCCGTGCACCGCGGTGCCGGACGGCTTGTTCACGACCAGCAGCGCGTCGTCCTCGAAGACCACCGGCAGATCGCGCGGCGGCACAGTCTTCTGCGCGCGCTGCGCCAGGCGCATCGGCGGAATCCGCACCCGGTCCCCCGGCTGCAGGCGGTAGGTCGCATCGACGCGGCGGCTGTTGACCCTCACCTGGCCGGTGCGCAGGATGCGGTAGACGTGGCTGCGCGGCACCCCCTTGCACACCCGCATCAGGAAGTTGTCGACACGCTGCCCTTCGCTCGCGGCATCAACCTCTACCGCAACGGCATTGCTTAAATCCTTCATTTTGTTTATGATCTGCGCGCTGCTTACGTTGCGGGACGGCTGCTTGTACATGCGAAGGTGCGATTTTCTGCCCCCAGACAAGACTGGCTACCCTGTCCCCGGTTCCGACGCTGCCAACGGCAAGGTCCGTATTGACCAGCGCATGAACCCGAAGCCGGCAAAGGCGGTTGGTTATCCAACCAGTGATAGTAATAGAACAGCGCGCCAACAGCATATCGGCAGAATCAATGGTTCCTGCAGAGCAGCGACCCGATCCGACAAGCCAACTTACCGCGTTCTCATGATCAACATATCGATGATGCGAAGCCAGCCTGCAAATTAGGCGCTTGGTTTGTCCTGCCCGTGCGCGCGGGAGAATGAAACAATGAAGCGCATGCTTTTTAATGCGACACAGGCCGAGGAACTCCGTGTCGCGATAGTCGAAGGTCAGAAACTCATAGACCTCGACATCGAATCGGCCGCGAAGGAACAGAGAAAAAGCAACATCTACAAGGGTGTCATCACGCGGGTCGAGCCCAGTCTCGAGGCCGCGTTCATAGAATACGGCACCGAGCGTCACGGATTTCTTCCCTTCAAGGAAGTCGCGCGGCAGTTTTTCAAGCCGGGCGTCGACGTCGGCCGCGCGCGCATCCAGGACGCGATCTCCGAAGGCCAGGAACTGATCGTCCAGGTCGAGAAGGAAGAGCGCGGCAACAAGGGCGCCGCGCTCACCACTTTCATCAGTCTCGCCGGACGCTACCTCGTGCTGATGCCGAACAACCCGCGCGGCGGCGGCGTTTCCCGCCGCGTCGAGGGCGAGGACCGCGACGAGCTGCGCGAGATCATGGACAAGCTCGACGTTCCCGCCGGCATGAGCATCATCGGACGCACCGCCGGCATCAGCCGCTCCTACGAGGAGCTCCAGTGGGACCTCACTTACCTGCTCAAGCTCTGGGGCAAGATCGTCGAAGCGACGGAGCCCGTGCGCGACGACGCAGGGAAGCTCCTCAATCCGGCGCCCTTCCTCATCTACCAGGAGGGCAGCCTCGTCATCCGCGCCATCCGCGACTACTTTCAGCCGGACATCGGCGAGATCCTGATCGACACCGATCCGATCTTCGAGCAGACGATGGCGTTCATGAGCAACGTCATGCCCGACAACGTCGGCCGGGTGAAGCGCTACCGCGACGACGTGCCGCTGTTCTCGCGCTTCCAGATCGAGCACCAGATCGAAACGGCCTACTCGCGCCAGGTATCGCTGCCCTCCGGCGGCGCGGTCGTGATCGACCATACCGAGGCCCTGGTTTCGATCGACGTCAACTCCGCGCGCGCAACGCGCGGCCACGATATCGAGCAGACCGCGTACAACACCAACGCCGAAGCTGCCGACGAGATAGCCCGCCAGTTGCGGCTGCGCGACCTCGGGGGCCTCATCGTCATCGACTTCATCGACATGGAGAACCAGCGCAACCAGCGCGAGGTGGAGAACCGCCTGCGCGAGGCGCTGCGTTACGACCGCGCCCGGGTCCAGATGGGCAAGATCTCGCGCTTCGGGCTGATGGAACTGTCGCGCCAGCGCCTGCGCCCCTCGCTCGGCGAGGGCAGCAACATCACCTGCCCGCGCTGCAACGGCACCGGCCACATCCGCGGCACGGAATCCACCGCCTTGCACATCCTGCGCATCATCCAGGAAGAAGCGATGAAGGAGAACAGCGCCGCGGTCCACGCCCAGGTTCCGGTGGACGTGGCCACGTTCCTACTGAACGAGAAGCGCGCCGACATCCATTCGATCGAAGCGCGGCTGAAGGTCAACGTGTTGCTGATCCCGAACACCCACCTGGAGACGCCCAACTACAAAGTGGAACGACTGCGCCACGACGACCTCAATCAATCGGAGGCCCTGCCGGCGAGCTACAACCTCGTCACCGCGCCGGCCGAAGAGGAAAAGAAGGAAGCCGCGGCCCAGGAAGTCCGTCCCCCGCGCCAGCAGGCAGCGGTGCAGGGCGTGACGCCCGAGCGGCCCGCGCCGGTGACGGCGCAGCCCTTGAAGCCGGAAGCACGACAAGCCGCCGTGGTGCAGCCGGGAATCATCGATCGGATACTCGGCTGGTTCAAGTCGGACACAACGACGGTTCCGGCAAGCGTGCAGCCTGCGCCCATTCCCCAGCGCCGCGAGCCGCGCCCCGAGCGCGGCGACCGGGGCGAGCGCGATCGCTTCCGTGGACGCAATGCCGAAGGCCGCCGGGACCCACGCTTCGGTCGCGACCGCGATGAGTCGCGCGAAGGGCGCGGCCCGAGGCCTCCACGCCCGGACCGCGGGGAACGTCAGCAACGCCCGGACTCACAGCAGGCCCGACCGCAACGCGGCGATCGTCACGAACGCGGACCTTCGGACCCGCCGCGGCAGCAGGATCGTCACGAACGTGGACCTTCGGACCAATCACGGCAGCAGGATCGTCACGAACGCGGGCCTTCGGACCCGCCACGACAACAGGATCGTCAGGAACGCGGGCCCTCCGATCAAGCGCAGCAGCCGGATCGTCCTGCCGGCGGTCAGCCTTCGGCCGAACCACGGGACGGGGACCACGAACACCGGCGGCGGCGACGCGGCCGGGGCGATCGCGGCGGCCGCGGAGGCCCGCAATCGCCGGCTCGCGAAGAACAGCATCGCCCAGCATCGACCCTCGCGGCTCCGGTGGCCTCGCCTCCTTCCTCCGAATTCCCAC
The DNA here is from genome assembly GCA_035317085.1 of Burkholderiales bacterium. GTDB lineage: Bacteria > Pseudomonadota > Gammaproteobacteria > Burkholderiales > SG8-39 > VBDM01. The sequence continues at coordinate 10,654 of DATHHS010000072.1, forward strand.
CCGTTGCGCAGGCACCGCAAAGGCCCGAGCCGATGCACGAGCCGGTCATGGTGCACGAACCGGCCATGGTGCACGAGCCGGTCATGGCGCGCGAACCAGTCATGGCGATCGAGCCGCAGACGCAGCCCGCTCCGATGACGCAGCCCGCTCCAGTCAAACCGAGGGAGGTGCCATCGGTCTCGCCCGCGGCGAGTCCCGCGGAGATCGAGCGCGCGCTCAAGGATAGCGGTCTGGAACTGGTGCAAACCCGGCCGGGGATTCAGCCTGAGTCTTCGTCCGTGGAGGAATTTGTCCCGGCAAAGCGGGAACGCCGCCCGCCCCCGCCCGACATAGACGAACCCTTGGTGCAGGTGGAAACGGGGCACGACTCCCCGCCTCCGAAAGACTGAGCTCGCACACCTCCCGCCTCGGCATCATGTGCCCGAGGCGGGCTCCACCTAGGGTCGCCGTCGCAAAGGAAGCGTCAACGCAAGGCTGGATCCTTTTGCAGGGACTCCCGCAAACCTCGCGCCGCATCCTCGAGCATGTCGAGCACGCGCTCGAATCCCCCCGACCCGCCGTAGTAGGGATCCGGCACCTCCTGCTCCTTGAAATTCCGCGCGTAGGACATCATCAATTTCAGCTTCGGGGCCGCCGAGGGCTGCGCCATGCGCGAAAGAATCGAGTAATGATCGCCGTCCATGGCGAGAATCAGGTCGAATCGGTCGAAGTCCGCCTGTTCGAACCTGCGTGCGCGCAAATCGCCAAGGTCGTAGCCACGTTTTGCCGCCGCAGCCTGCGCTCGGGGGTCGGGCGCCTCACCGACGTGGTAGGCGTGCGTACCCGCCGAGTCGGCGAGGACCGCCATCCCCGCGTCGCTCACCAGCTTTCGGAAAATCCCCTCCGCCGTGGGCGAACGGCAGATATTGCCCGTGCATACGAACAAGACGCTGAACTTATCGCCGGACATCGGTAGCGGTCACGTTCGACAGATTCAACCGATTCGGCGGCGCGTCTAACCCAGCGCCCGGACGGATTCCTCCGGAGAGGCGCCAAAAAAAGTTCGCTTGAGCTCGGCCAGGCGATCGCGGGCCTCGGCGGCCTTTTCGAACTCGAGGTTGCGGGCGTGGTCGAGCATCTGCTTTTCCAGCCGCTTGATCTCCCGGGCGAGCTGCCTTTCGGACATCGACTCGTAGCGCGCCTGCTCCTGCGCGGCCTTCAACTGCAGTTGCACGTCCTCGACGTCGCGCGCGCCCTCGATCATGTCGTGGATTTGTTTCGAAATGCCGACCGGCGTGATGCCGTGGCCGAAGTTGAACTCGACTTGCTTGGCGCGACGGCGATCGGTTTCTTCGATCGCCCGCTTCATCGAGTCGGTGACGCGGTCGGCGTAAAGGATGGCCATGCCGTTCAAATGGCGCGCGGCGCGGCCTATCGTCTGGATGAGCGAGCGTTCCGAACGCAGAAACCCCTCCTTGTCGGCGTCGAGAATCGCCACCAGCGAGACCTCGGGCAGATCCAGGCCCTCGCGCAGGAGGTTGATGCCGACGAGCACGTCGAATTCGCCCAGGCGCAGATCGCGGATGATCTCGACCCGCTCGACCGTCTCGATTTCGGAGTGCAGGTAGCGCACCTTCACACCGTGCTCCGCGAGGTAGTCGGTGAGCTCCTCGGCCATGCGCTTGGTGAGCGTCGTCACCAACACCCGCTCCTTGCGCACCACGCGCAGATTGATTTCGCCAAGCAGGTCGTCCACCTGCGTCGAGGCGGGCCTCACTTCGAGCATGGGGTCCACCAGGCCCGTCGGCCGCACCACCTGCTCCACGATTTGCCCGGAGGTTCTTCGCTCGTAGTCCGCGGGCGTCGCGGAAACGAAGACAGTCTGACGCATCACCTGCTCGAATTCCTCGAACTTGAGCGGACGATTGTCCAAGGCCGAGGGCAGGCGAAAGCCATAGTCGACGAGATTCTCCTTCCGCGAGCGGTCGCCCTTGTACATGCCGCCCAGCTGCCCGATGGTCACGTGCGATTCGTCGATGAACATCAGCGCATTCGGGGGAAGATAGTCGATCAGCGTCGGCGGCGGCTGGCCCTGCTTCCTTCCGGAAAGATGCCGGGAATAGTTCTCGATGCCTTTGCAGAAACCCAGTTCGTTCAGCATCTCCAGATCGAAGCGGGTGCGCTGCTCGATGCGCTGCGCTTCCAGGAGTTTTCCCGTCTTCTGAAAGAAGTCGATGCGTTCGGCGAGCTCGATCTTGATCGCGTCGATTGCACGCAGCGTGGTCGCGCGCGGAGTCACGTAATGGCTCGAAGGATAGACGGTGAAGCGCGGCACCTGCTGGCTCGCGTGCCCGGTGAGCGGGTCGAACAGCGTCAGGCTCTGGACTTCGTCGTCCAGAAGCGCGATGCGCAGCGCGGTCTCGGAATTCTCCGCGGGGAATACGTCGAGCACGTCGCCGCGCACGCGGAAGGTGCCGCGCTTGAACTCGAGCTCGTTTCTTTCGTATTGCATCGCAGCCAGGCGTGCAATCACATCGCGCTGGGACATCGGCTCCCGCTCGCGCATGTGCAGAATCATGCCGTGGTAGTCGACCGGGTCGCCGATGCCGTAGATGCAGGACACGGTCGCGACGATGATGGTGTCTTCCCGTTCGAGCAGCGACTTCGTCGCCGACAGTCGCATCTGCTCGATGTGCTCGTTGATGCTCGAATCCTTCTCGATGTACAGGTCCCGCGACGGAACATAGGCCTCGGGCTGATAGTACTCGTAATAGGAAACGAAGTATTCGATCGCGTTTTCGGGAAAGGACTCGCGCATTTCGCCGTAAAGCTGGGCGGCGAGCGTCTTGTTGGGTGCGAGCACGAGCGCCGGCCGCCCGAGACGCGCGATCACGTTCGCCATGGTGAAGGTTTTTCCGGAACCGGTGACGCCGAGCAGCGTCTGGTATGAAAGCCCGTCCCGGATGCCTTCGACCAGCTTCTCGATCGCCTCGGGCTGATCACCGGCAGGGGCAAACGCCTGAGAAAGACGGAAAGGGCTGTTGGGAAACGTAAGGATCACAGGTACAATTGCAGACGTGAAATTTTTCAGTCTAGCACGATGAACGCCCCGCACTCACCCTCTGCCTTCGCCGGAATCCAGATGGCGCCGCGCGACCCGATTCTCGGGCTGACCGAAGCGTACAACGCGGATCGCAATCCCAAAAAGGTGAACCTCGGCGTCGGCGTCTACTATGACGACAACGGCAAGGTGCCGCTGCTCGAGTGCGTGCAACGCGCCGAGCGTGTGCTGGTCGAGCAAGCCGCCCCGCGCAACTACCTGCCCATAGACGGCCTCCCCGCCTACGACCGGGCGGTGCGCGAGCTCGTGTTCGGAGCGAATGCTACCGCCGTCGTGGAAGGACGCGTGGTGACGGTGCAGGCGCTCGGCGGAACGGGCGGCCTCAAGATCGGCGCGGATTTCCTGCGATACATGGCGCCCAAGGCGGAAGTCTGGATCAGCGACCCGAGCTGGGAAAACCACCGCGGGATCTTCGAGAATGCCGGATTCACCGTGCACGCCTACCCGTACTACGACGCCGCAACGCACGGCGTGAATTTCAAGGGGATGATCGCGGCGCTGCGCGCCGCTCCCGCCGGCTCGATCATGGTGCTGCACGCCTGTTGCCACAATCCGACGGGCGCGGATCTTTCCGGCGAGCAATGGAAGACCGTCATCGAAGAAGTTTCCTCGCACGGCCTCATTCCGTTTCTCGATATCGCCTACCAGGGCTTCGGCGCGGGACTGGACGCGGACGGCGCACCCGTGCGCAGCTTCGCTCAGGCGGGGATTCCCGTGCTCGTCTCGAGCTCGTTCTCGAAGTCTCTTTCGCTGTACGGCGAGCGCATCGGGTCGCTTTCCGTGGTCGCTCAAAGCGGCGAGGAGGCGGGGCGGGTGCTGTCCCAGTTGAAGCGCCTGGTGCGCACCAATTACTCCAATCCGCCCACGCACGGCGGGCAAGTCGCCGCGACCGTTCTGACCAGTCCCGAGCTGCGCAGCTTGTGGGAACAGGAACTCGGACGGATGCGCGAGCGCATCCGGGAAATGCGGCGCGAGCTGGTGCAAAAGCTGCGCGCGCGCGCGCCGCGAGCCGACTTTTCGTTCATCGAGCAGCAGCGTGGGCTGTTCGCCTATTCCGGGCTGTCGCGCGAACAGGTGGTGAAGTTGCGCGAAGAATCCGCCGTGTACATGATCGAAAGCGGCCGCGTCTGCGTCGCCGCGCTGAACACGAAGAACATCGACTACGCGGCGGACTGCATCGCCCGCGTGATCGCCTGATTCGCGGCGCGGCTCCGCGCCGCTAGTCTGCCCTGCCCTCCAGAAGTTTCGTTACGGCGTCCACGAGGAAATCGACTTCGGCCTCGCCGATGACGTAAGGCGGCATCCAATAGACGGTCGCTCCGAGCGGGCGAAGCAGCACACCCGCCTCGAGGGCGCGCCGGTGAAAGTCCTGGCCGAAATCCGGCCTTGCTTCCCGTACATCGAAAGCCCAGATCATTCCGGTGTTGCGGAAATGCGCAAGGCGCTCGTGCGAGCGCAACTTCTCCGCACGCAGGTTGAGATAGACGGCGGTACGCAGATTGCGCTCCAGGACATTCTCCTCTTTCAGGATGTCCAGCACCGTCAAGGCGGCGCGGCAGGCAAGCGGATTGCCGCTGTAGGAATGCGAGTGCAGGAAGCCGCGCTCGAGCTTGTCGTCGTAGAAAGCCCGGTAGACACGGTCGGTCGCCAGCACCACCGACAAAGGAAGATAGCCGCCGGTGAGGCCTTTCGACAGGCATAGAAAATCGGGCGCTATCTGCGCCTGCTCGCAGGCAAACAACGTACCGGTGCGCCCGAACCCGACCGCGATCTCGTCGGCGATGAGGTGAACGTCGAAGCGGTCGCAAAGCTCGCGGGCAAGGCGCAGGTACAGGGGATCGTGCATCGCCATCCCCCCCGCACACTGGACCAGAGGCTCGACGATGAACGCCGCCGTTTCGCCCGCATGGCGTTCGAAGTGCGATTCGAGCGCCTTCGCGCAGCGCCTCGCATAGGCCTCGTGCGTCTCGCCGGGTTCCGCCAGGCGCCAATCCGGTGAAGGCACTTGGGCGCTCTTTCGCAGAAGCGGTGCGTAGGTGTCGCGGTAGAGCGGAATATCGGTGACCGACAAGGCCCCCAGCGTCTCACCGTGATAGCTGTTGGCGAGCGTCACGAATCCGCTCTTCGCGGCCCGGCCGGCATTCCTCCAATAGTGATAGCTCATCTTCAAGGCGATTTCGACCGCGGACGCCCCGTCGGAGGCGTAGAAGCAATGGCCCAACTCTCCGGGAGCCAGACTGGCGAGACGCTCGGCGAGCTCGACGGCCGGCGCGTGAGTGAACCCGGCGAGCATCACGTGCTCGAGCGAAGTGAGTTGTTCGTGAAGTGCGGCGTTGATGCGCGCGTTGCCGTGCCCGAGGAGATTGACCCACCACGAGCTGATCGCATCGAGAATGCGGCGGCCTTCGAAGTCGAAGAGCCAGACTCCCTCGGCGCGGCCGATCGGCACGAGCGGCAGCGTTTCGTGGTGCTTCATCTGCGTGCAGGGATGCCAGACCGCCCGCAGGCTTCGCTCGATCATCTTTGCATTCGCGCTCATGCAACAGCCTCGATCAGCGAATCGAAGGAGAGAAGCGCCGCCACTCCCGCAGGGGTCGGCTCGCGCAGAAAAGGCACGACGCCGAGCAGCGGACAGCCGAGACGCTCCTCGAGCGCGCGAATGTTGTCGTCCAGGTGAGGCATGTCCGGGAGGATGCAATTCGCTACCCAGCCCGCGCAGCGCAAGCCCGAGGCCTCGATCTGCCGCCGCGTGAGCAGCGCGTGATTCAGACAACCGAGTCGCATTCCGACCACGAGCACCATCGGCAGACCGAGCCGCGCCGCCAGATCCGCGCCAGTCTCGCGCGCATTCAACGGCACCAGGAAGCCCCCGGCGCCTTCCACGACGACGACCTCGGCCCGTTGCGACAGTTCCGCGTAGGCGCGCACGATCGGCTCGAGCTCGATCGCGACACCGGCGAGTTGCGCCGCAATATGCGGGGCGATCGCCGGTTCGAAAGCGTAAGGATTGACCATGCGCGAATCCGCACGCACCGAGCTCGCGCGCGCGAGCGCTTCGACATCCGCGAAGCGGTCGCCTTCGCGTCCGGCGGCGACCGGCTTCATCCCCACCACGGATTTCCCTGCCCGGGAAAAAGCGTACAGAAGGGCGCAGGCGACCAGCGTCTTGCCGACTCCCGTGTCGGTTCCGGTGACGAAAAAACCCCGAGCCACGTCAAGCGCCCTCGCCGGCGCCCTAGGCGTGCGCCGCCATGTCGCTGCGACACACTTCGCGCAGCGCCGCGGCGAGGCGCAAGACCTCATCCTCGCTGTGGGCCGCGGAAAGCGAAATACGCAGCCGCGCACTGCCTTCGGGTACGGTGGGCGGACGGATTGCCGGCACGAGGATCCCGCGTTCGCGCAGCGCCGCGCTCGCCTGCAGCGCCTCGCTGTTTCCCCCCAGGATGAGTGGTTGAATCGGAGTATCCGAGGGGGCGAGCCCGCTCGCGCTCCCCCGCAGCTCCCGCTTGAGCGTCGCGATCAGCTGGCGCAGCCGCTCGCGGCGCCATTCGTCTTTCCGGATGAGTTGCAGACTCGCCTCGACTGCAACTGCAAGGAGCGCGGGCGAGGCCGTGGTATAGATATAGGTGCGCGCCCGCTGCAGCACGATTTCCACGACTTCTTCGCCACCCGCGACGAACGCACCCGCCACACCTGCCGCCTTGCCGAGCGTTCCGACGTAGACGATGCGCGGGGAGCGCAGGCCGAAGTGCGCAGGCGAGCCGCGGCCTTCCGGCCCCAGGACTCCGAAGCCGTGCGCGTCGTCGACCAGCAGCCAGGCATCGTGGCTCTCGCACAGATCCAGCAGCGCCGGCAAGGGTGCGAAGTCGCCGTCCATGCTGAACACCCCGTCGGTGACGATCAGCTTGGACGCGGCGCGGGAATCTGCCAGCGCTTTTTCGAGGAACTCGAGGTCGGCATGCGGATAGCGCACCACCTGGGCGCGGGACAGGCGCACGCCGTCGATCAGGGAAGCGTGGTTGAGCGCATCGGAGAATATCGCATCCTCCGGGCCGGCGAGCGCGGTGACGGCGCCGATGTTGGCCTGATAGCCGCTGGAGAAAAGCAGCGCACGCGGCATCTGCATGAATTCCGCGAGCTTCCCTTCGAGGCGTTGGTGAACGGCGCTGTGCCCGCTCAAAAGGTGAGAGGCGCCCTCCCCGGCCCCGTAACGCATTGCGCCGTCGATCGCCGCTTCGATGATTTGCGGATGGTTCGCGAGCCCCAGGTAGTCGTTGCTGCAGAACGCGAGGTAATCTCTCCCGTCCACGACGATGCGCGGCCCCTGTGGACTTTCGCGAACGAGGCGGCGGCGCAGCAGGCCGCGGTGCTTCAATTCGGCGAGCCGGTCTGTGATGCGCTGGAAGATCAAGGGCGGATCGTGCGGCGAAAAGCCGCGCGGCTCATGTTTGCGACTTGAGGCCGGCGAGCGCCTTCGCCCGCCACATCGGCCAGGCGCGGTTGTAGTCCTGCACGGCGACGGAAGCCTGGACTTCGCGCTCGTCGAGATAAGTGATCTTGCCGCCGGGCCCGGCGATCGCCATCGCCTCGAGCTGCATGCGGGCGCTCAATTCCAGATAGATGCTGCGCCCCACCGCACGCGGCAGACTCTCGCCGACGGTCACCGAACCGTGCCCGCGCATGAGCGCGGCGGGATGCTTTCCCAGGGTTTTGGCGAGAGCCTGCCCCAGATAGGGCGTCTTCACCAGGAGATCGGTGCCCTTCTCGGCGTCGCGGATTTCGAAATTTGGCGTCCCCTCACCGACGAACGCCGCCATGTGAAACAGCGGCCGCAGCGCCACCATCGTGACGCTGAAAGGCACGACCGAAGGAGAGTGGTTGTGCACGACGGCGTTGATCTCCGGGCGCGCCTTGAAAATCTCGCCGTGAATGAAACGCTCGCGCACCGATTCGCGTCCCCGGGGATCGAGCGGATTGCTTTCGAGGTCGTACTCCATGATGTCCTCCGGCCTCACCAATTCCGGCGCGAGCGAGCGCGACAGCAAGTAGCGGTTCGGATCGCGGTCGGAACGGACGCTGACGTGCCCGTACGCGTCGATGACGCCATGCTCGGCCAGAATCCTGTATGCGGCCACCAGATCTTCGGTAAGGCTCATTCTCCGTGCTTCCTTTCTGTTTCGAATTGAAAAACCTTCTTTGGATCGAATCGAATTGCAAAAGATTTCTTCAATCGGCCTTGATGCCAGCGGCGGCAACCACGCGCGACCAGCGCGCGAGATCGCGCCTGACGAATTCGCCGAAACGCTCCGGCGTCCCGCCAGCGGCGACCAAGCCCTGCTTCGCGAGCAGTCCCCTGACGTCGGCTTGCCGCAGGAGCGCATTCAAGTCGGCGTTCAGCTTTGCGACGACGGCGGCGGGCGTTCCGGCCGGCGCGAACATTCCGTACCAGGTTTCGACTTCGAGATCGGGAAGCCCCAGCTCCTTGAGCGTCGGAACGTCCGCAAAAGCCGGCGAGCGCTCGGCGCTCATCACCGCCAGCATGCGCAGCTTTCCGCTCTGCACGTAAGGCGCCACCGTTTGCAGCGACACGATCATCGCCTGCACATGGCCGCCGACGAGGTCGGCGAGCGCGCCGCCCGAGCCTTTGTACGGCACGTGCACGAGGTCGATATGCGCGTCGAGTTTCAGGAGCTCCATGGCGAGATGCTGCGGCCCGCCGCTGCCTGGAGAAGCGTAGAAGAACTTGCCCGGCTGGCCGCGCGCAAGATCGAGAAACTCACGCATCGATTTCGCCGGCAGCCCGGACGTGACGATGACCGCGACGGCGCTGGTGGCAAGCAGCGCCACGGGCGCGAAGCTCTTCACCGGATCGAAAGGCAGTTTCGGATTGAGCGCGGGATTGGTGCTGAAGGACGTCGCGGTGCAGAGCAGCGTGTAGCCGTCCGGCGGCGCCTTGGCGACGAAATCGGTGCCGATGTTGCCGGTGGCGCCGGTGCGGTTGTCGGTGACGACGCCGACTTTCCAGCGCTCGGCGAGCCCCGGGCCGAGTATGCGCGAGAGAATATCCGCACCCGTCCCCGGCGTGTAAGGCACCACGATCTGGATGATCCGGCTCGGCCATGCGGTGTCCTGTGCGCAGGCGAGCGCCGAAGCGAGAGCCAGCGCCGCCAGCGCGACGCAGCGGAACACCTTTTCACGGGCCGGGATCATCGATAAACCCTCGAGTACTGCGCAGTCACGCCATCCATTATGCCCAATAGGTGTCGGTTCCGTCCGCGAATGGAGTGATTACGAGGTTCATGTCTCATTTTTCGACGCGTTGCGTTGACCGGCGCCCCCGTCGCGAATTAGAATACGCGGCTCCAATTTCTCCGGCAGCGCCTGCGCGCGATGCACCCGCCGGGGCCTCAATTCCCCGATAGCTCAGCTGGTAGAGCGACGGACTGTTAATCCGCAGGTCCCAGGTTCGATCCCTGGTCGGGGAGCCACTACATCAACAACCTTGGGACGGCGCGCTTGGGTGAAAAGCGCTGGAATATTCACCACCGGTGAAAATCCGCGCCGTTTCACGGGGCAATCGGCAAGGGGTTCGGCTGTACGACGCTGATCGTTTGAAGTAACCGCTTGATGCAGATCTCTGTGGTCTGCACGCTCTTGTGCCGCATCAGCATCTGGATTCGCTCGAGCGGCACGCCGGCGAGATACATGTCTATGGCAACCCTTCGCGCGGATGCCCATCAGCCCTGACGATTTCACGCCAGCCTTCTTACAGTAGTGGCGGATCATGGCGCCGATACCGTCCACGGGTGTAATCCTCGCCTCTAAAGTCGTGCACCAAGAATTTCGATCGACGTCCTCTTGGTAAGAGCGAACCATAAGTTTTAGAGGGCAGCCTCAGGAATCCGGATGTTTTCTATTTCTTCCGGGTCGGCACCGGGATGCCGGCAATCTTCAGTCTGACCGCACCGAGGTGCGAGCTGCTGGTGAAGTAGAGGGTTTGCCAGTCATTGCCACCAAACGCCATATTGGTCGTGGTGGAATGCCCGTGGACGATGCGGCCAAGCGCCTTGCCGTGCGGATCCAGGATGTAGATTCCGCCCGCGCCGCCGCAATAGACATTGCCGGCCACGTCGACCTTCATGCCGTCAGGGACACCGGGCTCGTTGCCCCGCAGGTCGGCGAAGACCCGGTCGGTTTCCTTCGCCAGCGTGCCGTTGGGCAGGACACCGAAGGCCCGGATGTGGCCGAGCCGGGAGTCGTTGATGTAGAGCACGCTTTCATCGGGCGAGAACGCGAGTCCGTTGGGCACCTCGAAATTGTCGGTCAGGAGCGTCAGGGTGGTGAGATCGGGCGTGAGTCGGTACACGCCGGCGAAGGTCAAGTCCCGGGGCTCGGGAACTGGAGAACTGGTCCAGGGGTCGGTGAAGTAGATGCAGCCGTCGGACTTGACCACCACGTCATTCGGTCGGTTCAAGCGCCGCCCCTGGAAGTTGTTCGCGATCACGGTGAGGCTGCCATCGAGCTCCTGCCGGGTGACCCGCCGGCTATCAGCCTCACAGGCGATCAGCCGGCCCTGGAGGTCGCGGGTGAGCCCGTTGGCGCGGTTTGTCGGCTCTTTGAACACGGCCACGCCGTGCCCCGGCATGTACTTCATCCGCCTGTTGTTGTGCATATCGCTGAACAGCAGGTAGCCGCCTTCCTTCCACCAAAGCGGCCCTTCAGCGGGTCCGTGATCGCCGCCCAAACCGCTGGCCAGTTCCAGGATGGGCTGAGACGTGGAGAGTATTCTTTCAAGATTCGGGTCGAGTTGCTCGATCCGTTTGGCCGCCTGCGCCCACGCGTCGCGGATGCCTCCGGCCGCGGCAAGGCTGCCTGCCGCCCCAACCATCTTCAACACTTGTCTGCGTGAAATCCTGCTCCGAGCTTGCATGTCCCCTTCCCGTGCGAGTTGTTGCGTTGGTTTTACTTGGCTGTCCGGACGACAAGAAAATCCAACCGCACGAGCAGAAGTATCTTCCGCTCCGATGCCCGGGTCAAAAGAAACTCCTGAACGACCGCTATTGGCCGATTGCCGCCATCACGCGAGCGGCACGACGAATATCCAGAAGTGCCCAGATTCGCGCCGGTCGGGGAGCCAAATCAAATAGTGATCGGCGTTTGGGCCACTGCCATGCGTCAGCGCCAGCAGCCGGTATGAGAGATCGACACCACGGCAATCAGAGGCAAGAGCAGGTATCCCACTATCGTCCTCGGTCGCCGGTCGATCTGTACGGGCGCGCACACATGCGCTTCAATCGTGCCGGCCGACGGGTTATCCGCCTCTTTCGCCGACCCGCTGCGCAGTTCCGGCGACGAGCGGAGACACGTCCGCGCCTCCCTTTGTTTTGCAGTATGTGCGTCGACGCACAGAGCGCGCGGTTCGTAAAGCGGAAAATTCCAGCACCGCAACGATAACTTTTTCACCGAAAAGGATAAGACATCATGTACGCCAAACTTGCTGCAGGCTGTTTCGTGGCCGGCGCGTTGATCATGCCGATTGCCGGCTATACCGCCGATACCGATGCCGACCGTTCGTCCCCCAAGTCATTTGTCAAGGATTCGGTAATCACCACCAAGATCAAATCCGAACTGGCCGAGGAGAAGATGTCGAGCCTGGTGAAGATCAAGGTCGACACGGACAACAAGGGCATCGTGGTCCTGAGCGGTACCGCATCGAGCCAGAAGGCAGCGGACAAGGCTGTTTCGATCGCGCGCGCAGTGAAAGGTGTTAACTCGGTCGAGAATCACATCAAGATCGTTGCCGACAAGTAAGTCGTCGGGATCCGAATTCAGCACGCCACAGACGGACGTGCGCGTTCGAACGCCCCGCGCGCCCGGGTTCGCGCCTGCCCGCTGAGGTAAAGAGGCTGAACGTGTCGGACAAGCGGTCGGCCTGGTGAGTAACGCTGCCCTGTCCGCGGCCCGATCGGTCTCGGCCGGGATTCTCGCCGTCATATTCGCACTGGGTTTGATCGTGCCGGAGCTCGCTTTCGCAGAACTCTCCGATGAGCCGCTCCTCGGGCCGGGCCTGCGCTCGCGGCCCGCGTACGATGGCTCGGGTTCTCAGCACATGGAGCTGGTCCCGGTTGTCCGGTACTTCGGAGAGTATGGGTTCGCACGCTCGACCCAGGGCGTCCTCGAGGGCGGTGTCCGGATGGATCTCGCGCCGGGCTTGCATGCCGGCGCGCAACTCGCCTACGAGCCGGGGCGCAAGGCGAGCGAGTCCGATTTCCTCGGGACTCACGCCGTGCCGGATCTCAGGATTGGAGCATCGGTCGGTGTGCATCTCGAATGGGACCACAAGTTTGGCCCCATGCCGATCACACTTCTCGTCCGCACGCGGCACCACACCGACTCCGATCGCGGCGGCCAGGTCGATCTCCGCCTCAGCGCCGGCGTCTTCCAGAGCGGACGCGTCGCCGCCGGCGTATTTACTCAGGCGACGTGGGCGGACGCGAAGTCAACCGGCTCTTTCTACTCCACGCCGCAGTCCACGACGGGCTTGCCCACGTTCAATGCAGGAAGCGGATGGTTGTTTGCCAGCTTCGGCCTGCTCTGGTCGGTCGACCTGAGCCGGAACTGGATCGCAGTCGGCAGCATGGAGTCGCGGCGCCTGCAAGGCGACGCTGCGCGCAGTCCGCTTGCGGAAAGCACGTCGGATTATTATGCGAGCGCGGGCATCGCCTATCGTTTGTGACGCGACGGTGGCAGCTAATACTGTTTTCCCAGGTCCCCAAAAAAATTCCCTTTAAGTTCGGCAACGAACAGAGCGTTGTTACAAAAAATGAGATATATCCGCCCGGTGTGACAAGCCTTCGTTCCGGCTGCCTCGGTTTTGATTGGATGCAGACCAAAACTGAGGCGTGCATACGCCTCGCCAGGCAGGAATACCGGCGGGCGAGGTGAAAACCCTCCAAACTCCCGCCCTATGTGCGCTATCGCACAGAACGTCTCGAGGCGTTCGGGATAATCGACTCTCAGAGGAGAACTACGATGAACGCCACACCGTCCTTATCTTGCCTCACCGGCGGAAAATTCATTCGCAACGAGCGCGGGCTTCTCTCCGGCCCCTCGCCTATTCTCCTGGGCGTCGCCGGCTTTGACGGCAAGCTGAAATTTCTCAGCTCTGCCTGGGAGAAGATCCTCGGATACCCTATGCAAGAACTGCTGAACCGGTCGCTGTGCGAATTGATGCAGCATGAGCGCTCGGTTGCCGTTGCGCTCGTGGACCGACTCCTGGCCAAGGACAGTTTCGACTCAATGGAATTCGGTTTGCGGTGTCAGGACGGCACATGCAAGTGGTTTTTATGGCACCGACGGTTCGATTCCGAGCACCAGGCAATCTTCATCGTTGGATACGACATCACCGAGCAGAAGAGCCAGGAGATCGCATCGATGCTTCTATCCTATGAACAATCGAAAAGAGCCGACGCTGCGGTTTGAAGCCGCTGCGATCCCCCACCTCACTCTGATTTTCCAATCTTAGCGCTGAGCTGCTCGATCTCGCCCGGTCTTTGCAGGCAGGCATCCTGGCTGCGGCTTCCGCACATGCATTGCCCAGGGGGCGAGATCCAACACAAAAACTCCGCCGTATGTTCGACAGCGCACTGTCGTCTTCGAAGGCGGCAGCGACAATGGTCGTGCAGATTGGAAGTTCGCCGCAGCGCGGCGCCGAAGCGGCGGCGTCCGCTAACCGAGGAGACAGCAAATGAGTATTGGAATGATACTTGTGATTGTCCTGGTGCTCGCGTTGCTCGGCGTGATCCCCGCCTGGCCGCACAGCCGGGGATGGGGTTATGGGCCGAGCGGCGGCGTCGGGTTGATCGTGCTCGTGCTGGTCGTCCTGCTGTTGATGGGCCGTATCTAGTAAAGCACAATCCGCCATCGCTCGCGGGCTGATGGCGCGAAGGCGTCCGGAACGAGCCTGAAAGTTGACGAGGGCGCAACGGTGGGCGACAAGATAAACGACCGCATCGTGACCACCAAGGTCAAGGGAAAGCTCGGCCGGGTGCCAGACATGAATCGAGGTCGATCCAAAGGCGCTCAAGGCCAGACTGGAATGCTTGTCGCGCCCGACGCCGCTCTGGCGCAAAAGCCCGTTGAGTCCATGCCGGCAGAAGCCCGCACCCGGCGGCAACATCCCGTCGGGAACAGCACCTCCCATCAGGTCTCATCCTCCGTGTCGCAAGTCCTCGATGCGCGGGTCCGCGGTGCGTTCGACTATGCTGCCATCGGCATGGCACTGATCGCACCCGATGGCCGCTGGCTGAAAGTCAATCAGTCCCTGTGCGGAATCGTCGGGTATTCGGAGCAGGAAATGCTGGGCCTCACCTATCGTGACATTACTCATCCCGCCGACCTCGCAATGATTTCCGCCCACGCGACGAAACTGCTGGCGGGCGAGATCGCCACTTACGAGGTAGAAAAGCGCTACGTTCACAAGAGAGGGCACGACGTATACGTACTCCTGAGCATGTCGCTGGTTCGCGACGGAAACGATGCGCCCTTGTATTTCATCTGCCAGATCCAGAATATATCGGCGCGCAAATCGACGGAAGAAGCCCTGTTCGTGGAGCAGGAACGCGCCCGGGTCACGCTCGACTCCATCGGCGACGCGGTACTCACCACCGACACGGCGGGCAACATCAGCTATCTGAATGCGGTCGCGGAGAAGATGACCGGCTGGTCCCGGGAGGAAGCGGCGGGCCGGCCGCTCACCGAAGTGTTCCACATCGTCGACCACATCACCCGACAGCCTGCGCGAAATCCGGCAAAGATGGCCCTCGCGGAAAACAAGACCGTGAGCATGGCTGCCGGCGTCGTACTGATCCGGCGCGACGGCTCCGAAGTCGGGATCGAAGATTCCGCCGCCCCGATCCACGACCGAGACGGCAAAGTCAGCGGCGCAGTGCTGGTTTTCCACGATGTCACCGTTTCGCGGGGAATGACGGAAAAAATGGCCCACCTGGCCCAACACGACGCTCTCACCGATCTGCCCAACCGGGTTCTGCTGAATGAACGCATTGCGCAGGCGATCGCGCTCGCCCGCCGGAACGGAAGAAAGGCCGCGGTGCTGTTTCTGGACGTGGACCACTTCAAGCAGGTCAACGACTCCCTCGGACATGCGATGGGCGACAAGCTGCTGCTGTCGGTCGCCGCGCGCCTGCTGGCTTGCGTACGCGTCTCGGACACCGTCTCCCGCCAGGGCGGGGATGAATTCCTGGTATTGCTGCCGGACATCGAGCGTTCGCAGGATGCCGCGCGCTTCGCGACGAACATGCTTGCCGCGCAGGCCTTGCCGCACCCCATCGACGGGCAGGAGCTCCATGTCACCATAAGTATCGGCATCGGACTGTACCCGGACGACGGGCAGGACGCGGACACCGTGATCAAGAGCGCGGACATCGCGATGTATCACGCCAAGGAAAATGGCCGCAACAATTACCAGTTCTTCGCGCAGGACATGAATACCCGGGTGATCGAGCGACTCTCCATCGAAAGCGGCCTGCGCGGCGCGTTGGAGCGGGGCGAGTTCACCTTGCTCTATCAGCCGAAAATGAATCTCGAGTCCGGCGCCCTGATCGGCACCGAAGCGCTGATTCGCTGGCTGCATCCGGTTCGCGGAACCATCCTTCCCGAGCAATTCATTTCCATCGCGGAGGACTGCGGTCTCATCGTCCCGATCGGCAACTGGGTTCTGCGCGAAGCCTGCAGGCAAGCCAAAGCCTGGGAGGATGAGGGCCTGAAAGCCGTGCCGGTGGCGGTCAACATCTCCGCGGTGCAATTCGAGCAGGAGGACTTTCTCGAAGAAGTTCGCGGCATCCTGGCGGAGACCGGCCTGGACCCGCACTGCCTCGAGCTCGAGCTGACCGAAAGCGTCCTCATGCAGGATGCGGGAGCGACCGGACGCACGCTCCGGGCGCTCAAGACCCTGGGAGTGCAGCTTGCCGTGGATGACTTCGGCACCGGCTACTCGAGCTTGAGCTATCTGACGCAATTCCCGATCGACATCCTGAAGATCGACCAGTCGTTCGTGCACAAGATGCTTCGCAATGCCAACGATGCCTCGATCATCAGCGCGGTCATCGGCATGGGAAAAACTCTCAACCAGCGGGTGATTGCCGAAGGCGTGGAAACGGAGGAACAACTCAGATTTCTTCAGGCCCGGCAATGCAGCGAAGGCCAGGGTTACTATTTCAGTCATCCTCTGAACACCGACGATTTCGCGAACTTCGTCAAAACCTGCACGTCACCCGCACCTCGAGGCGATCATCGGATTCGGATCGCCGCCGCGATAGGCTGAATTTCCCCGGCGCGGATTTTCCGTGGTCTCCCCTGGAGCGTCCCAGAGCACCGGCAGCGCGGGCTTATTCGCAATCGACAGGCGAATCAAGCGATTGTGGAACTTCAGGTGGAAGTGCGTTCGCGGCGGCCTTGGGCCGGGAAGCGGCCCCATAAAAAAACTTTGCGCTATGTGCGAGAGCGCACAGAGCGCTTCGGATTAGAGGGGGATGATGGCAACGGGTGTATAGATCCTCCCTGATATACGCTCGAAGTACCTGGCCCGGAACGGCAACCCCGCTCCGGGCTTTTTTTTCGGCTAAGCCCGAGCGCCGTTGTGGCCGTTGCGACCGTTGTGCATGTCCTTGACGATTTCGTAGCACGAGCAGGAGGCGGCTTCGAGGCCTCGTGAGTTGAGGATAACGATCTTGCCGCGGCTGTAACGGATCAGCTTTGCCTTTTGCAGAGCGCGCGCGGCCTTGGTGACGCCGACCCGCCGCACTCCCAGCATGTGACCCAGAAATTCGTGAGTCAGCCGGAATTCCTCCGACCGTACCCGGTCCCGCGTCATCAGCAACCAGCGCGCAAGGCGCGCCTCCACGACATGGAAGCGGTTGCACGCGGCGGTCTGCGTGACCTGGGCCATCAATGCAAACGTATAGCGGTTGATCTCCTCTTGCAACGACGGGCATTTCAGGATTTCCTTGGAAAAGTCCGCCGCCTTTATCCGCATGGCCGTTCCCCCACCCTGTACCAGCGCGCGAACCGGCGAAAGATGCTGTCCCAGAGCCAAAGGAAGACCGAGCATGCCTTCGTGGCCGACCATGCCGACTTCCAGGGCCAGATGGGCGTCTACCAGCGTCAGCAGGGAAACGAGCGAATCGTTGGGAAAATAGACATGCCGGATCCGGTCGCCCGGTTCGTACAGCACTTCACCGAAAGTCAACGCGACCGGTTCCAGACCGGCAAGCAGGCTTCGACACTCTTTGCGCGGCAAAGCGGCAAGCATGTCATTTGCAAACGGTGCTCCGTCCGCACCCTGCATGCGACTTCCTTGTTTGGCCCTACCGAGGCCACGGACGGACATCAGCATGGGAACAGCACTCCTAAAGTCGAAAAACTTACGAGTGGCTGCGGCTTCGTTCAGAGTCCGTCCCGAAGAGCAAGTGCACGAACTTCGCGCGCAGCAGCTTCCGTATAACAGCGAGAGAGTAGCGCGAGTGCGACGCCGAGTATGTACGCCAACACACTCACCCCCGCTATGTGCGCCAGCACACTCAGAGACTGTTTTACGTCGAAGATAATTGTGGGAGCGATGCACGTTCCCTAAAGATCGGCACCATTCAACAAACGGAATCCATCATCGCCAAAGAGCTGGGCCCCATGGCGCGAAGGCAATTACTCCGAGAAGTCGCGAAGCTGGAGTCCCGAAGTCGCACTTACGCGCGCTAGCGCACCGACGAGGTCTTGGGCGGCCGGCATACTCGCTTCCATGCAAACGCAAACCGACAAGCCCCCTCCCTCGCTACGGCTGATTCTGGCTGCGGTCGTGATGCTGTTGAGTACGGGCGCCTTCGCCGCCTTGATGGCATGGAAGCCGTCGACCGGCGCTTCGCGCGACACCCTCCCCCTCCTCCCGGTCGAGCGTGCGAAACCGAGGACCGTAATCGACGCGGGAACCTTGCCGCTGCGGGGGCACGCGCGAAATAAAGTGAAGTGCGGAGAGTGCGGTTCTATCGTATCGATTCGGGAAACCGCAAGGCACAACGAAGCTCCCATCCCGGCAGACAAGTCGGCGGCCAGGAACCGGAACGGCACGCCGGTGAAATCCACCAGTCGCGAGATTACCGTTCGACTGGAGGACGGATCCAGTCGCGTGATCACCGGCGCGAACCCGGGCACATGGCGGATCGGAGAACGCGTGAAAGTCATCGACGGGTTCGGCGGACCCGGTGCGTGAACTCGACCCAGCCGTATAGAAACGCTTCAAATCACCCCGGGATCGCGCTGTCCGCCTGCAAGTCCGCGCTCCGGCAGACACGAGGTCTTCCACCGTCAATCGAACGATCGCGGACTGAACCGCCGCAATCCGGATTATCGCGCCGAGCTCTCATGACAGGCACATTGCTCCGCGAAAAGGAAAGTGTATGGCTGGTATTTCGAACCGGTAACCA
Organism: Burkholderiales bacterium; assembly: GCA_035317085.1. GTDB lineage: Bacteria > Pseudomonadota > Gammaproteobacteria > Burkholderiales > SG8-39 > VBDM01. The sequence goes on from DATHHS010000072.1 coordinate 29,248, forward strand.
TGCTCCATCACCTGCAAGGGAACAAGATGAATTGGGATCGCATTGAAGGCAACTGGAAGCAATTCAAAGGCAACGTCAAGCAACAATGGGGGAAGCTCACCGACGCTCAGCTCGATGTGAGCGCGGGCAAGCGCGACCAGCTCGCAGGCAAGATCCAGGAAGCGTACGGCATCAGCAGGGACGAAACGAACAAGCAACTTTCCGCCTGGCTCGATCGCCAGAAGGAAATAGAAACCGTCAAGTAGCGAGAGAGGGCCGAGCGCGATCGGGGTCGGCCCCGCCAGGGTATTTAGAGATCTAAAAGGAGACAGCGACCATGGAATATACGGCGCAATTCAATCGGGCCAAAGGCAAGATAGCCGACGATTTAAGGATGATTGTCAGCGACGGCGAAGATCTGCTCAAGGCCGCGGCAAGCGCCTCCGGAGAAGGCTTCACGGCGGCGCGGGCGAGATTCGCGGAGGGAGTCATGAACGCCAAGGCCAGACTCTCGGACAGCTCGCAACTGGTCGTCAAAAAGGCGAGGCGCGCCAATGATTACGTGCACGGCAACCCGTGGCCTGCGATCGGCGTGGCCGCAGCCGCCGGAATCCTGATCGGCTTTCTCGCCGCAAAGCGCTGAGCGTTTACCCGGGAATCTTTAGAGCGCGAAAAATTTTGCCGTCGAATCCCGATCACAGAACGATTACGAGAGAAATAACCATGCTGCCCAGCGCCAAGAGCCTCGAAGGCAAACGCGTACCCAAGGTGACCTTCAAGACCCGCACCGACGACCAGTGGAAGGACGTAAGCACCGAGGAGTTGTTCAAGAGCAGGACCGTCGTCCTGTTTTCCCTGCCCGGCGCCTATACGCCGACCTGCTCGAGCAGCCATCTGCCGCGCTACAACGAGCTCGCAGACGAGTTGAAGGCCAACGGCGTGAGCGACATCGTCTGCCTGTCGGTCAACGACGCCTTTGTCATGAACCAGTGGAAGGAGGATCAGGGAGCCGGAAACGTCACCATGCTCCCCGACGGCAACGGCGAATTCACCGCCGGTATGGGAATGCTGGTCGACAAATCGAACCTCGGCTTCGGCAAGCGTTCGTGGCGCTATTCCATGCTGGTCAAGGACGGTGTGATTCAGAAGATGTTCATCGAGCCCGAGAAGGAAGGCGATCCGTTTGAAGTGTCCGATGCCGACACCATGCTGAAATACGTCAATCCAAGGGCCGTCGGTCCCCGTCCAGTGACGATTTTCACCAAACCGGGCTGTCCGCACTGCGCGCGCGCCAAAGCGCTGCTCTATTCCAACGGCTACCGTTACGACGAACTCATCCTCGGCAAGCATGTCACCTCGAGCACGCTGCGCGCGGTTTCCGGCAGCGGCACCTGGCCGCAGGTCTTCATCGACGGCAAGCTGATCGGGAGCGCGGACCAGCTCGAAGCGCATTTCGGCGCACGCAAAGCCGCCTGAAGCGGCGGCCCATTGGAAAAGTCCTTCGAGGAGCAGACACATGGATCCGGCAACCGCAAGCGACGATGTCATCGATCTCATCGCCGGCATCGAAAGGCATCGACAGGAAATGGGAAAGGAATCGGATCACGCCACAGCGTGCAATGAGGCGCTGCGCAAGCTGCACGAGCTCCTCGAGCGCGAGCGCGAGGCGTTGCAGTCGCACGGAGCCGGCACGCGGCATTCGGCGAATGTCGAGGCCGTGACGATCGAGATCGAAAAAGTGAAGAAACTGGCGGGCGACAACGATCGGCCTGCAAGACCGAAGAATCCACTCCTCACTCACCCTCACGCTCAGCATCAGGTGTCGCTGCAGGGCGCGGAGCGAACTTTCCCCCGGACCAAGGCGCGGAGGACGATGGGACGAGGCGAGCGCTGATTCGAACCCAATGGAGAACATCATGAGCAATCTGCTGAAACCCGGAGACTGGGTGACCCAACAAGAAGCCGGCACGCTCAAGCACCTGCTTCCGCCCCTGCCTTACCCGCATGCGGCGCTGGAACCGCACGTCGACGCGCGCACCATGATGCTGCATCACGACAAGCATCACGCGGCGTACGTGACGGCTCTCAATCTGGCGCTGGAAAAATTCCCTGAACTGCAGGAGCGCACCGCGTCCTGGTTGTTGCTCAACCTCGCCAAGGTGCCGGAGAAAATTCGCGCCGCCGTGCACCACAATGCAGGAGGACACGTCAACCACAACTTGTTCTGGCGAGCCATGTCCCCCAAAGGGGACGGGGCGCCCACAGGCCTCCTGGCCGACGCGATCAAGCGCGACTTCGGCAGCTTTGCGCAGTTCAAGGCGCGATTCGATGACGAAGGCACGAAGCTCTTCGGGTCCGGATGGGTCTGGCTGGCGCGGACGCAGCAGGAAGGCGGCAAGCTCGAGGTCTACACCACCTCCGGCCACGACTGTCCCTTGATGCAAGGCCATCTGCCGATTCTGGTCAACGATGTCTGGGAACATGCCTACTACCTGAAACACGAAAACCGGCGCGCCGACTATTTGAGCGGCTGGTGGCAGGTGGCGAATTGGGAAGAGGCCGCCGGCCGGTTCGAACATTCCGATCACAGTTCCGAGGAGAGCTGGGAGAGCGAAGGCGGATCCCTTCTCAAAGCAACGGCGTGATCGACGCCTCGGGTGCCCCTGCGTAAATCTCTCGCTGCCGAGCCGACGCGCGAGACATTTGTCAACAAAAATCCTCTAAGGCGACGCGATACTCAGGCGGCGCGACTACGGGTCGGCGTCTGTGCGCCAACGCACAGATGTCCGCCAGCAAGACCACGATCATTCACTATCGGGAATCGAGAAGAGTTTCGGGGCCGGATTCTTCAACACTCCCACCCAATGCCATCAATGAGAGCGGGCCACGCAGGTAAAGAATCATGATCGTCGCCGAATCCGACATTCTCAAGGCGAGCCTCCTGGTCGTCGACGATCAGGAGTCCAACGTCGCCTTGCTGGAGCAGATGCTGCGCGAAGCCGGCTACACCCGCATTGCCTCGACCATGGATCCGAAGGAGGTCTGCGCGCTGCATCGCAAGAACCGCTACGACCTGATCCTGCTCGACCTGCAGATGCCCGGCATGGATGGATTCCAGGTGATGGAAGGCCTCAAGACCAACGATGCCGACGGCTACCTTCCGGTCCTGGTGATCACCGCCCAGCCCGGCCACAAATTGCGCGCCTTGCAAGCCGGCGCAAGAGACTTCATCAGCAAGCCGTTCGACCTGGTGGAAGTCAAGACGCGCATCCGCAACATGCTGGAAGTGCGGCTGCTGTACAAGAAACTCGAGGAGTACAACAAGGCGCTGGAACAGACGGTGCAGGAACGCACCGCCGAACTGCGCGAAAGCGAAGCCCGTTTTCGCAGCCTGACCGAACTGGCCTCCGACTGGTACTGGGAGCAGGACGAGAGCGGGAATTTCACCAAGGTTTCCGGACCGGTCCTGGAGATGCTCGGAATCCAGGTCGACGGCCTGGAGGGAAATGCACCCGATCGGCACGTAGCCGGCTGGAATGAGGCGGAGCGCAAGATACTGCAGGCAAACATCGCAGCCCGGCAGCCGTTCCTGGATTTCGTTTTCAGCCGCGTCAATGCCGACGGCTCGCAACAAAAGTTTCAGGTGAGCGGCGAACCGATGTTCAACCGGTCGAGCCGCTTCATCGGTTACCGCGGAATCGGCGTGGAACTCGTCGCGAAGAAATAGAACACAAGACCTCGACCCAGACCACAGATCCCGACGCTCAAGCGATGCCCTCACTCCACAATCCGAGCCAGAACCATCTTCTCGCAGCCCTGCCCCCGGCGGAATTCGAGCGCGTCTTTCCGCATCTGGAACTGGTTCCGATGGCGCTCGGCAAAGTGCTCTACGAGCCCGGCGGACAGTTGCACAACGCCTATTTCCCCACCACCGCCATCGTGTCGCTGCACTATGTCATGCAGTCCGGCGCATCGGCCGAATCCGCGGGAGTGGGCAATGAAGGCGTGGTCGGAATATCGCTTTTCATGGGAGGCAATACCACGCCAAGCTCGGCGGTGGTGCAGATCGCGGGCCACGCTTACCGGCTGGACGCCCGCTTGCTGAAGGAGGAGTTCGATCGCGCCGGCCTGATGCAGCATTTGCTGCTGCGCTACACCCAGGCGCTGATCACGCAGATGTCCCAGACCGCAGCCTGCAATCGGCATCATACGGTGGAGCAGCAACTATGCCGCTGGTTGTTGTTGACGGTCGATCGGGTCCCCTCGCACGAAGTGGTCATGACGCAGGAATTGATCGCCAGCATGCTCGGCGTGCGCCGGGAAGGCATTGTGGAGTCCGCCGGCAGATTGCAGCGGGCCGGATTTATCAGTTACCGCCGCGGCCACATTGCAGTGCTCGATCGTTCCGGACTGGAGACCCGCGCATGCGAGTGTTACGCCGTGGTCAAGAAGGAATTGAGCCGCCTGCTGTCCGACGTGCTGTACCGCCAGAGCAGTGATGCTGTCGCCGCGTGAAATGCTCTGCCTCCCCCTCCCTCCCCCGCCTATCAGGTGATCGATGCGATATCGCAGGAGGATGTTGAAATGAGCCAGACCACTCCGCAGATGCGGGATTTCGCCGAGCGTCTCATCGCTCATGAGACCCGGGGAAACAAATCTTCCGGGACGCCCGCGGGTTTTCCAGTCTTCGACAAGCTGCGTCCGAAGCTGGCGGTCCTCATGGGCAACGCCGGGTTTCACGCGCTTCTTTCGCGCGCGCTCGCGCGGGCCAAGCAGGAAGTTCCGTCGCTGCGCGCGGTCCAACTCAAAGCGGATGGCTCCCTGGAGCTCGACGCGCAAGTTGAGCCTGAGAAGATTGCCGAGGGCCGAGTCAATCTGCTCGCTCAGTTGCTCGAGCTGCTGGTGGCTTTCATCGGCGAAGATCTGACGCTGCGGCTGGCGCGCGAAGTGTGGCCGAAATTGCCCCTCGACTGGATTCTGGCAGGAGATTCCGATGAATAAGCCCAATGATTTGCCCAAGCGCAAGCTGGCGAAAAAAGCCGCGGGCCTGCCGGCAAAAGTCAGGATCCACACCTTGCCGACCGGGGTCCCCGGCCTGGACGAGATCCTGACGGGCGGCATCCCGGAATTTTCTTTCAACGTCCTCGCGGGCCTGCCCGGTTCCGGCAAAACCACGATGGCGCATCAGATTGCTTTCGCCCGCGGGACGCCGAAGAAACCGGCGCTTCTCTTCACCGTCCTCGGCGAGCCCGTCCTCAAGATGCTGCGCTATCAGCAGCAGTTCTCTTTCTTCGACGAATCGAAGGTGGGCAAGGCCGTCCGCTTCATCAATCTGTCCGACGTGGCGCTGGGGAAGGATTTGAACGCGGTGCTGGAGGAAATCATCAAGCAGGTCACGGCCGCCGATGCCGGCGTCGTGGTGGTGGATTCCTTTCGCACCCTGACGCGCATAGCGACCAGCGATCCGAACAACGAAGGGGTGCAAGCCTTCGTCCATCGACTTGCCCAGTTCCTGACCAGTTGGGAAGCCACGACCTTTCTGGTCGGCGAATATTTCGAGGACGAGATCAGGGACAACCCGCTGTTCACCATGGTCGACGGCATTTTCTGGCTCTCGCAGGTGGAGGAGAGAAATTCCGTGGTGCGGAAATTGCAAGTCATGAAGATGCGCGGTCACCAGACGGTGCCGGGATTGCACACCATCCGCATCGGCGCCGGCGGGGTACGAGCCTTCTCGCGCACGCTGGGATTGGCCGGAAAACACGCGCATGTGGCGCGCACCCGGCGGCTCTCCACCGGCATTGCCGAGCTGGACAAGATGCTGGGCGGCGGCATCATCGAAGGCGACAGCCTGCTGGTGGCGGGGCCTTCGGGGACGGGCAAATCGGCTCTGGCGACGCAGTTCATCGCCGAAGGAATCCGTCGTGGGGAACCGGGGATCATGGCGATCTTCGAAGAACGCCCCGAAGGCTACATCCAGCGGGCGGGCAGTTTCGGTCTGAATCTGAAAGCGGCGGAACAAAAGGGAATTCTCGAAATCCTTTACCTTCGTCCGCTCGATCTTTCGGTGGATGAAACGATGGAGGCGATCCTGGACGCCGTCAAACGGCTCGGCGCGAAACGCCTGGTCATCGATTCGCTGGTCGGTTTCGAGATGGCGCTGGCGCCCGGGTTCCGCGTCGAGTTTCGCGAGTCGCTCTACCGGATGATCGGGGCCTTGATCGGTGCCGGGATCACGATTGTCAGCACGGTCGAAGTGGAGGATTCATTTGGCTCGCTGCAGTTCAGTCATTACGCGGTTTCGTTTCTCACCGACGACATCATCCGGCTGCGTTATGCGGAGATCGACGGCCAGCTTCGCAAGATAATGGTGGTGGTCAAGATGCGCGGCGGCAATCACAGCAAGGACATCCGCGAATACGTCATCTCGGACAAGGGCGTGGTGGTCCTCCATCCGCGACGCACGGATTACGAAGGCCTGATCACCGGTATCCCCACGCGCACCGGCCCGCGCAAGGCGCAAGCAGAAGAAACGGCGCCCGAACCCAAGGCGGATAAGTAGAAACGAATTCCGCATGGAAAAAAAAATCCGCCTCAATGAAGAGATGCTCGCGGCGAACGAGGCCTTGCTGCTCGGGTCGGTGCGCCAGCATGAGCTCACGGAGGCGGCCGGGCGATTGAACGAACAACTGCGCGCGCAAATCATCGAGCGCGGGCGCGTCGAATCGAAACTGAACGATGCCATCGCCCTGGCGGAAAAAGCCAACCTCGCGAAATCGGATTTCCTGTCCAGCATGAGCCATGAGTTGCGCACGCCGCTCAATGCGATCCTCGGTTTCGCCCAGCTCCTGGAATCCGGTTCGCCGCCACCGACGCCCTCCCAGAAGCGGAGCGTCGAGCAGATTCTCAAGGCGGGCTGGTACCTGCTGGACCTGATCAACGAAATCCTCGATCTCGCGCTGATCGAATCCGGGAAGATACCGCTGTCGCTGGAACCGATATCGCTCACCGAAGTCATGCACGAATGCCAGGTCATGATCGGACCGCAGGCGCAAAAACACGGCATCAGGCTGGTCTTTCCGCGGATCGAAGTCCCGTACTTCGTCCATGCCGACGCGACAAGGGTGAAGCAGGTTTTCATCAACCTGCTTTCCAACGCGATCAAATACAACAAGGCGGGCGGAACGGTCGAGGTCGCCTACACCGCGAAGATCCACGGACGCATTCGCATTTGTGTCATCGACAGCGGCGAAGGCCTGACTCCGGAAAAAATGGAGCAGCTTTTCCAGCCGTTCAATCGACTCGGGAAGGAAAGCGGTGTCGAGGAAGGCACCGGCATCGGCCTGATGGTAAGCAAGCAACTGGTCGAATCGATGGGCGGCGTCATAGGCGTGGAAAGCACCGTCGGGAAAGGCAGCGTGTTCTGGGTCGACTTGAACGTGACGGCAGAACCGCAGACTGCCGTCGGCCCCGCCCTCCGGCCGCAGAGCTGAAAAGGGAGCGGCTGGAAGGGCGACTGCCTATCGCCCCGTCCACTCAGAGAGATCAGCCGTGGCCCCCAAGAACCGCAAACCCGCAATTCCAGACGACGCCGGCACGGTGGATGTCATCACCGAGGTCCGACGCCAGCAGGCCTTGCTCAAAACGGGGGCCCTGCAGAACGCGATTCTCAATAGCGCGAACTTTTCGAGCATCGCCACCGACGAGAAGGGCGTCATTCAGATATTCAACGTCGGCGCCGAGCGCATGCTGGGCTACGCGGCCGCCGACGTGATGAACAAGATCACGCCGGCCGACATTTCCGATCCGCAGGAAGTGATCGCGCGCGCCAAGGCCTTGAGCGTCGAGCTCGGAACGAAGATCACACCGGGCTTCGAGGCCCTGGTGTTCAAGGCCTCGCGCGGCATCGAGGACATCTACGAGCTGACCTATATCCGAAAGGACGGCAGCCGCTTCCCGGCCATCGTGTCGGTCACTGCGCTGCGCGACGCGCAAAAGGCAATCATCGGTTATCTGCTGATCGGGACGGATAACACCGCCCGCAAACAAGCGGAAGAGGCACTGCTCAAGGCGGGCGCACTGCAGAGCGCGATCTTCAACAGCGCCAACTTCTCCAGTATCGCCACGGACGCCAAAGGCGTCATCCAGATCTTCAACGTCGGCGCCGAGCGCATGCTGGGCTACGCGGCCGCCGACGTGATGAACAAGATCACGCCGGCCGACATTTCCGATCCGCAGGAAGTGATCGCGCGCGCCAAGTCCTTGAGCGTCGAGCACGAAACCCCGATTACGCCGGGCTTCGAGGCCCTGGTGTTCAAAGCCTCGCGCGGCATCGAGGACGTCTACGAGCTGACCTATATCCGGAAGGACGGCAGCCGCTTCCCGGCGGTCGTATCGGTCACGGCGCTGCGCGACGCGCAGGACGAGATCATCGGCTATCTGCTGATCGGCACTGAGCTCAAGGCGGGCGCACTGCAGAGCGCGATTTTCAACAGCGCCAACTTCTCGAGCATCGCCACCGACGCGAAGGGCGTCATCCAGATCTTCAACGTCGGCGCCGAGCGCATGCTGGGCTACACGGCCGCCGAGGTGATGAACAAGATCACGCCGGCCGACATTTCCGATCCGCAGGAAGTGATCGCACGCGCCAAGGCCTTGAGCGTCGAGCTTTCCACGCCGATCACGCCGGGCTTCGAAGCCCTGGTGTTCAAGGCCTCGCGCGGCATCGAGGACATCTACGAGCTGACCTACATCCGAAAGGACGGCAGCCGCTTCCCGGCGGTCGTTTCGGTCACCGCGCTGCGCAACGCGCAGGATGCCATCATCGGCTATCTCCTGATCGGCACCGACAACAGCGCGCGAAAACACGTCGAGGCGGAGCAGAAGCTGCTCGATCAGCGACTGCGCGACCAGCAGTTCTACACGCGCTCGCTGATCGAGTCCAACATCGACGCGATCATGACCACCGATCCGGCCGGCATCATCACCGACGTCAACAAGCAGATGGAGGCGCTCACCGGCTGCACGCGCGACGAATTGATCGGCGCGCCGTTCAAGAATTACTTCACCGATCCGGAGCGGGCCGAAGCGGCCATCAAGCTGGTGCTGAGCGAAAAGAAGGTCACCAATTACGAGCTGACCGCGCGCGCCAGAGACGGCAAGGAAACCGTGGTGTCCTACAACGCGACCACCTTCTACGATCGCGACAGAAAGCTGCAAGGCGTGTTCGCTGCCGCCCGCGACGTCACGGAGAGCAAACGCCTGGATCAGGTGCTGCAGGACAAGAACGCCGAGCTGGAGGGCGCCAAGTCCGCGGCGGAGAAAGCCAACCTCGCAAAATCGGATTTCCTCTCCAGCATGAGCCATGAGCTTCGCTCGCCGCTCAATGCGATCCTCGGTTTCGCCCAACTCATCAATTCCGATTCCCCGCCGCCCACGCCCGCCCAGACGGCAAACATCGACCAGATTCTCCATGCGGGATGGTATCTGCTGCAGTTGATCAACGAAATCCTCGATCTTGCGCGGATCGAGTCGGGAAAGCTGGCGCTGTCGCTGGAGCCGATATCGCTGGCCGAAGTCCTGGTCGAATGCAAAGCCATGATCGAACCGCAGGGTCAGAAGCGCGGCATCAGAATGAGTTTTCCCGAATTCGACATCCCTTACGTTGTCCGTGCCGATCGTACCCGGCTGAAGCAGGTTCTCATCAACTTCCTTTCCAACGCGATCAAATACAACCGGCCGGAGGGGACGGTCGTCGTGGAATGCGCGAGGAGCACCCCGGAACGCATTCGCGTCAGCGTCAGGGACACCGGCGTGGGATTGCCTCTGGACATGCTGGTGCAGCTTTTTCAGCCGTTCAACCGTCTGGGACGGGAGAGGAGCATGGAAGAAGGCACAGGCATCGGCCTCGTGATGAGCAAGCGACTCGTCGAATTGATGGATGGCGCGATCGGCGTGGAAAGTGCCGTCGGGGAGGGAAGCGTGTTCTGGTTCGAACTGAACTCGGCTGGCGCGCCGCAACTTGAAGCTGACGGAGCCGAGCCCGCAGCAATCGCACCGGCGCGGGCTCGGCATGCCGCGCCGCTGCGCACCCTGCTCTACGTAGAGGACAACCCGGCCAACCTGAAGCTGATCGAACAACTCATCGCGCGCCATCCCCATATGCGCATGCTGAGCGCATTGGACGGGAACCTCGGCATCGAACTTGCGCGTGCCCACCGTCCGGATGTGATCCTGATGGATATCAATCTGCCCGGCATCAGCGGCATCGAAGCCCTGCGAATCCTTCGTGAAGACCCGGCAACGGCGCACATCCCCGTCGTCGCCCTCAGTGCAAATGCAATGCCACGCGACATCGAAAAGGGCTTGAAGGCCGGATTCTTCCGGTATCTCACCAAACCGATCAAGGTCACCGAGTTCATGGATGCGCTGAATGTCGCACTGGAATTCGCGGCACAAAAGGTCGAAGAGCCCATATGAACAAGGACGAAGCTCATCCGGCCGACTCGGCCGATATTCTGAACGCCAGGATCCTCATCGTCGACGACAAGGAAGTCAATGTCCGTCTGCTCGAGGGCATGTTGCGCGTCGCCGCCTACACCTGCGTCGAATCCACCACCGATCCGCGCGAAGTCTGCGAACTTCACCGCAGGAACCGCTACGGCCTGATCCTGCTCGATCTCCAGATGCCCGGAATGGACGGATTCCAGGTGATGGAAAACCTGAAGGGAATCGAAGAGGACGGTTATCTTCCGGTTCTCGTCATCACCGCGCAGCCGGATCACAAGCTGCGCGCGCTGAAAGCCGGCGCCAAGGATTTCGTCAGCAAGCCGTTCGATATGGCCGAGGTATTGATGCGGGTGCACAACATGCTGGAAGTCCGCATGTTGCACGTAGCGGCCCGCGATCACGGCAAGATGCTGGAATCCCTGGCGCTGAACGACCCGCTGACGGGGCTTGCGAACCGGCGGCTTCTGGCCGAGAGAATGTCGATGGCCCTGGCTCACGCGCGAAGGAACAAGGGCGCCATGGCGCTGGTCTATCTGGATCTGGACGGATTCAAGCAGATCAACGACACCCTGGGACACGGCGCCGGAGACGTTCTCCTGAAAATGGTCGCGGGACGCCTGGTGGCCACGGTGCGCGAAGAGGATACGGTGGCGCGCCTGGGCGGCGACGAATTCGTGATAGCGCTGCGGGACGTCGGGGATGCCGACCGTGCGGCCACGGTGGCGCTGAAAGTGATCGAGGCAGTGTCGCAACCCTACGACATCGAGGGCCAGACCGTTCGCATCACCACCAGCGCAGGTGTCAGCATCTATCCGGTCCATGGCGAGGACGCGGACACGCTGATGAAGAGCGCGGACCTGGCCTTGTACGAGGCCAAGCACGCGGGCAAGAACGCCTACCGAATCTCCGGGCGCACAGACCTGTCAGCGGTCGCGCAACCGGCATGAGCCGCCCGACTACAGGACGCCCTACTTTCATGAGCTCCGAGCCCTCTACTTCAGCTACTGCTGCTTTAAATACTGCCGCTTCAACTGCTGCCGCTTCGCTGGACACGCTCGGTGTCAACACTCTGCGCTTCCTTTCGGTCGATGCCGTGCAAAAAGCCAACAGCGGGCATCCGGGGCTGCCGCTGGGCGCGGCGGCCATGGCCTACGTGCTGTGGACGCGTTTCCTCAAACACCATCCGGCCGATCCCGGCTGGTTCGACCGCGACCGCTTCGTCCTTTCCGCCGGGCACGGGTCTGCGCTGCTCTACAGCCTGCTTCACCTGACCGGTTACGCGTTGCCGCTGGATGAGATCAAGCAGTTCCGTCAATGGGGCAGCATGACCCCCGGGCACCCGGAGCGCGGCGTGACCCCAGGCGTCGAGACCACCACCGGGCCCCTGGGTCAGGGCTTCGGCAACGGCGTCGGCCTCGCCATGGCGGAAGCGCACCTCGCTGCGCGCTACAACCGTCCGGACTTCAAGATCATCGATCATCACACCTACGCGATCATCAGCGACGGCGACCTGATGGAAGGCATCGCCTCGGAAGCGGCCTCGCTCGCCGGTCATCTGCAGCTCGGCAAACTGATTTATCTGTACGACAACAATCACGTCACGCTCTCCGCCGGCACCGCCATCACCTTCACCGAAGATTGCGCGCGCCGCTTCGAGTCGTATGGCTGGCATACGCAAGCGGTCAAGGACGGCAACGACCTGGCGGCGATCGAGCGCGCGCTCTCCAGCGCACGCGCCGAAACGCAGCGGCCGTCCCTGATTCTGCTGCACACCCATCTCGGTTACGGCTCGCCGCACAAGCAGGATTCGTTCGAAGCGCACGGTTCGCCGCTGGGCGCGGAAGAAGTGCGCCTGACGAAGGAGAAGCTCGGCTGGCCGGCGCAGCCGCCGTTTCATGTTCCGGAGACGGTGCGCGCGCATCTTCGCGAGGCGCTCGCGCGAGGCGAGCAGGCCGAGGCGAAGTGGAACGAGAAATTCGCCAAGTACGCACAAGCCTTTCCCGAACTCGCCGCGGAGCTAAGCGAGCTCATGCGCGGCGAATTGCCTGCCGGCTGGGATGCAGACCTCCCCCGCTTCCCGGCCGACGCCAAAGGCATGGCCACCCGCGTCGCCTCGGGCAAGATCATGAACGCCGTCGCGCCGCACCTGCCGGCGCTGATCGGCGGTTCGGCCGATCTGGATCCATCGACCTATACCGCGCTCAAAGGGCTGGGAGATTTCGAGCCGTCCGGCGCGGCCACTCCCGACAAGCAGGGTTCCGACAGCGGCGGCTGGTCGTACGCCGGCCGCAACCTGCATTTCGGCGTGCGCGAGCACGCCATGGGTTCGATCATGAACGGCCTGGCTGCGCACGGCGGGACCGTGCCCTTCGGCGCGACCTTCCTGGTCTTTTCCGACTACATGCGCCCGCCGATCCGTCTCGCCGCTTTGATGGGATTGCACGTGATCTACGTGTTCACGCACGACAGCATCGCGCTGGGCGAGGACGGTTCGACGCATCAGCCGGTCGAACAACTCGCCGGCCTGCGCGCGATTCCCCGTCTCATCGTCATTCGTCCGGGCGACGCCAATGAAACCGTCGCCGCGTGGCGCGTTGCCCTGGCGACGCGCGAACAACCAGTCGCACTGATATTGACGCGGCAGGACGTGCCTACGCTGGACCGCGCACAGTTTTCCGCGGCCGATGGCCTTCAGCAAGGCGCATACATCCTGGCCGATGCCCCGAAGGGCAATCCCGATCTGATTCTCATCGCCAGCGGCTCAGAGCTCGCGCTGGTCGTCGAGGCGCGGCGCAAACTGCTGGAGAAACAAATCCGGGTGCGCGTTGTCTCAATGCCCAGTTGGGAACTGTTCGAGGCCCAGCCGCGGGAATACCGCGACGCAGTGCTGCCGCCCGAGGTCGGCGCCAGGCTCGCGGTCGAAGCCGGAGTGTCCCAAGGCTGGCATCGCTATGTCGGCAGCCGCGGCGATGTGCTCGCCGTGGACCGCTTCGGCGCCTCGGCTCCCGGCGAGGTCATGATGCGCGAGTACGGCTTCACCGCCGACAATGTATACAGGCGGGCCCTTGCCCTCCT
>DATHHS010000073.1:0-6026 GCA_035317085.1 Burkholderiales bacterium
TGTAACCCAGGAGCTCGTGCGCAAGATCGTGCGCGAAGAGCTCGCGGCACAAAGTTGAGCACTAACCCGGCGCCCCATACGGACGTGCGCCATAGAACCGGCGCACGCCGGTGGGCTCTACGTTAGACCTCGCTAGCTACCGTTTTAGACGGGTGCCACGTATTACTTGCCAGCCAAGTATATTGTAGCTACACTTTGCGCGTGACCTCCTGGGACGAACCAAAGCGTCGCCGCAACATCAAAGATCACGGTCTGGACTTCGAGGGGGCCGAAGCCATCTGGGATAACTTCACCATCACCCGAGAAGACACGCGGGAGAACTACGGCGAAAAGCGAATGGTGACTTTCGGGCTACTGGATGGCGAGGTGGTTGTCTTGGTCCATATTGACCGAGCCGACGATATGCATGTCATCTCTTTACGCAAGGCTGAAAAATATGAAGCGCGCTATTACCTTGAAACCGCCGAAGACTACTTCCGCAAAGACCGTTGACCGTGACAATCCTCCCTGGTCGGAGGAGATGCTTGGTCCTCTGGTCATGCGCCGTGGACGCGGGCCACAGAAGGCGCCAACGAAGGTACTCACGAGCCTCCGTCTGGATGCGGACGTGATTGCTTTTTTTCGCGCGCAAGGTTCCGGTTACCAATCGCGCATCAATGATGCACTTCGTCGTGTCAAACAGCGAGGTCTAACCACCGGCTCAACAGCGACCGCCCGCAAGCGGGCGGCGCGTTAGCCGGAACGTTATCGCTCATAGCCATGGCTCGTCAGAATACACAATTGGAATCCGCTGGCGCCGAGTTCTTGGTACTCGGAAATCTTCTTATCGAAGGCGTTCCCGCGTTTAAGAGCTACACGAACATGAAGGGCTATGACCTAATTGCGGTGAACGCCGAGAAAAATCTTTCGGTGCGAATTCAGGTAAAGAGTCGTTGGCGGACGAAGGCTGAAGGTTTCATTATCCAGAATTTCGAATGTGACTTTGTCGTTGTCGCTCTCCTAAACCGCGGCTCCAAAGATGGAAAGACCGAGGCTAGCCCGCCGGAATATTTCATTCTTCCCGTTCAGGTTGCTCAGGCCTTGCCGAGAACGGAAGGATGGGGCAAGGTGAGCTTTTCAAAATTCCCGGAACTTCATTCTTACAGCAACCGCTGGGATCTAATTCGCTCCGCATTGAAAATGGCGTCTGGTTCATGAGCGATGTTCTGCATTCTTGCCACCGCAAAGGTAGCCTTGATGCGGCGATTCAGAAGGGCTCTGTGAAGATCAACGACTTCAATGCATTCTTTCATAGGCATGCCCGAATAGGTTTCGTTCTCTTTAACGGTGCGACCTCAGAACGTTACTACAAGCGCTACGTTTTACCAGAACTCAAAAACGAAACGATCATCCACATTCGTATGCCTTCAACCAGCCCTGCTTATGCTGCTATGTCGCTCAAGAGGAAGATTGAGATGTGGCGCAGCGGTATAGATGCCGCTGCACGCGACCGCGTTACGAAACGCGGCACGTGAACGGTGGCGTTAGGCGGATGCATCGCCATTGCGACAGCTGCGAGAATGGCCACCGAGATCGAAGTTCACAATTCAATTAGCATCGTTGGTCGGGGCGTCGTGCTGATGGGCCACGTTCGGACCGGCACGGTGCGCATAGGGCAGGTGACGGTACCGCTCGTGCTTGGCCATGCAGCGGCGCGGCGCCTGGAGGTGAGCGCAGTCGAACGTTTATCCTCGATGGAGGGGCGCGGTCTGGCCGTTGGCATAGCGTTTCGGAATCCTCCACACCTTGACGATCTCAAGCGCGCGTTGCCCGCGGGCAGCATTCTGGTGCTTGAGGAACCGGGCGAACTCAAGGCGCGGATCATCTAGCATATTAGTGCGGACGAGTCTGAAGCACTGCACCTATAATTAACGATCATGCGGCCCGCCGCACAAAAGCGTTATGTCGAACGAGAACGGACTGTGACATGAACCACCAAGCAGGACTTGAGCGATGCCAGCCGCGCGCCGGTGGGCGCAAACGTTAAGGCCCATTCATGCCAGCCTGGCTGATTCCCGCACTCAAGGCCGCTCTGCCTCATATCGGCACGATCATTTCGGCTGCAGCGCCGGTATTCACGAGGAAAGCCGATGCAGCCGCCAATCAGACTTTATTGCTGCAGCAGCAGATCACGGAGCTTCAATCCGCGGCGTCTCAGAACGCAGAGCACATCAAGGAGCTGGCGGCGGAATTGCAAACCACGGTAGCGATTGCGGACGCGAAACTGCGCCGTGCGCTCTTGCTTTGCGCTACTTCTGCGATCCTGTCCGCAATTGCCATAGGCATCGCACTGGTTCTCATTGTCGGAAGATGAGCCCGGCAAGCCGCTAGGACTTAAACCTCCCGCGTCAGTACCCCGTCCTGAAGCCGCATCACGCGGTGCGCGCGCGCGGCGAGCGAGGGCTCGTGGGTCACGATCACCAGGCTGGTGCCGTGGGCGCGATTGAGCTCGAGCATCAGCCCGAATACGCCATCTGCGGTTCGCCGGTCGAGGTTGCCCGTCGGTTCGTCGGCGAGCACGCAGGCGGGCCGGGTGACCAAAGCTCGCGCGAGCGCCGCGCGCTGGCGCTCTCCTCCGGAGAGCTCGCCCGGAGTATGGCGGAGGCGCTCCGCGAGGCCGACTTCCTTCAGCATCGCCGCGGCCGTGGCGCGCGCTTCCGCCGGCGCGACGCGGCGTATGAGTAGCGGCATCGCGACGTTCTCGAGCGCGGTGAACTCCATCAGCAGGTGGTGGAACTGATAGACGAAGCCGAGCGAACGGTTGCGCACGCTTCCTCGTTCCGCATCGGAAAGGCTTTGCATGGGCCGGCCCAGGACGTCGACCTCTCCCGAGGTCGCGTCGTCGAGTCCCCCCAGGAGGTGCAGCAGCGTACTCTTGCCCGATCCGGAAGCGCCGACGATCGCGACGAACTCCCCAGGTGCGATCTCGAGGTCCACGCCGAGAAGCACGGGGACCTCGGTGTCGCCCTGACGGTAGATCTTGCGAAGCTTGCGGCAGCCGAGGACCGGCGTCCCTGTCTCATTCATAGCGCAGCGCCTCGGCAGGATTCACGCGCGAGGCGCGCCAGCTCGGATAGAGCGTTGCGAGGAGCGAGAGCACGAGCGAAACGAGAGTAATGGCGATCACGTCCGCTTTCTGCAAGTCCGAAGGCAGTTCGCTGATGTAGTACACCTCGCGCGAAAGGAACTGGAAGCCCAACAGCCGCTCGACGAAAGGAACGATCACGTCCACGTTGAGCGCCGTCGGTATTCCAAAAAATACGCCGATCAGCGTGCCGATCGCGCCGATCAGCGCGCCCTGCACGATGAAAATCTTCATGATGCTCGCCGGGCTCGCGCCGAGCGTGCGCAGGATCGCGATGTCCGGCTGCTTGTCGGTGACCGCCATCACCAGCGTCGAGACGATGTTGAATGCGGCCACCAGCACGATCAGGAACAGGATGATGGACATCATCGTCTTCTCGATCTGCACGGCGCGGAAGAAATTGGCGTGGCTGCGCGTCCAGTCGGAAATGTAGAGATCGCCGCGCATGCGCGTGATCAGGTCGCGGGCCACCTCGCGCGACTGCATCAGGTCGAAGAGCTTGAGCCGCACGCCCGACACGCGGTCGGCCATCTGGTAGAGCTTCTGCGCGTCCTCGATATCGATGAGCGCGAGGCCCGAGTCGTATTCGAACATGCCCACTTCGAAAATGCCGACCACGGTGAATTGCTTGAGGCGCGGGAGGATGCCCGCCGGGGTCACCAGCCCCTGCGGAGCGATCAGTGTCACCTTGTCGCCGGTTCCGGCGCCCAGAGCGCGCGCGAGCTCCGAGCCGAGCACGATTCCGAATTCCCCGGGAACCAGCGCATCCAGGCGGCCCTTGGTCATGTGCGCACCGATGTCGGCGACCTTGTCCTCGAGCTTGGGGTCGATCCCCCTCACCACGGAACCGCGCACGCCGCCGCCGGAAGACAGCATCGCCTGCGCGTTAACGAAGGGCGCGGCGGCGGCGACCTGCGGGTGCCCGGATGCCTCCTTCGCCACGCCCTCCCAATCCGCGAGCTGATTGTTGAATCCGGTGATCTGTACGTGCGAAGCCACGCCGAGGATGCGCGCACGCAGTTCCTTCTGAAAACCGTTCATCACCGATAGCACTACGATCAGCGCCCACACTCCGAGCGCGATGCCGAGCATCGAAGTGAGCGAGATGAACGAGATGAAGTGGTTGCGCCGCTTTGCGCGCGTATAGCGCAGGCCGACGAAAAGTTCGTAAGACACGCGCGCCAGTGTGCCACAAAAGTCCTCAAGCACACACCGCTTCAGGGTCGATGTGCCGAAGCTGCCCGGTGCTACACTCGCGAAGCCGATGCACTGCCACTGTTTCATTCCCGATTTCTTTTCCGCCGAGGGAGCGCAGACCGCCGACCGCTTCGGCGCGGCCGAAACGCTGATTGCGCGGGGACGCCGCAGGCGGATGGCCTCGATCTCGCCCGAAACCTGGTTGTTCGAACGCTTCGGCGTGCCCATGCAGCGCGACTGGCCGGTCGCGCCCTACAGCCTGCTTGCCGACGGCGGGACGCCCGGGCGCCATTTCTGGATGCGCGCGGATCCGGTGCACCTCCTCGCGGGGAACAACAATCTCAGCCTCGACGAGCGCGCGGCGTTCGATCTCTCCCGCGCCGACTCCGAAGCGCTGGTCGAGACGCTCAACCGGCATTTCGGCGAGGCGATGCTCTTCTATCCCCTGCATCCCGCGCGCTGGTACCTGCGGTTCGACAAAGCGCCGGAGGTGCAGACCACGCCGCCTGCCGCGGCGCGCGGGGAGACGATCGAGGGAAAGCTCCCGTCCGGCCGCGATGCGATGCGCTTTCACGCATGGATGAACGAAGCGCAGATGCTCCTGCACGAGCACCCGGTCAACGCCGCGCGCGAAGCGCGCGGGGAGGCGGCCTTGAACAGCATCTGGTTCTGGGGCGGCGGTATCATCGACACCGTGAAAGCCCGGACTTTCTCGACGGTCATCGGCGACGATCCTCTCGCCCGCGGGCTCGCGCTCGCCGCCGGGATTCCGCACCGCGGGCTGGCGAAAGACGCCGGCTCAACGCTCACAGGCGTAGAGGGCGAAGGCGTCGCGCTGATTGTGCTGGACTCGTTGCGAACCGCGGGCGGCGATCCCCGGGAGCGCCGCGCCGCATTCGAGCACGACTGGTTCGAGCCGCTGCTCGCGGCGCTGAAGTCCAGGCGGATTGGAATGCTCACGCTTCACCTTTGCGGCGAGAATTTCCTGCTCGAGGTCGAGACCGTAAGTTCGGACCTGCGCTATTTCTGGCGGCGGCGGAAGCCGCTCTCGACTTACGCATAAGACATGACGGAGATCCTTATCCGCCGGGTTCCCTTGCGTATGCAGGATCAGCTGGTGCGCGAAGGTTTGCACCCGGTGCTGGCGAGGATCTGCGCCGCGCGCGGAATCGCACGGCGCGGCGAGCTCGAGGACGCGCTCTCGGGTCTTCTCCCGCCTTCGGATCTGCTGCACGCGGACCGTGCCGCCGCCCTGCTCGCCGATGCGATCGCGGCGGGCAAGCGCATGCTGATCGTCGCCGACTACGACTGCGACGGCGCCACCGCCTGCGCGCTCGGCGTGCGCGCGTTATCTGCCTTCGGGGCGAACGTCGGCTATCTCGTCCCCAACCGCTTCGAGTTCGGCTACGGACTGACCCCCGAGATCGTCGCGCTCGCCGCGCAATCGAAACCCGATCTGCTCATCACGGTAGACAACGGAATCGCGAGCGTCGAGGGCGTAGCCGCGGCGAACCGGCTCGGCATCGCGGTCGTGGTCACCGACCACCATCTTCCCGGCCCGGAGCTGCCGAGTGCCGCGGCCATCGTCAATCCGAACCAGGCCGGCTGCGCGTTTCCGAGCAAGAGCCTCGCGGGCGTCGGCGTCATGTTCTATGTGATGCTTGCCCTGCGCGCCGAGCTTAGAAAGCGAAACGCATTCGACGGC
>DATHHS010000074.1:0-14262 GCA_035317085.1 Burkholderiales bacterium
GCGAGATGATCGTCCAGCTCTCAAAGCCGCCGGGGACCCGGATGCCCGCCTTGGAGAGCTGGACGATCATCTCGCCCAGCGATGCGTTTTTCCCCCCGACCCGCTCGATGTCTTTCATTCCGAGCCGATCGAAATTCACTACGTATTTGAGCCGAGCCATGGGAGCGGTCCTTCGCCGCGGTTGAAGGATCATCTTGAAACCGCTATGTTACAGGCAGCGCACCCCTCGCGCAGCCAAAATACCCCGCCCGGCCCCTTCTCATGCCCGATCGCCGCCGAACCGTGTTCTTCGTCTCCGACGGCACCGGAATTACGGTCGAGATGTTCGGCCACGGCCTGCTCACGCAGTTCGACGGCATCGAGTTCGACGAGATGACCGTCCCTTTCATCGACTCGGTCGCGAAGGCCGAGGCTTGCGTGGCCCGGATCAACGAGGCCTCCGCTGCGGGAAATGGCCGGCCGGTCGTATTCACCACGCTGGTCAACCACGAGATACGCGAAACCGTGCGCAAGGCCGAGGCCTTCGTGCTGGATTTCTTCGAGAGCTTTCTCGACCCCCTGGAGGCGGAATTCGGCACCAAGTCCACTCACACCATCGGCCGGTCCCACAGCGCCCGGGACGAAAAGGGTTACACCCATCGCATCGAAGCGATCAATTTCGCCCTCGCTCACGACGACGGCACCTCGTCCAAGGATCTCGACAAGGCGGACGTGATCCTGATCGGGGTGTCGCGCAGCGGCAAGACTCCGACCAGCCTCTACCTGTCACTGCAATTCGGCATCCGCGCGGCGAATTGCCCGCTCATTCCCGAAGACTTCGATCGGATGAGCCTGCCCACGGCACTCCAGAGCCATCGCGGCAAATTGTACGGCCTGTCCATCGCACCGGAGCGCCTGCGCGAAATCCGCAACGAACGCCGGCCCGGCAGCAAGTACGCCGACCTGGAGAATTGCCGCTACGAAGTACAGCAGGCGGAAAAACTGATGTCGCGCGAAGGCATACGCTGGGCGAACTCCACGAGGAAATCGATCGAGGAGATTGCGACGACGATCATGCACGAGTTCAAACTCGAACGAAGAGTGTATTAGGGACCGCTCCGTTGGCGAATCTGCTCGAACAGGCAGATTGCCGCCGCGGCGGCGACGTTCAAGGATTCCGCAGGACCGGGCATGGGGATGCGTACGCGGTGAGTGGCTAGCCGCAGCGCGCCTTCGGACAGCCCTGCACCCTCGTTCCCGAATACCCAGGCGACCGGTCCCTTGAGGTCGAGGTCGTAGAGCGACGCTCTGGCGCGCGGTTCCATGGCAACCACCGAACCGCGGAACGAACGCGCGAATTCATCGATGGCTATGCCCTCGAAGATCGAAAGAAAGAAATGCGCCCCCATTCCAGCCCGAATGACCTTGGGCGACCAGGCAAACACCGAGTCCTTCGAAAGGAAGACTTGCGGCACGCCGGCCGCCACTGCGGTCCGGAGGATCGATCCCAGATTTCCGGGATCCTGGATGTTCTCCAGCAACAGGCAGCTCGAGATACTCTGCGGCGCCGGAGGCGGCAGGGGCGTGCGGATGACCGCCGCCACGCCGGCCGAGCTCACCAGCTGAGACACCCGCTCGAGCAGCGCATCCGCGAGAACCAGGCGCGAGTTTGCGCGCACGCTTTCGAAAAAGCTGCGGATTTCCGGTCGGGAGAGAGCACTTTCGCTGGCAAGAATCATTTCCGCCACGCCGCCGCTTTCCTGATACGCCCGTACCAGATGCTCGCCTTCCAGGATCGTGCTGCCGGTCCTGCGGCGCTCGCGCGACGAGGCGGCAAGCCGGATCAGGGCCTTGACCTGCGGGTTGTCTTTTGAGCGGATGGATTTCACTCGATGGCGCAGGTGCGGAATCCGGCGAAAATATCACCCCGCTCGGGCCGGTAGAAATTGCGCCAGGTATTGCAGACCAGCCGCGCCGGCGTCGCGAAGCTGCCGCCGCGCAGGACTTTGTGCGTTCCGAACCAGGGCTCGGAGTATTCCGCGTACGGATCGCGCACGAAATCCGGATAGGGATCGAAGGTGCTCGAAGTCCACTCCCAGACGTTGCCGAGCATTTGCCGGCATCCGGCGAAGCTGTCTCCCTTTGCGAATTCGCCGACGCCAACGCGCTCCGATCCGCCGAGATTAGCGGTGGTGCCGTTCGCCGCGGAATCTCCCCAGGGATAGCGCCGTTTTGCAGCGCCGCGAGAATACGACGCGACCGTCTCCCATTCCGCCTCGCTCGGCAGGCGCCGGCCGGCGTAACGGCAATAGGCATTCGCTTCGTGCCAGTTGACGTGCATCACCGGAAGATCGCGCGCAAGCGGCAGCTCTTTATCGAAGCGGCGCTCCCACCATTCCCCTTCCCGCTCGATCCAGTAACGGGGGGCTTGCGCCCGGGCCTTCCAGGTCCAGCCCTCGGGCGACCAGAGGTCGCGGCGGCCATAACCGCCTTCGCGAACGAATTCCAGGAATTGCGCATTCGTCACCGGCGCCCGGGCGATGCGAAAGGGCTTCAGCTCGATCCGGTGGGCCCACTTCTCGTTGTCGAAATGAAATCCGGAATTTCGCGCCGCACCGAGCAGGAATTCTCCGCCGGGCAGTTCCGCGTTCCCTTCGACGGCGCCCTTCTCTGTTTCGCCGGGCGGCTTACCGCGCGCAAGAGGGTCCGCGTAACCGAGCGTCTGCCGCGCGTAGTGGAGCGCTTCCGCGTGCATGTCTTCGTGATAGAGGACGAGCTGCGCGAAATACCGGAACCATTCATTGTCCGGTTCGCGCGACAAGCGCTCGAGCGTGCCCTGCAACACGCGCTCCAGGTAGTCGCGCGTGGCCTGCACGCCGGGCAGCGGCAGGCCCCAGCGCGACCCATGAACCACTTTTGCCGAGTCGTAGAGCGGGTCGGCGCCCTCGAGCAGACTCCCGGAGAGCGACTCGTCGGCGCGCAGCCTCAGGCACCAGCGCTCCTGGAACCAGGCGATGTGCCCCAGCTCCCACAGGACGGGGTTGACGATCTCGATCTTCGGGCCGAACAATTGCGGACCTTCGAGATCGTCCGTGAGGAGCCGGGTGCGCCGTCGGGCATCGAGCAATTGCTGCGACAGACTGCCCTGCGGATCGGTCGATTCAGGAGACATGGGAGAAACCAAACATAACATGAAAATCGCACTCGTCACCCCCGCAGGCTTGCGCTCCCGAAGCGGCAACCGCCACACCGCAACGCGCTGGGCGGCGATGCTGCGCTCGCTCGGACACCGGGTGCGGGTGGCGACCCGCTGGGACGGGAAACCCGCCGATCTGATGATCGCCCTGCACGCGCGACGCAGTCACGCTTCTATCTTGAAGTTTCGCGAGCGCTTTCCCGCCTCGCCGCTGGTGGTCGTGCTGACCGGCACCGACCTGTACCGTGACATCCACACCGATAGTGACGCGCGGGCCTCGCTTGCGCTCGCCGATCGCCTGGTCGTTCTTCAGGACATGGGCAGGCTCGAGCTCCCGGAGCGGTTCAGGCGCAAGACCCGCGTGATTTTCCAGTCGTCCGACATCCATGCATCGCGTGAACCACCTTCGCGCCGCTTCCGCGTCGCGGTGATCGGGCATCTGCGGGAAGAGAAGGATCCCTTCCGCGCCGCGCTCGCCCTGGCTCATCTGCGCGATTTGCCCGAGCTCGAGATCGTGCAGATCGGAAAAGCGCTTTCACCGGAGATGGCGCGCGCCGCTCGGCGCCAGAAGCGCGCCGATCCGCGCTATCGCTGGCTCGGAAGCATGCCGCACTGGCAGGCGATGCGCTGGCTCGCACGGAGCCATCTCCTCGTGCTCAGCTCACGAATGGAAGGCGGCGCCAATGTCATCTGCGAAGCCGCCGCGGCGGGTGTTCCGGTGATCGCCTCCCGGGTATCGGGAAATATTGGAATGCTGGGGCGCGGTTACGCAGGTTACTACGCACTGGCCAACGAACGGGGGCTTGCGCGGCAAATCCGCCGCGTGGCGAGCGACGCGCTCTACTATGCGCGCCTCAAGCGGTTGATCGCCGCTCGGCGTTCCCTGTTCCTTCCGGAGACCGAAAGAAAGAGTCTGCAGCGCCTGATCGCCGAGTTGGAGCCCTAGAGTCACGGGCATTTACTTTCCGTCCTTGATCGCTTGCGTCATGATCTTGAGCAAACCCTGGTGTATTTCACGCCAGTACGGCAAATAGTACAAACTGAATTCGGCGCCGCCGCTGCCCTTTTGCAACTCGATCGGAATCTGACAACGCCATCCGGACCAATCCAGCGGTTCCTTCGTGGCTGTCGGGAAATACTGGCGTGGACATGCAATCGACAAGACTCCCCCATGCAAGGTCCGCAGCGATTTGTCCACGGGTAAATAAGCGGTTTGAGTCCGGCCGGAAATTCTGTATTCCACCAGACCCTGCCCCTTGAGATTCCGCTGAATAATTTCATGGGGGCTGGTGTCGCCGGGGCGAATGTTAAGCGCCGCACGGATG
Source organism: Burkholderiales bacterium (assembly GCA_035317085.1). Taxonomy (GTDB): domain Bacteria; phylum Pseudomonadota; class Gammaproteobacteria; order Burkholderiales; family SG8-39; genus VBDM01. The sequence goes on from DATHHS010000074.1 coordinate 4,501, forward strand.
GTCGCGTTCCGGTCCCACGTCCACGGCTCTTTGCCTTTCGGCCACGGCTGAACCGGGACACAATCGACTTTCAGCAATACCTTGCTGCCCACGCGGCTGTCCGGGTGCTTCGCGAACTTGCGCTTCGGATTGGCGATCCGAACGAGATCTTCGATAGGAAAAGCGAGAACAGCTCCCGCCCCGGGCGTGCCCTTCCCGTAGTCGCTGCTTATTAGATTGATATATCGCGGCAGCAGAACCAGCAGTTGCGGACCTACGTAAACATCCACCTTTCCGGTGGCCTCGTTGAATCCGCTGAGATCGGCGTTGTACATGCGCCTGGAAGACAGGATCTTGTCCCATGCCGCGGCAATGCACGGCTCCGTGGCCCAATTTTTAGGAACCGAGGCTTCCCATTTTTGCTTCGCCTCTTCGGGAGTTTTCGGAGCCGAAGCCTCAGGCTGCGGGACAATTCTCCCTTCGTCCGCTGCGTAGCTTCCTCCAAGTGAAGCCGCCGTTACAGTCGCCGCTATGCATATACCTCTGATGCGCGATTTCACTGAATCATCTTTCAGCGGCCGTTTTCCAGGAGCAGCCTTACCGGCGCAAAGCTGCGGCGGTAGACTTCGCACACGCCGTGCCGCCGCAAGGCCTTCAGGTGCCGCGGCGTCGGATAGCCCTTGTGCTCGTCGAATCCATACTGCGGAAACCGCTCGTGGAGCCGGCACATTTCCGCGTCACGCGCCGTCTTGGCGAGAACGGAGGCCGCGGAGATCACTCTCACTTTCGCGTCCCCGTCCACGATCGCGCGCGCCGGGATTGCAAGCACGGGGCAATGCGCTCCGTCGAGCAGGACTTCATCGGGCGGAACCGACAACCCTTCCACCGCGCGCCGCATGGCGAGCAGGCTCGCCTGCAGGATATTCAGGGCGTCGATTTCCTCGACGCTCGCCCAGGCGATGGACCAGGCGAGCGCCCTGCTCTTGATGAGGATCGTGAGCCGCTCGCGTTCCCGCGGGCTCAGGACCTTGGAGTCGGCGATGCCGGCGGGCGCGCGTCGTCCCGGCTCGAACACCACCGCGGCTGCGCAAACCGGTCCGGCGAGCGGCCCGCGACCCGCTTCGTCGACGCCGCAAATCAGGCGGATTGCAGCCACGGCAGAACCGCTTCTGTGACGCGAGCTGCGGTGTCCTTGCGCAGAAGCAGCCGTATCTGCTCGAAGCGTTCCGGAAGCCGGCGGTTGACCACGGGATCGTTGAGAGAATTCAATACCGCCTGGGACAGATTCTCGGGCGTTGCCTCGTCCTGCAGAATTTCCGGAACGAGAAATTCTCCGGCGATGATGTTGGGCAATCCGACCCAGGGCAAATAGCCCATTTTCGACATCAGACGATAAGTCAGCGCGGCCATCTTGTAGGTGATCACCATGGGCTTCCTGGCGAGCGCCGTCTCCAGGGTCGCCGTTCCGCTGGCGACCAGGGCAACGTCGCAGGCCGCGATGGCTTCGCGAGCGTGGCCGAAAAGAATGGTGAGCGTCAGGTCCCCCGCATCCGCCGCGTACACGGCTTCTTCGAAAATGGCGCGCGTTTCACGGCTCACCAGCGGCACCAGAAAATGCACCGCGGGCTGCCGCGCCGCGATCAGCTTGGCGGCGTGCACGAAGGTCGCGGCCATGTAGCGCACTTCCGATTGCCGGCTGCCCGGCAAAAGCGCGATGACCTTGCGTGCGGCGGACAAACGCAACTGCTCTCTTGCCGCCGCGGTCTCGTCCTCCGCCGGCGCGATATCCGCAAGCGGATGGCCGACATAGGCCACCGGCACGCCCGCGGCGCGGTAGAGCGGCTCTTCGAACGGGAACAACACCAGCATCTTGCTGACCGAAGCCGCAATGGCGGACATGCGCTTGCCGCGCCATGCCCACAGAGAGGGACTCACGTAGTGGACGGTCGGAACGCCGGCCCGCTTCAGCCTGCGCTCGAGCGGCAAGTTGAAATCCGGAGCGTCGATACCGATGAAAAACCTCGGCTTTGCCGCGACGAGCTTCCGGAAGAGCTCCCGGCGGATCGAAAAGATTTCCGCAAAGTGCCGCAGCACTTCGACATAGCCGCGCACTGCGAGCTTTTCCATCGGGAACCACGGATCGAGCCCCGCCGCGGCCATCTTCGGACCGCCGATCCCGACGAAGCGCAAGCCCGGCACGCGCTTGCGCAAGGCGGCGATGAGATGCGCGCCGAGAAAATCCCCGGAGGCTTCCCCCGCGACGATGCCTACGACGATCGGTTCGTTCGCCACCGATTAGCGGACGATGCCCCGCTGCGATTGGTCGAGGAAATCGACCAGCAGTTGCAGCTCGGGCCACTTCCGCGCCTGAGTCGCGATCTTGGCGCGTGCTTCCTTCAGTCCCAGGCCCGAGCGGTAGAGCGTCTTGTAGGCGCGCTTGATCGCCGTGATTTTTTCCGTGCTGAACCCGCGCCGCTTGAGGCCTTCGGCGTTGATCCCGAACGGTTTCGCGGTATTGCCCGCGGCCATGACGTAGGGAGGCAGATCCTGCAACAGCACCGTCGCGACCCCGGTGATCGCATGCGCGCCGATCGAGACGAACTGATGCGCTCCGGTAAACCCTCCGAGCACCGCATGGTCACCGACCTGAACGTGACCGGCGAGCGTGGCGACGTTGGCGAATATCGTGTGGTTTCCAACCTGGCAGTCGTGGGCGATATGAACGTACGCCATGATCCAGTTATCGCTCCCGATTCGCGTCACCCCCACGTCCTGCGCCGTGCCGCAACTGAACGTGCAGTACTCGCGGATGGTATTGCGGTCGCCGATCTCCAGCGCAGTCGGCTCACCAGCGTATTTCTTGTCCTGGGGCGGCCCGCCGATCGAACTGAACCCGGAAATCCGGTTGTGCGCCCCGATGCGGGTCCGCCCCTCGATGACGACGTGGGACCCTATCGAAGTCCCTTCGCCTATCTCGACATGCTCTCCAATGAGCGAATACGGGCCCACCGACACTCCCGGAGCCAGCTTCGCTCCGGAATGGACGATGGCGGTCGGATGGATCATATCGGGCGCAGCGTGCACAGGATCTTCGCTTCGGCGGCAACCACGTCGCCGACACGCGCCTGGGCGCCGAATTTCCACAGTCCTTGCGCGCTGCGCAGGAAGGTGACTTCCAGCAGGAGTTGGTCGCCGGGAACGACGGGACGTTTGAACCGCGCCTCGTCGATACCCACGAAGTAATACACCGATTGATTGTCCGGCTTGGTTCCCTGCGTCCGGAACGACAGCAGCGCGGCAGCCTGTGCGAGCGCTTCGATGATCATGACCCCGGGCATCACCGGATAATGCGGAAAATGCCCGGTAAAGTACGGCTCATTCATGGTGACGTTCTTGAGCGCGAGGAGCCGTTTTCCAGGCTCGCATTCGAGCACTCGATCCACCAGAAGCATGGGATGGCGGTGCGGCAGGTGCTCCAGGATCGCGCGGATGTCCATCTCTTCGTCTTTTTTTGCGTCCATCGCCTACCTCTTTCTCTTTTTCGGTTTGGAGAGTCGTTCTTCCAACTCGCGCACACGTTTCACGAGCCGCTCAAGGCCGTGCAGATGCGCCACCGTTTTCGCCCACTCGCGGCTGGGCGCAGAGGGCAGCACGCCGGTATAGGAGCCCGCACTGGTGATGGACTTCGTGATGTTCGCTACGGCGGAGATCGTCACGTGGTCGGCGATCGTCAAATGGCCCCAGATGCGTGACGCACCGCCGATGGCGCAGTGCGCTCCGATACGCGTGCTTCCCGCAACGCCCGCAAAGGCGGCCATCGCGGTGTGCGCACCGATGCGTACGTTATGGCCGATCTGGATCTGGTTGTCGAGCTTGACGCCGTCCTCGATCACGGTATCGTCGAGCGCGCCGCGGTCGATCGTGGTGTTGGCGCCGATCTCGACGTCGTCGCCTATGACGGTGCGCCCCGTTTGCGGGATCTTGATCCAGCGTCCGGCATCGGGCGCCATGCCGAATCCGTCGGCCCCGATGACCGCGCCGGCGTGGATCACCGCGCGCTTGCCGATGACGCAGCGGGCATAGACCACGACCGAAGGTCCCAGGCGGCTGTCCTCGCCGATCTGCGCGTCTTCGCCGATCGTGCAGTTGGCTTCGATCACGACGCGCTCACCCAGTCGCGCCCCGCGGCCGATATGGCAGCCGGGTCCGACCGCGGCAGACACCGGAATTTCGGCGCCCGCTTCGACCACGGCGCGCGCGTGGACTCCCGGAGCGGGGCGGCTCTCGGAGGCGAGCAACTGCGCCGCCCGGGCGTAGTAGAGATAAGGGTCTTCGCACAGGATCCTGGGCAGGTTTGTCGCGTCCCGCTCTTCGCGCGCCAGAATCACGGCCGAGGCGCGGGTGTCGCGCAGTTGCGCGCGGTAGCGGGCATGTGAAAGGAAGCAAAGGTCGCCCGGACGGGCGCTCTCCAGCGTGGCGATTCGCCGAACCTCGGCATCGGGGTCGCCGATGAGCTCGCCGCCGAGCTTCGCGACGATTTCACCAAGCCGGTAAGTGCGCGATATGGATTGCGTCACGGTAAGTCGCCGTTCTGCGGAAGCCCGACGGGCCGTTGCAAGCCTGAGCGAACGACGCCGAAAATGACCGTCCCCTTGTGCCTCTTTGCGGATGCGCGGACAGCTACTTGCCCGCGCCACTATCGTCGAGCGCCTTGATCACTTTTTCGGTGATGTCGATGCGGGCGCTCGCCCACACGACCTGTTCATTCTGAAAGACGATATCGAGTTTCTCCGCCTCGGCAATCTGCCTGACGGCGCGGTTGGCGCGCTCGACGACCACGTCGAACTCTTCCTTGCGGCGATGTCCAAGATCTTCGTTGAATTCGCGCTGCCTGCGCTGGAAATCCCGGCTGAGGTCGCCGAATTCCCGTTCGCGCTTCTGCCGCTCGGACTCGGGCATCGTCACGGCATTTTTCTCCAGGTTCTCCTGCATTTTCTTCAGCTGCTCGGAGGTTTTGGAAAGCTCCGCCGCGCGCTGGGAGAATTCCTGCTCCAATTTCTTTTGGGCGCGCTGCGCCGCAGGCGCCTCTCGCAGTATCCGCTCCAGGCTGACAAACCCCATGCTCTGGGCCAAGGCAGGACCGGCGGCCAAAGCGAGCGCCGCAAGAGTCCAGCGGATAAAAGATCGTTCGTTCAAGTGCGTTCTCCTGCCAGAAATCGGTCTCGAAAAAAGATTATACCGGGCTGTCAGAATACGGTGCCAAGCGTGAACTGTATGTTCTGGATGTTGTCTCCGGGCTTGTCGTTCAAGGGCTTCGCAATGCTGATTTTCATCGGCCCGACCGGAGAGTTCCATGCAAAGCTCATGCCCCACGCAGCACGCATTTGCGACAGGTCGAACTTGTCCGTAGCCGCGTAGACTTGCCCGCCGTCGACGAAAACCCCGAGCCGCATGGAACGATCGAGCGTAGTGCCCGGGACCGGAAACAACAGCTCGGCCGACGTATTGATCTTCCGGTTCCCGCCCAGGAAGCTCCCGTCGATATCACGCGCGCCCAGCGACGCGGTTCGGTATCCGCGCACGCTGCCGATGCCGCCGGAATAGTAGTTCTTGAAAAACGGCAGCGGCCTCCCGCCATATCCATCGCCGGCGTCGAGCTCTCCGCTCAACACCAGAGTGAAGTCGCGCGAGTACGGGTAGAAATACTGATGGCTATAGGAATACTTCCAGTATTCCAGGTCCCCGGGCTGCGTCCCGACCTCCAGGGTGGCACGTTCCAGGTGCCCCTTCGTCGGCCAGATGAAGCTGTCGCGCGTATCGCGTACCCAGCCGGCGGTGCTGATCAGCGCGAGATAAGTGGTTCCGAACTGGTTCGCGAAGTCGAGGTAGCGCTGCGGACTGTCGCCGGCGAGGAAGAGTCGAGTACGCTCCATTCCCAGGCCGAAAAACAAGGTGTCGTACTCGGTAAAAGGCACTCCGAAGCGGACGGCGGCTCCGAGCGTGCTGGTCCTGTAGTCGCCCAGCCCGAGGTTGGTCGCGTCCAGGTCGCGCCGATACAAATCGAAACCGCGGCTGACGCCGTCGATCGTGTAGTAAGGGTCGGTAAACGAAATCGAGGCGACCTTGTTGACCGATCCCAGGGCGACCTGCGCGCCCAGGGTATTGCCGGTTCCGAAAAAATTGCTCTGCTGGATCGAGGTCTGGAGGATGACTTTGTCGATATTGGAGAAGCCTATGCCCAGCATAAGCGCACCGGTCGGCTTCTCCTTGACCCGAACGGTCACATCCACCTGGTCGGTCGTTCCGGGAACCGCCGGAGTCTCGACGTTGACTTCGCTGAAGAAGCCGGTCTTGTCGATCCGCTGCTTCGAAAGCTGGAGTTTCTGGCTGTCGAAAAAACTGCCCTCGAACTGGCGCATCTCGCGACGCACGACCTCGTCGCGCGTGCGCGTGTTGCCGACGACGTTGATCCGCCGGACATAGACACGCCGTCCCGGATCGACCAGAAACGTGAAACTGACTTCGCGCTTTTCCTTGTTGATGTCAGGAGTCGCGTTGACATTGGCGAAGGCATAGCCGTCGCGTCCGAGTCTGTCGGAAATGGCCTTGGTCGAGTCGGTCAGCTTTTCCCTGGAGAAAGTATCCCCCGGTTTGAGCGTGATCAACGCGCGGAGCTCGTCCTCCGGGACGAGCAGATCGCCTCCGAGCTTCACGTTGGCCACTGTGTATTTCTCGCCCTCGGTGATGTTCGCCGTGATATAGATATCGTGACGGTCGGGGGTGATCGAAACCTGAGTGGAATCGATGTTGAATTCGAGATAGCCGTTGTTGAGGTAGTAGGAGCGCAGGGATTCGAGGTCTGCCTGCAGTTTCTGCCTGGAGTATTGGTCGTTTTTGCTGAACCACGTGAAAAGCCCCGGGGTCCGCAACTGGATTACGGCCTGCAGCTCGCTCTCCGAAAATGCACGATTGCCGACGATATTGATCCTCTTGATCTTCGCGGCCTCGCCCTCGTTCATGCTGAAATTGATCGCGACCCGGTTGCGCTCGAGTGGCGTGACGGTCGTCGTTATCTCCACGGCATAGAGAGCGCGGGTCAGGTACTGACGCTTGAGCTCCTGTTCGGCCTGGTCGAGCAGGGCACGGTCGAAAATACGGCCATCCTGAAATCCGACGTCGCGCAATCCCTGCTTGACCTTGTCTTTTTCGAATTCCTTCATGCCCGAGAAGTCGATCGAAGCGATTGCCGGCCGCTCTTCGACACCCACGATCAGCAAGCCCCCCTGGACCTCCAGCCTCACGTCCCGAAAGAAGCCGGTGGCGAACAATGCGCGAATCGCGGCCGCGGCCTTCTCGTCGGTCATCGTGTCGCCGACTTTCACCGGCAGATAGTTGAAAACCGTACCCGCCTCGATTCGCTGGATTCCTTCGACGCGAATATCCCGCACGACGAAAGGCTCGCGTCCCCACGCCGGCTGGGCGAGCACGAGCAGGAAGATCGCGACTCGCAGCGCGTTTTTCACTGAAGGGATTATTAACCCGCCAACAGGCGGCTGAAGTCGTTATAGATGGCGAACGCCATCAGGAATAGAAGCAAGCTCAGCCCCAGACGCTGGCCCAATTCCATCGTTCGCTCTGAAACCGGGCTGCCCTTGAAAATCTCGACGACATAATACAGCAAGTGCCCTCCGTCCAATAAGGGTATCGGCAGCAGGTTGAGCACACCGAGGCTGATGCTGATGAGCGCGAGGAACGACACGTAAGCGCCGATTCCGAGCTGCGCCGACTGGCCGGCGTAGTCGGCAATGGTCACCGGTCCGCTTAGATTCCTCCAGGACACCTGGCCGATCACCATTTTGCCGAGCATCTTGAGACTGAATGCCGACATTTCCCAGGTTCGCTCGAGCGCCATTCCGAGCGCCGTCACCGGCGAATAGCGCACCGTCGTCACGAGATCCTTCATAGCCTCGGGGTCGAGCTGAGGCGCCGCTCCTATGCGGCCGAAGCGCGAGCCGTTCTGTTGCACTGCTTCCGGCTTCAGCCGGATGTCGAGCTTGTCTGAGCCGCGGACGACGCCCAGTTTCAGGGATTCGCCGGGTCGCGCCCGAACGGCGCTTACGACATCTTCCCAGACGCGAGCCCGGACATCGTCGATCGATACAACGCGATCTCCCGGGCGCAATCCCGCTTCCTCCGCGACGCTTCCCGGCACGACCTTGCCGATCACGGGTGCGACATCGGGCCGGTTAAGTCGCAATCCCAAACGGGCGAGCGGATCGCTGTCGAATCCTTCGAGATCGAAGCCGGACAGATCCAGGATGCGCCAGTTGAGCCGCCCTTTTTCGTCGATCACCTCGAGCTGCGCCGATTGTTTTTCCACCGCGAGCTGCAGCAGACGCCAGCGCACCTGCTGCCAGCTTGGGACGGGCTCCCCGTTGATCTTCAGGATCGTCTCGCCGCGCGCAAGGCCGCTCGCCTCGGCAACGGTTCCTGCTTCCGGCGCTCCGACGATGGGCTTCGCCTCCTGCACTCCGCCTACGAAAAGCCCCCAGTAAAACACGATGGCCAGCAGGAAATTCGCGACGGGTCCCGCGACAACGATTGCGATGCGCCGCCAGACGCTCTGGCGATTGAACGCACGGTGCGCCTCATGCGGAGCCACCGGCGCCTCGTGTTCGTCGAGCATTTTCACGTAGCCGCCGAGGGGCAGTACCGCGATCGCCCACTCGGTCTGGTCCTCACCGCGCTGTGTCCGCCACAGGACCCTTCCGAAACCGATCGAGAAACGCAGCACTTTCACTCCGAACAGGCGCGCGACCGCGTAGTGTCCGAGCTCGTGAAATACGATCAGCACGCCGAGTGCGACGACGAAGGCTATGACGGTGATCGCGAGATTCATGCGGCGTGGGATTTCAGTTGCGTGACGATCTGGTTCGCCCAAACACGGGCTGTCGCGTCGGCGGCGAGGACATCCTCGAGCGTGGCAAGCGGACTTGCAGGAAGGCCGGCGAGCGTTTCCTCGATGACTGCGGTGATCCGCAAAAACGGCAACCGGCCTTCGAGAAACGCGGCGACCGCGACCTCGTTGGCCGCGTTGAGCGTGGCCGGTGCGGCTCCTCCGCTTCTGAGCGCCGCATAAGCGAGGTTCAGCGCGGGAAAGCGCTCGAAATCAGGCTGCTCGAAACTCAAGGCGCCGATCCTGAAGAAATCGAGCGGCGGCACTCCGGCATCGATGCGCTCCGGATAGGCGAGTGCCTGGGCGATCGGCGTGCGCATGTCCGGGTGCCCGAGCTGGGCGATCACCGAACCGTCTGCGTACTCGACCATTGAATGCACCACGCTCTGCGGATGAATGACCACCTGGATCTGCTCCGGACCCACGCCGAACAGCCAGTGCGCTTCGATCACCTCCAGGCCCTTGTTCATCATGGTCGCGGAATCCACCGAGATCTTGCGTCCCATGACCCAGTTCGGATGAGCACAGGCCTCGTCGGGAGTCACGCGGTGCAGTTCCGCGCGTGCGCGCGCCCTGAACGGCCCCCCCGATCCGGTGAGAAGGATCCTGCGGATTCCTTTCGCGGCGAGCTCGCCCGTGGCGAACGGCGGCAGGCATTGAAATATCGCGTTGTGTTCGCTGTCGATCGGCAACAGCATCGCGCCGCCAGCGCGCACCGCCTCCATGAAGACCGGACCGGCGACGACCAGAGCTTCCTTGTTCGCGAGCAGCAAACGCTTGCCCGCCCTGGCCGCGGCGAGGGTGGCGCACAAGCCTGCCGCCCCAAC
>DATHHS010000075.1:0-33937 GCA_035317085.1 Burkholderiales bacterium
GTTCCGGGATGCTCGGCGACTTGCAGCGCGGCCGCGCGTGCAAGTTGGTTGGCTTTGCCGGTGACAAACCCTTCGAAACTGAACTCGGTTATGAGACTCGATCGTTCCGCATGCGGCGCTTTGGGTGCTTGGACGCGCGGAGTACGTGCGGCGGGCGCGGAGCTTGTGAGCGGTTCCGCCGCGTTCGGCACTTCAAGAGAGAGTGAAACGCGGATAGGCGAAGAAAAAAATTCCGCACCCATCGTCTCGATACGAGGCACAAACCGCTCCTTCACCCACTGCAGCACAAAGCGATTAGGTGCGAGCAGCCGCAGCTCCCCTGAGGGCGCGGCTGAAGAGTCTAGTTTTAAGGGTCGTATCCAAGTATTAAACTGTTGAGCCGGAAGCTCTTTTTCTAAACGGATTAGGCACGAGGCCCAGAAACCCTGCATGGACTTTTATAAGGCTCGGTTCGGAGGGAACAGCGCCCACAGTTTACCTGCTTTCCAGTGAGTTATCCACAGCCAGGAACGGCGGATAGTGGGTCAGCTAAGCCACTACTTGCAGGCAGGTAATGGGTCAGTGACCCACTATCTGCAGGCTCAATTCTTTGACAGTTCTAGCTAAAATATCGTCTAATCGAGGGTTACGTTGGTCTGAGGTCTATCCCTAATGAAACGCACCTTTCAACCTTCTGTGGTTCGCCGGAAGCGCACCCACGGGTTTCTTGTTCGCATGCGAACGCGCGGAGGACGGGCTGTGATTCGAGCGCGGCGCGCCAAAGGGCGTGCTCGTTTGAGCGTTTGAGCGATCGTAGGCGTTTCACTCGGGATCAGCGGCTCGGAACAGCGGACATCGCTGCCTTGCTTGCTGGCGGGCGGTCTTTCAAGCACCCCGGGTTCAGCGTCTTATTTAAGGCGAACGCGCTCGGTGTTCCCAGGTTAGGCCTAATCGTTCCCAAACGTGTCTTTCCGCGCGCGGTGGATCGCAATCGGGTGAAGCGCGGGTTGAGGGAGTTGTTTCGGGGCCGACAAGTGCGGCTGGGAAGTCGCGATATTCTGATTCGATTGACCGCTAGTACGGTTTTGCTGGCGGAAGTTGAGGATTGCCTGGCGAAATGGTCGTGAGTAAAGTGTTGTCGCTCATTGTGAAGGGATATCGCAACGGCATAAGCCCGATGTTGGGCATGCATTGCCGCTTCCATCCCTCCTGCTCGGCATACGCGCTGGAAGCGCTCGAACGGCATGGCACGGCGCATGGGGTTTGGCTCGCGCTCAAGCGTTTGACACGCTGCCATCCCTGGCACCCCGGTGGGTATGACCCGGTCCCCTAGCGGGAATGCTCTCTCGATGGATATTCAACGTCTGATCCTGTTCTTCGTGTTTTTCTTCTCTTTGCTGCTCCTTTGGGAGGCGTGGCAGAAGGAACACCGTCCTCCTGCGTCTGCGGCAGTATCGGCTTCGCCCACCGCGGCCCCGGCGCCGAGTGCCTCCGGAACACCCGCTGGAACGCCCGCTGCGCCAGTGAGCGGAGATTCAATCCCGGCGGTCAGCACGCCTCCAGGCGGGAAGCCCGAACGCGTGCGGGTGCTCACCGACAACATAGCCGCTGAGATTGATACCTTAGGTGGCGACCTCGTCTACCTGGAGTTTCTTGAGCACAAGGATACCCGTGATGAGAGCAAGAACCTGGTGCTGCTCGGACCTGAACATCGGTACGCCGTCCAGAGCGGCCTGACCGGGGGCCTGCCCTTTCACAGGACGCTCTTCAAGCTTGTCGCCTCAGGGCCAACAACGCTTGCGCCAGGTATAGACAAACTGGAGGTGCGGCTCGAGGCGAGCACTCCGGAGGGAGTGAAGGTGACAAAAACCCTCACCTTCCATCGAGCCGGTTACCAGATCGACATCACCGAGCAGATCCGGAATGGCACGTCGGCACCGATCTCCAGCTCCGCCTATTTTCAGCTCACGCGCGACGGGAACGCCCCGGCGGGTGATCCGCACATGGCGAAAACCTATACGGGGGCCGCACTGTATACCGAGCAAGACAAGTTTCAGAAGGTGGACTTCAGTGATATCGACAAGGGAAAGCTTTCGTCGAAAAAGTCCGATGATGGCTGGATTGCAATCGTCCAGCACTATTTTGTGGCCGCTCTTCTGCCGCCGGATAAGATTCAACGCGATTTCTACGCGAGCAAGCTGGCCGACGACTTTTACTCGGTAGGCGTGAAGGTGCCGGTTGGACCGGTCGAGCCGGGTGCCGCCGCGAGCGTCACAGTCCAGCTCTATGCCGGGCCGCAATACCAGGACCACCTCAAGGCGGTCGCGCCCGGACTGGAGCTGGTGGTGGACTACGGAAGGTTGTCCGTAATTTCGGTACCGCTATTCTGGGTGCTGGAGCGCTTCCACGGGTGGCTGGGCAACTGGGGCTTGGCCATCATCCTTCTGACCGTGGTCATCAAGCTGATCTTTTTCCCGCTGTCGGCGGCGAGTTATCGCTCGATGGCAAAAATGAAGTTGGTGACGCCGAGACTTACGAAGCTCCGCGAGCAGTACGGCGACGACAAGATGAAAATGAATCAGGCGATGATGGATCTTTACAAAACCGAGAAAATCAACCCGCTCGGTGGCTGTCTGCCGATTCTGGTACAGATTCCGGTATTCATCGCGCTCTACTGGGTGCTTCTGGAAAGCGTGGAGTTGCGCCACGCGCCGTTCTATCTCTGGATCAAGGATCTTTCGGCGGCCGATCCCTGGTACGTGCTTCCGACCTTGATGATGGCGTCGATGATCGTTCAAACCAAGCTGAACCCGACGCCGCCCGACCCCGTTCAAGCCAAGGTGATGATGATCATGCCGTTTGCGTTCGGGGTGATGTTCTATTTTTTCCCCTCTGGCCTGGTCCTCTACTGGCTCGTAAACAATATCCTGTCCATCCTGCAACAATGGCAGATCACGCGCATGATTGGTGGGGCAAAAACGCCCGCGGGCGCAAAACTGTAAGCAACGTCTGAGTCGTCAGCGGGTAACGTCTGTGGGAAACGCCTGAAAAGCAATCACATGGCAGGGCCGTCCGTGAGCGACACGATCGCTGCGGTCGCAACCGCGACAGGGCGAGCTGGCATCGGGATAGTGCGTGTTTCGGGGAAGAATATCGAGACACTCACGACTGCGCTGCTAGGCAGTATTCCAGAGGGGCGTCTAGCTACACGAACAATATTCCGCGGCGCTGCTGGCGAGCCGATCGACGATGGCATAGCGCTTTTTTTTCGTGCGCCGGCCTCGTACACGGGCGAGGACGTACTAGAACTGCATGGTCACGGCGGGCCGGTGGTTTTACAGATGGTCCTGCGGCGATGCGTCGAACTCGGAGCGCGTCTAGCTGAGCCCGGGGAATTCACGCGCCGCGCCTTTCTGAATGACAAGCTCGATCTCGCGCAGGCCGAGGCCGTGGCCGACCTCATTGAGGCGGCCACCGAAGCCGCAGCGCGCTGCGCGCTGCGCTCTTTGCGAGGCGAATTGTCCGAGCTCATCGGAAGCTTCTCGAAGCGGCTCGTTGAGTTGCGCGCACTGGTTGAAGCGACGCTGGATTTTCCCGAGGAGGAAATCGACCCCGTTGACCGCGAGGATGCGCAGGGGCGTCTGAAGCAACTGCGGGACGAGGTAAACCATTCGCTTGTACGCGGTCGGCAGGGCGCTGTATTGCGCAACGGGCTCCAGGTCGTACTGGCAGGTCAGCCCAATGTAGGAAAATCCTCGCTTCTCAACCGGCTCGCCGGAGAGGAACTGGCTATCGTGACCGAAATTCCCGGCACGACCCGCGATGCCGTGCGCCAGACCATTCAGATTGATGGCGTGCCCATAAACATTATCGACACGGCGGGCCTGCGCGACACTGCCGATAAAGTTGAAGCAATCGGCATCTCTCGCGCTTGGGAGGCTATTGAACGCGCTGATGTACTGCTTCTGGTTGTGGACGTGCGTGTGGGCGTTACGGACTCCGATCGGGCCATCGTCGCGCGACTGCCCGGAAAGCCGAAACTCGTCACGGTATTCAATAAGATCGACATCGCGGACCACGCGTCAGGGGCCGAAGAGGTCGAGCAGAGCCAGCGCATTTATCTCTCGGCCAAAACCGGGAGCGGGGTGGATACCCTGCGAACCATTCTTCTCAGGCTCGCCGGGTGGCAGTCTGGGGGAGAGGACGTATTTATGGCGCGCGAACGGCATCTTGTAGCCTTGGAGCACGTCGCCGACGCCCTTGATAGAGCTGCGGGCGCGATACAACAGAGCGAATTGTTTGCCGAGGAACTTCGACTTGCGCACACGGAGCTCAACGGAATTATCGGAGAGTTCACCGCAGACGACCTGCTGGGGCAAATCTTCTCTCGCTTTTGCGTCGGAAAATAGAGGATGCGAATTTGCCTTGCCGTCTCCTCGAACAGGTCTTAGGCCGCCCAGGATGAAACACAAACAGATTCTTACTGGATTAGCTATTTGCGCCACTGGCGGCGGTCTTTTCAGCGTGCTGCACGCTCCACTGCCGTGGATGATTGGGCCCCTGCTCGCGATGGCTTGCGCGAAATTCTTCGGTGCACACGTTGCATCGCCCAAAGGAGGAAGAGCCATTGGACAGGTCATCATAGGCTGCGCACTCGGCTTGTACTTCACCCCAGTGGTGGCACTCGAGGTCGCAGCGCACTGGTATTTGTTGATTGCGGCAGCAGTGTTCGCGGTGCTCCTCGCTTACGCGAGTGGATGGTTTCTTTCGCGTAGCACGGGTCTCGATGGGACCACGGCACTTTTCGCCAGCGTCCCCGGCGGAGCAGCGGAAATGACCATCCTGGGCGAACGTTTTGGGGCGCGATCCGACCGCGTGGTGCTCGCACAGTCACTGCGTGTAATGATTGTGGTCGTGCTCGTGCCGGTTCTGTTTACGTGGCTTGGCGTGCATGGTGCCGATCCCTACAGCCCAGCGCGACTCGATGTCAACGTCGCAGGCCTGCTCGCGCTGCTCGCGATGGCGGCGGCAGGAGGCGCATTGCTCGCAAAGGCCGGCGTACCAAACGCGTGGATGCTGGGGCCGCTCGCGGTGGCGATTGCCCTCACAGTTGACGAGGTGGGTTTGTCAGCGATTCCGGTGTGGTTGTCCAACGCCGCGCAGTTGCTGCTCGGATGCGCGTTGGGCTCAAATTTCGAGTCCGCCTCGCTCAGGACCGCGTCGCGGTTTATTGTCATGGTATGCATTTCGGTGGCCTTGGCCATCCTGATGTCCGCCCTGTTCGCTTGGGGTATTGCGCTGGCTGGCGCGGTCCCCACCTCTACAATGGTGCTTGCAACGGCTCCGGGTGGCATGGCGGAAATGTGCGTCACCGCCAAGGTACTGCAGCTGGGCGTGCCTCTTGTTACCGCGGCACACGTTGCCCGGGTACTCATTGTCGTAACTACGACCGCGCCGGTATTCCGGATTGCGAAACGGATAAGGAGTGCCTTTAGCGGGTAGCCGGGACGTTTCGGTTTTGGCGGTTAGCGCTTTTGGTGCATTTTCGGTGTTCCTTATATCGTGGTAGAGTTCGCACCCTTAAAGTCCTTTCACGACCGGCGGCCCCGATTTGCAAGGCGCCAAGGTCATCATCGCGAGGCCCCGGAATGAATCAACCTTACGTTCCAGCTATTGACATTGGCGCACCGGGCTACGTTCAGCACAGCGGGGTCAAAGAATGGGTCGCGCGGATAGCGGCGCTGACGAAGCCCGACCGGATTCAATGGTGTGACGGTTCGCAGCAGGAATACGATCGCCTGTGCGGCGAGATGGTCGAGTCGGGCATGTTGAAGACGCTGAATCCCAAGCTGCGGCCCAATTGCTTCCTTGCCCTTTCTGATCCCAATGACGTGGCGCGAACCGAAGATCGGACTTTCATCTGCTCTAAGCAGAAAGAAGACGCGGGTCCCACGAACAACTGGGTCGATCCCCGCGAAATGCGCGCGAAGCTGGACAGTCTCTTTGACGGCTGCATGCGCGGCCGAACGCTGTATGTGGTTCCGTTCTCCATGGGGCCGCTCGGCTCCCATATCGCCCACATCGGTATAGAACTCACCGACTCGCCCTACGTGGTCGTCAGCATGCGCATCATGACGCGCATGAACAAGAAAGTATGGGAAATCCTCGGGAAGAACGGACACTTCGTGCCCTGCATTCATTCAGTCGGCGCGCCGCTTACGCCTGGCCAGAAGGATGCCCGGTGGCCGTGCAGCAAGGAACACCGATATATCGTTCACTATCCTGAAACCAAGGAAATATGGTCGTTCGGTTCGGGCTATGGAGGAAACGCGCTGCTCGGCAAGAAATGCTTTTCGCTTCGCATCGCCTCGATCATGGGGAAAGAGCAGGGTTGGCTGGCCGAGCATATGTTGATTCTCGGAGTCACCCCGCCTTCGGGCGAGAAGATCTACATTAGCGCGGCATTTCCTTCGGCATGCGGGAAGACGAACTTCGCCATGTTGATTCCACCGCCGGCGTTCAAAGGTTGGAAGGTCTCGACCGTAGGCGAAGACATTGCATGGATAAAGCCTGGCAAGGACGGTCGCTTCTACGCGATCAACCCCGAATCGGGATTTTTCGGTGTTGCTCCAGGGACTTCGGAGAAAACCAATCCCAACTGCATGACTATGATCCGGAGCAACACGATATTCACGAACGTGGCCATGACCCCGGAAGGAGACGTGTGGTGGGAGGGAATGACCGATACGCCCCCCGCCAGACTCATGGATTGGCAGGGAAAGGACTGGACGCCCGATTGCGGCCGGAAAGCCGCGCACCCCAACGCGCGATTCACGGTTGCTGCGTCACAGTGTCCATCGATCGACTCGGATTGGGAGAATCCGCAGGGCGTCCCGATATCGGCCTTCGTCTTCGGAGGCCGACGCTCTGATACGGTTCCACTGGTGGCCGAGGCCTTTGATTGGGACTCGGGTGTCTACATCGCGGCGACCATGGGCTCGGAGACCACGGCGGCGGCCACTGGGAAGGTGGGAGTCGTCAGGCGCGATCCCATGGCGATGATTCCATTCGTCGGCTACAACATGGGGGATTATTTCAACCACTGGCTCAAGCTCGGTCGTTCGGTGTCCAAACGCCCGCGCATCTTCTGCGTTAACTGGTTCCGTACTGATTCCAACGGCAAATTCATCTGGCCGGGATTCGGCGAGAACTTGCGCGTGCTGAAATGGATCGTGGAGCGCTGCCAAGGCAAGGGTCACGCGGCCAAGACCCCCATCGGTTACGTGCCCGACTTCGCGGATTTAGAGTGGAAAGGGCTCGAGAGCTTCGACAAAGACAAGTTCAGGGGTGTGAGTGCCGTCGATCCGGTCGAATGGAAGCGGGAGCTGAAGCTCCAGGACGAATTGCTTGAGCTGCTGGGAAGCCGTTTGCCGCGTGAGCTTGCCGAACGACGTGAAACGCTCGGGCGTTCCCTGGGTTGAGATTCCAGTCCAGGGTGGTGTTGAGCTTCCAGGGGTAGCGTATTTAAGAGATTGTTTTCGTTACGAGACATAACATCCCTGCCTGGCGTATCGGTTGTATGAAATAGGTGTTGGAGCCTGTTAGTAAGTTGTGGATTTGAAGTCAGTAAGCTGTGTAGCTAGCGTGGAAAGCCTGTGGGCAGGGCGATGTTCCACGTGAAACACCCTTCTTGATCCGTAGTACTCCCTGCCTCTCGCGCCGAGTCCTCATCTGGACGCCGGATATTTCCGTTTGAAACGCTGTCTCTGGTTACGGAATACCTTTAATATTCGCTTGGTTTCAGCCTGCTTTCTTGGTCAAAGCAATGCAATTTCCCACCCAGTTTGATGTCATCGTGGTCGGTGGTGGCCACGCCGGGACCGAGGCCGCCCTTGCGGCCGCACGGGCCGGTTGCCGGACGCTTTTGCTGACCCACAACATCGAGACACTGGGTCAAATGTCGTGCAACCCGTCTATCGGGGGTATCGGGAAGGGACATCTCGTCAAGGAGGTGGACGCGCTGGGCGGCGCCATGGCGATTGCCACCGACGAAGCGGGGATCCAGTTTCGCATCCTGAACTCGTCCAAAGGCCCGGCGGTTCGCGCGACGCGCGCCCAGGCTGACCGCCTGCTGTACAAGGGCGCGATTCGGTCGCGGCTGGAGAATCAGCCTAACTTGACTCTGTTTCAGCAGGCCGTGGATGACCTCGTGTTGGACGGTGACCGTGTTGCAGGAGTGGTGACTGAGCTCGGCGTCCGTTTTTCCGCCCGCGTGGTGGCGCTGACAACGGGCACCTTTCTGTCCGGGCTCGTCCATATTGGGTTGTCGAACTACAAAGCCGGTCGAGCGGGTGACCCGCCATCGCTCAGCCTCGCTGCGCGATTGCGCGAGCTGAAACTCCCGGTGGGCCGCTTGAAAACCGGAACCCCCCCTCGACTGGACGGTCGCAGCATCGATTTTTCGGCCATGAAGGCTCAGCCAGGTGATGAGCCCGTGCCTGTCTTTTCATTTGTCGGAACACCGGGGATGCATCCTCGTCAGCTTCCCTGCTGGATTACCCACACCAACTCACATACGCACGAAATCATCCGCGGCGGCTTGGACCGTTCGCCGATGTACACCGGGGTGATCGAGGGAGTCGGCCCGCGCTATTGCCCTTCGATCGAGGACAAGATCCATCGATTTGCCTCCAAGGAAAGCCATCAGATTTTTCTCGAGCCCGAAGGGCTCACCACCCATGAGTTTTACCCAAACGGAATCTCGACGAGTCTGCCTTTCGATGTGCAGATCGAACTGGTGCGCAGCATCCGTGGGCTGGAGCAGGCCCATATTCTGCGGCCGGGCTACGCGATCGAGTACGACTATTACGATCCCCGCAATCTGAAAGTATCGCTGGAAACAAAGTCGATCTCGGGCCTGTTCTTCGCGGGGCAGATCAACGGCACTACCGGCTACGAGGAAGCGGCGGCGCAGGGGATTCTCGCCGGTATCAACGCGGCCTTGTTCGCCAAGGGCGAACCTGGTTGGTGCCCACGGCGCGATGAAGCCTACATCGGAGTCCTAGTCGATGACCTCGTCACGCGCGGCGTTTCCGAACCGTATCGTATGTTCACCAGCCGCGCGGAATACCGGCTCATGTTGCGGGAGGACAATGCGGATTTGCGACTCACCGAGATCGGCCGGAGGCTCGGTGTAGTGGACGATGCCCGCTGGGACGCGTTCAATCGCAAGCGCGACGCGATTGAAGGCGAGCAGGAGCGGCTTAAGTCCACATGGGTCAACCCCAAGTCTCTGCCTGCCGACGTCGCAGAGCGAGTGCTGGGCAAGCAGATCGAGCGCGAGTATTCGCTGATGGATCTTTTGAAGCGGCCGGGCGTGAGCTACGCGTCCCTAGGGGAGCTTTCGGAGAAGGGCACACCCGTCGTGGATGCGACCGTCGGCTCGCAAGTGGAGATCCAAGCCAAATATCAGGGATATGTCACCCGTCAGCACGAAGAAATTGCTCGCCAGGAGCGCTATGAAGCGATGAATCTGCCGACTGGTCTTGACTATGGTGGCGTGCGCGGCCTATCGATCGAAGTGCAGCAGAAACTGAACCAGCACAGGCCAGAAACTATCGGCCAGGCATCGCGTATTTCGGGGGTCACCCCAGCCGCGATCTCGCTGTTGCTCGTCCATTTGAAGCGCGGAGTGGGCAAGCCAGAAAGATCGGCCGCATGACAACATTGGCGGCGGGACCCGCGCAGATTGAATCAAACAGACGGCTCGAAAAAGGGTGTGCGGAATTGGGTCTTGCACTAAGCCATGCGGCCAAGAGCAAGCTGATTCAGTACCTCGAACTGCTAGAAAAGTGGAATAAAATCTACAACTTAACGGCTATACGGGACAGAGCTAAGATGGTCAGTGGCCACTTACTCGACTCTCTCGTGGTGATCCCCTACATAGCCGGCAAGGTCCGCATCCTCGATGCCGGCACCGGCGCCGGCCTTCCAGGGATTCCCCTGGCGGTGGCGATGCCGGCTACCCAAGTCGCATTGCTCGACAGCAATCACAAGAAGGCGGCTTTCCTCAAGCAGGCGACAGCCGATCTTCACTTGAAAAACGCTAGCGTGGTGTGCGAGAGGGCCGAATCCTGGCACCCTGCTGAAAAGTTTGATTGCATCATTTCCCGCGCGTTTGCCGAAATCGCCGAATTTATCGGGCTCACAAGGCATTTGCTCGCGCCGGGCGGTGTGTTCGCGGCGATGAAGGGCATCTATCCCTTCGAGGAGATCGAGCGCCTGCCGCCCGACTTCCGCCTGCGAGACGCACACTCTCTTGTCGTTCCGGGGCTCGGTGCAAAACGACATTTGATTTTGATCGAGCGCGCATGACGCGCATTCTCGCTATCACCAATCAAAAAGGTGGAGTTGGAAAGACCACCACCAGCGTCAATCTCGCAGCGGGCCTCGGGCAGTCCGGCATGCGCGTGCTGCTGGTTGATCTCGATCCGCAGGGCAACGCCACGATGGGGAGCGGCATCGACAAGCGCACTCTGAAGACTTCGGTCTATCAAGTGCTGCTCGGATTGGCCACTGCAGATTCCGCACGCCTGAAATCGGAATCAGGCGGCTACGACCTGATTCCCGCCAACCGCGATCTCGCAGGCGCGGAAGTGGAACTGGTCGACCTCGATCACCGCGAATCGCGCTTGAAAAGCGCCCTCGAATCGATCGCCGGAAAGTACGATTTCATCCTGCTCGACTGCCCTCCTGCACTCAACATGCTTACCGTGAACGGACTGGTCGCGGCTGATGCGGTAATGATCCCGATGCAATGCGAGTACTACGCGCTTGAAGGACTTTCCGATCTGGTCAACACGATCAAGAAAATCCGGCAGCATCTGAACCCGAAGCTCGAGATAGAGGGGCTGCTTCGGACGATGTACGATCCTCGCAATGCGCTTGCACAGCAGGTGTCGGCGCAGTTGCAGGAGCACTTCGGAAAGAAAGTGTATGAAACCGTAATTCCGCGCAATGTCCGGCTGGCCGAAGCACCAAGCTTCGGCGCGCCTGCCGTGAAACTCGATCGCGAATGCAAAGGCTCGCAAGCGTATGTCGCCTTGGCGGGCGAGATTCTTTCCCGGAACGGTATCGCCGTAGTCGCATGAAATGGAGATGCCGATGAAACTCAAGGGACTGGGCAGGGGGCTGGATGCTCTTCTCGACAAAGATGGCGAGGGAGGAGCGATTTCCGAGCGGCAGGCCACACTGCGTGTCGATCAATTGCAGCGCGGGCGCTACCAGCCGCGCACGAAGATGGACGAAAGCTCGCTTCAAGAGCTCGCGGCGTCCATCAAGAAGCAGGGACTGATGCAGCCTATTCTGGTGCGACCGGTCGAGCGCGACCGGTACGAAATCATTGCCGGCGAACGTCGCTGGCGCGCGGCGAAAATCGCCGGTCTCGCGGAAGTACCGGCGCTTGTCCGCGACGTACCTGACTCCTCGGCGCTCGCCATGGCGCTGGTCGAGAACATCCAGAGAGAAAATCTCAATCCGCTCGAAGAAGCCGGTGGCGTGCAGCGGCTGATCGGCGAGTTCAAGCTTACGCACCAGGAGGCGTCGGAAGCTATCGGCCGCTCCCGGACCGCAACCACCAATCTGCTCAGGCTGCTGAATTTGCAGAAGGCGGTCCAGGCGCTCGTTTTCGACGGAAAGCTGGAGATGGGACACGCGCGTGCGCTTCTCGCGCTCGACGGACGACAACAGGAAAGCCTCGCCAGGCGCGTTGCAGACCAGGCGCTCTCGGTGCGCCAGACGGAGCACCTGGTCAACGCCATCCTTCATCCCACGGCTAAAGCCAGGCGCAGGTCCGGTACCGACCGCGACATCGAGCGCCTCGAGGAAGAATTGTCCGGAGAGATCGGAACCAAAAGCGAGATCAAGCCGGGCAAAAAGGGCGCGGGGAAACTGGTCATCAGCTATTCGAGTCACGATCACCTGGACGATCTCCTGTCCAAGTTCCGCCGCAAGCGGTCTGTTTCCTAGCAGGTTGCGCCCGCACTAGAGAGAGGAATCCATGGGCGCGCGTCAAGTATGGCCCAAAGAGGGGATTTCCCGGATCCCGTACTGGATCTATTCGGATCGGGAAATCTACGCGCGGGAACAGCTGCGCATCTTCTCCGGCCCAAGCTGGAGCTACGTTGCGCTCGAGGCGGAAATCCCCCAGCCGGGCGACTTCAAGCGTACTTTCATCGGCGAAAAACCGGTCGTAGTCGTGCGCGATCTGGAGGGCTCGATCAACGTTGTGGAGAACCGCTGCGCTCACCGGGGCGTGCAATTCTGCCAAAAGCATCTCGGCAACACGCCGGAATTCATGTGTCCCTACCACCAGTGGACCTATGACCTGAAAGGCAACCTGATCGGCGTGCCATTCCGGCGCGGTGTGAAAAAGCAAGGGGGGATGCCGGCTGATTTCGATCCGAAGAATCACGGACTGCGCAAGCTCAAAGTGGCGCGCCGCCACGGCGTAATCTTCGCCTCGTTTGCGCCGGAGCTGGAGCCGCTGGAAGAGTATTTCGGCCCTTCGATGCTGGCGCTGTTCGACCGTGTGTTCGACGGCCGGGAACTCCGTGTACTCGGCTACTCGCGGCAGCTGATACCTGCCAACTGGAAGTTGATGTTCGAGAACATCAAGGATCCCTACCACGCGAGTCTACTGCACGTCTTTCTCGTGAGCTTCGGACTGTTTCGCGCCGATCAGCCGTCGAAGGTACAGATGGACACGACCGGCCGCCACGGTGCGCTCATTTCCTGGAGAGGCGATCAGAAGAAAACCGAACACAATGCCGACATGAAATCGCTGATCGACAACTTCAAACTGAAGGATGCGGCGCTTCTGGAGCCGGTACGCGAGTTTTCCGAATACACCGTGGTGATGACGACCCTTTGGCCCAACCTCATCATCCAGCAGCAGTCGAATACCCTGGCGATGCGTCAGCTGATCACCCGGGGCCCGGGTTCCTTCGAGCTCGCCTGGACGTATTTCGGCTATGCCGACGACAACGAGGACATGACCCGCCGACGATTGCGGCAGGCGAACCTCATGGGGCCGGCCGGGTTCGTTTCGATTGACGACAGCGAGGTGATGAAATTCTCTCAGGAGGGTGTCGCTCCCTATCCCGAGGCAACTGGAGTTATGGAGATGGGCGGGCGAGACTGGAAGGACGAGCCGCACATGGTCACGGAATCTGTGATTCGGGCGTTCTACGCTTACTATCGCCAGGTTATGGATATTTAACCTCATGGTATCCATCAACAAAATAGTGATTAACGAACGTTCGTTCTTTTTAATGTCATGACTGCGGCAGAGCGCTATCTCTCCCTGAATTCCCGGGATCTGCGCCTGGAGCTGGAAGAGCTTTATGCCGCGTATACCGGCTGCCTGGACGAAGAGCGGTTCGAGGAATGGCCGGAGTTTTTTGTCGAACAATGCCTCTACAAGATCATCCCACGCGAGAACTTCGAGCGAGGCTTGCCGCTGGCGACCTGGCTTTGCGAGAGCAAGGGCTACCTCATCGACCGGGTCACTGCAATTCGCAAGACCTCCGTGTACGCGCCGCGCTACATGCGACGAATGGTCAGCGGCCTTCGCGTGCTGGGCTGGAGGGAGGATGTGCTGGAGGTACGCGCGAACTATGTCGCGCTGGAAACGCTGCAAGACGAGCTCACGCGTGTCTTCAACACCGGTCAATATCGCGACAAGCTCGTCGTCGAGGAGGGTAGGTTAAAATTCGCGGAAAAGCTCTGCATCTTCGACAGCCTTCTCGTCCCCAACAGCCTGATCTATCCCCTATAGGAACATGAGCGAAAACTGGATCAAAGTTGCAAATGCCCTGGACGTTCCCGAAGACGGAACGCTGCTCGTCAATCTCCGCGCGGAGCCGGTGTGCTTATACAATCTCGGCGGAAAAATCTTCGCCACGCACGACACCTGCACTCACGGACAGGCGAGCCTCGCCGACGGTTTCATCGAGGGCGAGGAAATCGAATGCCCGCTGCACCAGGGAAAATTTCATATCGCGACCGGCAAGGCGGTGGGCGCGCCGTGCACCGAGGACATTCGCACTTACGCCGTAAAAATCGAAAACGGTGCGGTGCTTCTCAAGGAGTAGGGAAGCCGTGGAGAAAGTCGGTTTGACCCTCGCCATCGGCGATTACGATCACACGCGCGACGTCGCCACGGGCCGTGTACCGGTTCAGGGCGTGAGCCTCAACGTGCTCTACCTTCCTCCGGAGGAAGCGTTCTTTCGCTTCACCTTTTTCCGGGAATGGGAAGTGTCCGAAATGTCCATGGGCAAGTACGTGTCCCTGCGGTCACAGGAAGACAGGGGCATCACGGCGATTCCCGTGTTTCCGTCGCGGGTCTTCCGCCAATCGATGATCTACGTGCGTGAAGGCAGCAAGATTACCCGGCCGGAGCAGTTGAAGGGCAAGCGGATCGGGGTTCCGGAGTGGGCTCAGACCGCGGTCATCTACGCTCGCGGCTACCTTGTTCACCAAGCCAAAGTGCCCCTCGCTTCGGTCGAGTGGGTCCAGGCTGGCGTGAACCAGGCGGGGCGAGTGGAGAAGGTCAAGCTGAAATTGCCCAAGGGCGTGCGGCTCCGCCCCGAGCCGAAGCGCTCGCTCAACGACATGCTGCTCGCTGAAGACATCGATGCGGTTCTTTCCGCACGGCCGCCGCGCGACTTCGGCCGCGGGATCCAGCGGCTGTTTCCGGATTACGAAGCGATCGAAGCGGCGTACTTCAAGAAGACCGGGGTTTTCCCCATCATGCATGTGATCGTCATCAAGTCCGAGGTGCTGGAGCGCCACCCCTGGCTCGCGATGAATCTCTACAAGGCTTTCGAAGAAGCCAAGAGCCGTTCGATCGAACGGCTCTCCGACATCACCGCGTCGCACGCGCCGCTCGCCTGGCTCGTGCCATATACCGAACGTATGAAAAGCCTGTTCGGCGAAGACTTCTGGCCTTATGGACTGGAGAAGAACCGCACCACGCTTCAGGCTTTCGTCGATTTTGCCTTCGAGCAGGGCGTGTGTCACCGTCGCCTCGAGCTCGAAGAGCTGTTTCCCAAGCAGGTGCTGACCTCCTTCAAAATCTGAGATGAGCGCCGACGCCCTCTGGATCACCGAAGCCGAAGTCGTCCAGCTGATGGACCTCAAGGAGGCGATCGCCGCTCTCGAAGCCGCGCTGCGCGAGGAAGCGCGCGGAGAAGCGCAGAACATGACGAAGACCTTGCTGCAATATGGAAAGAACAACCTCCACGCCATCGGCGCAAAGCTCGGGACACTGGTGGGCACCAAAACCTGGACTCACACACAAGGCGGCACTTGCCCGCTGTTATTGCTATGGAGCGCCGAGGACGGATTGCTCGTTGCGGTGATCGAGGCCTTTGCTCTGGGAAATTTACGCACAGGGGGCATCTCGGGCGTCGCGGCAGACTGGATGGCGCGTGAGGACGCCGCCGTGATGGCAATCGTCGGCACGGGAAAACAGGCGCTGGCCCAGGTCGGCACGATGCTCGCGGTGCGGCCGATCGAGCGGCTGCGGGTCCATAGCCCGCGCGAGGATGCGCGGCTGGCGTTCGCGGCGAAGGCGCGCGAGGAATTCGGCATCGAGACCGAAGTCTGCGCCGCGGTGGGCGATGCGTGCGAAGGAGCACAGATCGTGACACTGGTGACGAGGGCCGCGCAGCCTTTCCTCACCGCGGCAATGCTCGAAAAAGGCGCCCACCTCAACGCCGTGGGCGCGATCGCGCCGGATCGGGAGGAATTTGCGCAGGATGTCTTCACGCGCGCCACGCTGATCGCGGTGGACAATCTCCCCGGCGTGCAGCAGCTCTCGCGTGAGTTCATGACGCGCTACTCTTCGTCCGGGTGGCAGGAAGTGATGCCGCTCTCCGGGCTGATCGCCTCCGGTCGCAGGCGCTCCGGCACGGACGATGTGTCGCTGTTCAAGGCGATGGGCATGGGCATATCCGACCTCGCGCTCGGGGTGGAATTGGTGAAGCGCGCGCGCGAGCGCGGCATGGGTCGCGGCATTCCCCAGCCGAAGAAGCAAAAGCCGCGGCTGGCACGGACAAAAAGCGCCGTTTAAGGAGTAGGATTCGATCTCGATCGGAGTGCTCGCCATGAACGACTTCAGAAAAGACTTCCAGCAGATGCAGGGGCAGTTTCTGGATCGCTCCGGACAGGAAGCGCGAGATGAGAACGATTACTGGGCGCCGGTCGTCGTCACCAAAAAAGAAATCGATGCCGAGATCGAGCGGCTGGCGAGCCTGTCCCGGCCGTCAAACGGCCGTCGCGAGTCCTTGATCGTGCATCCGCTCGCCGAAACCAATGCACCGGGCTTTGCGCCGGGCATTCAGGTGAAACTCTCCGTGCTGAAGCCGGGCGAAAAGACCGCGGCGTTTCGGCACAACGCCACCGAAGTGAATTTCTGCATCGGCGGCTCGGGCCACACGCTGGTTGCCGGGAAACGCATCGCCTTTGCGCAATACGATGTATGGAACCACCCTTCCTATGCGGTCTACCGTCATGTCAACGACGGCAAGGATCTTCAGGTTCGCCTGACCTATTCGAACGCGCCTCTTCTTCAGCACATGCAGGTCTATCTTCCGGAGGACGAGCCCGCCGCCGAGCTGCATCCGGTAGAGGACGCGGAGGAGAAAACGCAATCCGGCGATCCGCGTCGCAAGAGTCCCTACGGGATGATCCGCATCGGTGCCGACGGCGGCATGCTGATGCCGTACGAGATTCTCATCAATCCGGAAGCGGTGGTATCCAAGCCCTTGCACTTCCTGTGGAAAGACGTGAAGCGCGAGCTGGACAAGCTCGAGGCTCTTGGCAAGGAGTACGCCGGGCGGCGCCTCTACATGATGTACAACCCCGTCACCGGGCGCACCAACGGCATCACGCCGAATTTTTTCGCGACCATGACGATCCGTCCGCCCAAGATCGTCGACAGGCCGCATCGCCACGTTTCCGCCGCGATCAACTACTATTTTCAGGGCAAAGGGTATTCGACGGTTGCGGGCAATCGCTATGAATGGGCCGCAGGGGATCTCATGCTTTCCGCGCCGGGCTGGGCGGTGCACAACCACGCCTCGTACGACGATTACGTCTACGAGCTCACCGTTCAGGACCAGCCGCTCAATATCTTCATGGAGTCGCTGCTCTGGCAGGAGAACCTGAAAAAGCCGGCGGCGCTCCTCGGGAGCGAGCCGGGATTCGAGACGAACCGCGGCAAGGCTGCGGCGTAATTCCTTCGCGGCGCCCCGGAGCGCTGCGCTATTCCGGCTTGATCTGGGCCTCGCGGGCGAGCTTCGCGTACTTCACGAGGTCGGCCTTCATCACCTCGAGCAGCTGCTCCGGCGTCGTTCCCACTGCTTCGAGCCCGACGGTATTCAGCCTTTCCTTGACGATCTGCGGATCGCGAACGACGCGGTTGATCTCGGTGTTCAGCCGATCGATGATGGGTCGCGGCGTGCCGGCAGGCGCCATCACCCCGAGCCAGACGTCCACGGCATAGCCCGGGAGCGGGCCCGCTTCGGCGATCGTCGGCACGTCGGGCAATATCGCCGTACGCGACGATCCCGCCATCGCGATCGGACGCAGCTTTCCCGACTTGAAGTGGGGCAGGAGCGAATTGACGGCCGCGATCGTGAAATCGATCTCCCCGGACAGCAGCGCAGGGATGATTCCCGCCGAGCCCTTGTAGGGAACGTGAATGACGTCGATTCCCGTCATGGAGCGCAGCAGTTCGACGGCGAAATGATGCGGCGCCCCGATGCCGGCGGTGCCGTACGTCAGCGGACGCGGCGCCGATTTCGTGTACGCGATGAATTCCTTCAGCGTGTGCACCGGCATGCTCGAGTTCACGGTCAAGCCGAATGGAATCGTCGCTACGAGCGAGATCGGCTCGAAGTCCTTGATCGGATCGTAAGGAAGCTTGGCCACCACGGCCGCGCTCATGACGTGCGCCGATTCCGACATCAGGATGGTGTATCCGTCGGCGGGCGCTTTTGCGACGAAGTCGCGCGCGATATTGCCCGCCGCGCCCGGTTTGTTCTCGACCACCAGCGGCTGGCCGAGCACCGGCTGCAGGCGCTCCGCGAGAAGGCGCGAAAGATAGTCGGGGGAACCCCCGGGCGGCAGGGGCACGACGAAGCGTATCGGCCGATTCGGCCAGGGCCCGCTTTGAGCTAGGGTCTCGCCGGCAATAAGCGCGAGGCCGGCGCAACACACCAAAACGATCAAGGATCGTGCCGTTCGCATTTCGTCCCCTTTGCCGGTCGCGCTGGCGGCGATCTATCGCTTCTGGCTCGCGCCCGATGCGCTGATGTTGGTGTCGTATCCCGGGGCGACGCGCACGTCGACGACGCACACCGCTCCGTTCCGCACCGCCTGGATTCCTTTCTCGATCGCGGGCTTCAGCTCCGACGCCTTCGCGACCGGGCCGATGCCTTCCGCGCCCTGCGCGCGCGCCATCATCGCGATGTCGATGTCCGGCCCGCTGATGCGCTGGCCGATCCAGCGGTTCTCCACCGGGCGCGAGCGCTCCTTCGCGACGCGCTCCTGGTGCAGCTCGTCGTTGAAGAAGGAACGATTGTTGGCGACGAGGATCAGGCAGGGAATGCCGTAGTGCGCCGCGGTCCACACCGCGGTCGCGCCCATCAGGAAATCTCCGTCGCCCATGATGGCGACGGGAAGCCGGCCGCTGTCCTTCAGCGCGAGCGCGGCACCCACGGTGATTCCGGGCCCCGCGCCGACGCCGCCGCCGCCCTCCGAGCCGATGTAATCCAGCGGATGGCGGAAGTGACGGTAGGCGCCGTTCCAGCCGAGCGGCAGCCGTGTGATGCTGACGTCCAGGTCTTTTGTTGCCGCATTCAGGGCGTCGGCGAGCGTGCGGATCGAAACCACGTCGGACGCGGCATCCGGCAGAGGCGCGGGTTTCACCGCAACCGCCCCGGGACGCGGCTTCACGGCGTCGAGGAGCAGCGGCACCACCGCGTCCGGCTCGCACATCATGTAGACGTCCACCGCCGGCAAGCCCTGGTAATCCATGCTCCAGCCGCGGTGACTGTGCGCGTCGGGCGAAACCTGGATCACCTTCGCGCCGACCGGGTCTGCACCCCAGGCGGCTTTCATCACGCCCGCAAGATCGACCCAGTCGAGCGACAGCACTACATCGGCCTCGCGCAGCAACTTCGCAGCGTCGGGCGAGAGGAAGGTCGCAGGCGGTGCGGCGTGCAGCGGATGGTCGGTCGGAAACGCCGCACCGAGCTTGATGTCGGTGAAGATGCGCGCGTGGATCTTCTCTGCGAGCGCGACGCGCTCTTTCCAGCACGATTCGCTTCTGGAAACGCGTCCGGCGAGGATCACCGGATGTTTCGCGCCTGCGAGAAGTTTCGCTGCGGTTTCGACGAGGTGCCCGGCCGGCAACACCGGGTCGGGCGCGCGATAGCGCTTTGCGTCGGGAAGCGGCGGAAGCGCGCCGATTTTCGCTTCCTGCAGGCCGGCGTCCAGATTGATGTAGGTCGGCCCGCGCGGCGCGGTGTTGGCGATCTGCGCGGCGCGCAGGATCGCCTCGTACGCCGCCGGCACCGAGGCCGGCTGGTTGTCCCACTTGGTGTAATCGCGCACCAGCGCAGCCTGGTCGGAAGCGGTGTGGATCCAGTCGATCCAGGGACGGCGCTTCGCCGCGTCCCAGGGGCCGGTCGCGCCCAGAACGAGCATGGGGATGCGGTCGCACCAGGCGTTGAAGATCGCCATGCTGGCGTGCATCAGGCCGACGTTCGAGTGCACCACCGCGCCCATCATCCGGTCGGTGACTTTGGCGTAGCCGTGCGCGATCGCCACCGCCGATTCCTCGTGCAGGCACAGCAGCATCTGCGGCCGCGTGTTGCCGAGGTAATTGACGATGCTGTCGTGCAATCCGCGGTAGCTCGCCCCCGGATTCAGCGCGAGGAAAGGAATGTCCAGCGTGCGCAGCACCGCCGCGATGGCGTCGCTCCCCCAGATTTCCTTTTGCTCGGGGCTCGCGACCGGGGATTCGGCGCGCACCGTCGGGGAAAAAGTTTCCTTGGCGTTCATGAGCGTTCCTGTGATCCGGGTGCGCCTTGCGGGAAGCCGATCATAGCTCGCCCCTTATTGATCGCGCAATTGAGGTCGCCGGTACAGCTCTAAGCATGAGCAGCGACACGCACGGCCTGATCAGCTGCGCGGCGCGGATAGCGTCCCCACCGCAGCGAAAAGCGCTTCGACCGCTTCCCGCGGAAGATTGCGCGTGATGAAAACGAGCCGCGAGCGCCGGTCCTCGCCCGACCACGCATCCAGCGTGACCGGAGGGTGAAACACATGCTGGGCGCCTTGCACCAGCACCGGCCCGGATTCGCCCGCGACGTTGACCAGGCCTTTTACGCGCAGCAGATCGGGTCCGCGGAGCGAGGTCAGCACTTGCACCGCGGCCGTGAACGTGTCCCAGGTGAAGGGTTTCTCGAACCAGAGGCAGAACGAGCGGATCGAGGCGTCGTGCGCTCCCGTGCGCACGCGCTTGCCGAGATAGGCGCCTTCGGCGGGTGCTTCGCCCGAGGGCGCAAGCCAGCGATCGAGCTCCTTGGGCGTGGCGCGCGTGCTCTTCGGTCCGACGTCGCGCAGAAAGGCCACGTCCACTTCGCCGTTCACCGCCACCCTGCGTGCCGCGTAGGGATTCATCGCCTCCAGTCTGGCTTCGAGCGCGGCGACCGCGCCGGGTGTCGCGATGTCGCTCTTGGTGATGACGATGCGATCGGCGACCGCGGCCTGCTTTGCTGCTTCGGGCATGGTGTCGAGGTTGCCCATGCCGTTCACCGCATCGACGAGCGTGATCACGCAATCGAGCCGGTATTGCGCGCCCAGCATCCCGTCGGTCTGCAGCGTATGCATCACCGGCACCGGATCGGCGAGCCCGGTGGTCTCGACGAACACGCGATCGAAGTCGATCACCTCACCCGCGCGGCGCTTGATGAAGAGCTCGCGCAGCGTTTCCTGCAGATCGGTGCGCACGGTGCAGCACAGGCAGCCGTTGGACAGCAGCGTCATGCTCTCGGAGGACGAGGCGACGAGCTCGTGGTCGATGCCGACCTCGCCGAACTCGTTGATGATCACGGCGGCCCGGTTCATGCCGGGATCGCGCAGGAGATGCTTGAGCAGCGTCGTCTTGCCGCTGCCGAGAAACCCCGTGATCAGGCTGACCGGCAGCCTGCCCGCCAGGGGATCGGGAGCCTTTGCCGCGCCTTGCGTCAAACCGTCATCTCGAGTGTATAAAGGCCGCCGGCGAAGCGGTCCACGGTGAACACCAGGCCGCGATCGTCGACGTAGACATCGTTCAGTTGTATCGCGCCCGCGGGCGAAAGCTTGGGCGCGCCGGGCACGAAATAGGCGACCTCCTGAGGCTGATAGGGATTGCTCACGTCGAAGGCGCGCACCCCGCCGTTGAAGAAAGTGCCGACGATGATGTTCTCCGATTTCCACGAGCCGGGCACCGGTAGATTCTCATGCAGGTTGTGCGCGCCGAAACGTCCCCCACGGTGGACAAAGGCGTCATAAGGCATGGGAAAGGTGCTGATCGGAACCGGATTGGTCTCGACGCGCGCGTCCACCACCCAGACGAGCTTCGGCCAGTCCTCGCCGTCGTTTCTAACGCATTCGTCGCTGACGATGAGCAGATCGCGCCCCAGGAGCGGCAGCACCGTGTGCGTGAAACCCGTGAACGGCGGCGAGTAGTTCCAGTGCGCGACCAGCTTCGGACGCGACTTGTCGGCGATATCGAGGATCACGGCTCCGCCGCCGATATAGCCGACATAGGCGCGGTCGGGGCGCTCCGGAAAGACGTTGGTGTTGTGCGCGCGATTGCCCGAATCGAACCTGGGATGGCGCAGGGGCGGCGGCACCGAATCGCCGACGCGCGTGCCGGGCAGCCACCAGCGCCCTGCTTCGACGGGCTTCGTGGGGTTGCGCACATCGATGATGCGGTAGAACTGATCGTCCGACGGATGCGTCGGCTGGAAATCCGCAGCGCCCGATGCCATGTGTACGTACTCGCCGTCGACGAACCACACTGCGTGCACGCCGCGCGAATACGGTCCGGAAGCGTCGAAATGCGAAATCAGCTTCGGCTTTTCCGGCGTGCTGATGTCGAAGAGGTCGAAGCCCGCAGGCTTGGTGTTCACCGCGCTCGTCTGATACGCGACCGCCATCACATCGCCGACCACGTCCAGTGAATTGGAGCGCACCTTGGCGTGCGGCAGTTCGGTCTGCACCACGACGCGTGGATTTCTCGGATCGGTGACGTCCACCGCGGTGAAATTCTTCGGAGCCGACTCGTGCGCGAGCCAGAGGATCCTGCGTCCGTCTCGCGTGAGCTGCATGCCCATGCCCTCGCCTATGCCGCCGAAGCCCTGCAGCTCGTGATGCGAGAGGAGCTTCATGTTGAGAGCGAGCGTCTGGTCGGCGCGGGGTTTCATTCCGGGAAGCGATTGAGCCATTCGGGTTCCTGTTGTCGTTATTCGAAGCGGAAGCCGCCAAGCTTCCGGAGTGAAGCCGTAATAGTAACGCCTGCGCCGCCCGCAGACATTCCGGCGTGAATCGTTAACAGCAGTTCGGGTACACTTTCCCAAAACCAAGGAGGAAATCATGCGCAAGGCGTTTTACGTGATGGTCGCGATGCTCCTTTGCGGCGGCGCGCTCGCCCAATCCTGGCCGACCAAGCCGGTCAAGCTCATCGTCACCTATCCGCCGGGGGGCAGTTCGGATCTCCTGGCACGCGTGTTCGGCCAGAAACTGTCCGAAGTCTGGGGGCAGCCGGTAATCGTCGAGAGCAAGCCCGGTGCAGCCGGCTCGATCGGCATGGACTATGCGGCAAAGCAGGCGCCGGACGGCTACAGTTTCGTCGTCGGCAACATCGGCCCGGCCGCGGTCAACCCGCTGCTGACGAAAGTGCCGTACGACGTGGAGAAGGATTTCATCCCGATTTCCCTGATCGCGACCGGGCCCAACGTTCTCATCGTCAATCCGGGGGTTCCCGCGCAGTCGCTGAGCGAGCTGACTGTGCTTGCCAAAGCAAGTCCAGGCAAGCTCAACTATGGAACGAGCGGCCCCGGGAGCATTTCCCACCTTGCCGGCGCGATGTACGCGAACATCACCGGGATCAAGGCGACCGAAGTTCCGTACAAGGGGGGGATCCTCGGCGTGCAAGACCTGGTGGCCGGACACATCCAGTACATTTTCTCGGACTCGCTTCCTGCGATGCAGTTCATCAAAGCCGGGAGGGCGCGGGCGCTCTGTCTCACCAGCGCCGCGCGCAGCCCGATCATGCCCGAGCTTCCGCCGTGCGCGGAAGCCGTGCCCGGCCTCGTCGCGGTGAACTGGTGGGGGGTCTACATGCCGGCGGGAACGTCCAAAGCGATCACCGACAAATTTCACGCCGACCTGGTCAAGGCGATGCAGGACGCGGACGTAAAGAAGAAATTCGCGGACCTCGGTGTGGAGGCGGTCTACAACACGCCCGCGGAGTTCAACGCGTTCATCAAGTCCGAGATGGCGAAGTACGCCAAGCTCATCAAGGAAGCCGGCATCAAGATCGAGTGACAGCCCGCCGCCTTGTGGCGGCACCCCTTCAGCGCCGCGCGCGTTTTCTTTTCGCGCGCGGCTTTCCGGCCATGGCTTCGAGCACCGCGCAGACCGCGCCGGTATCTTCTTTTCCGAGGCCCATCGCCATCGCCGCGTTGTAGATCGGCGCGCTCGCGGCGAACAGCGGCGTCGGGCAGTCGAGTTCGCGCGCGAAGTCGCCGATGATGGTCATGTCCTTCTGCCACACCTCGTTTTTCATCGTGGCGTCGGAGTAGTCGCCTTTCACCATCATCGGCCCGCGCACCTGGAACATGCGCGAGCCGCCGGCGCCGCCCGCCACGACTTTCAGCACCAGCGCAGGATCCAGCCCCGCTTTCATGCCGAGCACCATCGCCTCGGCAGCGGCCACGTTGTGGATGGCGACCAGCAGGTTGGCGACGAATTTCATTTTGGATCCGCTGCCGAAAGGCCCGACGTAGTAGTTCGCGCTGGTGAAGCCGTTCAGCACCGCAATCGTCTTGCGGTAGGCCGCGCGATCGCCGCTTACGTAGATGAGCAGATCCTTGACGCGCGCCTGCGCGCCGGTGCCGCTCAAGGGGCAGTCGAGCAGGATGACGCCGCGCTTGGCCAGGACTTCTCGCGCTGCTTGCTTCGCCGCGATCGGCAGCGTGCTGGTCTCGATCACGATCGTGCCGCGCTTCGCGGATTTGGCGAGTTCGGCGGCAACCTCCGCCAGGGCGCGGGCGGAAGGCAGCGAAGTAATGACGATGTTCGCGCGCCGCGCGACTTCGCGCGGGCTTCTTGCCGCGACGCCGCCCGAGCGCGCATGCTCGGCGCGTCTCTTGGGCGCCACGTCGTAGCCGGCGACGCGGAATCCCGCGCGTCCGAGGTTGAAAGACATCGCCGAGCCCATGATGCCCAGGCCGATCATTCCCACGATCTGCTGCGTCATTTGTTTCGTGCTCCTGTTGATCTCGCAAATACGCTAACATTCTCGCTCAAAAAAGGAGGCGGCGGAGTGGCTGGCTCGGTTTCGAGATTTCTCGTCGGCGTCGACATCGGCGGGACGTTTACGGATTGCGTGGTGCTCGACCGGACCGGGCGTATCACCGCCACCAAGGCGCCTTCGACGCCGGGCAATTTCGCCGAAGGCATGCTCGCCGCGATGCGCGTCGCCGCGGAGCGCCTGGGCCTTTCCTTCGGGCAGTTCTGCCGCGAGGTCGCGGTGCTGACTCACGGGACGACAGTCGGCACGAATGCGCTTATCCAGAGAAAGGGCGCGAAAGTCGGCCTCATCACCACGCGCGGTCACGAGGATGCGATCCACATCATGCGCGGCTCGCGCGGCGTCAGCTCGCGCGACATCGCCAAGGTGGTGCATTTTCCTTCCAGCCAGAAGCCGGCGCCGATCGTCCCCAAGCGCCTGATCGAGGGCGTGTCCGAGCGCGTCGACTGCTTCGGCGAGGTGGTGGTGTCCTTGAACGAATCCGAAGCCCAGGCCGCGATCAAGCGCCTGGCGGAAGCGGGCGTCGAGGCGATCGGCGTGTGCTTTCTCTGGTCGTTCAAGAATCCGACGCACGAGCGGCGCGTAAAGGAGATGATCCGCGATCTTGCGCCGCGCGTATTCGTGTCCTGTTCGATCGACATTGCGCCCAAGTGGGGCGAGTACGAGCGCGTGACCGCCACGGCGCTGAATGCCTACATCGGCCCGGTGATGGCGAAGTACCTCGGCAACCTCGACGCGCAGTTGAAGGCTTCCGGGTACGCGCAGCCGCTGCAGATCACCCAGTGCGGCGGCGGCTCGATTTCGGTCGACCATGCCATGGAATCGCCGCTCCTGACGCTCGACTCGGGTCCCGTATCGGGCGTCACCGGTTCGCTCTATCTCGGCAAGGTGATGGGCGTTCCGAACATCATCACCACCGACATGGGCGGCACCTCCTTCGACGTCGGCATCATCCACGGCGGCAAACCCGAATATTCCTTCATCTCCAACGTCGTGCAGTACGAATATTTCCTTCCGAAAGTCGATATTCAGGCGATCGGCTCCGGAGGCGGCTCGCTCGCGCGGGTCGACTCCGTTTCGAAAACGCTGAGCGTGGGCCCCGAGTCGGCGGGCGCGGATCCGGGCCCGGTGTGCTACGGCAAGGGCGGAACGATTGCCACCGTCACCGACGCGGACGTGGTGCTCGGAACCATCAATCCGGACAATTTCCTCGGCGGTCGCATCAAGCTCGACCGGAAAAAATCGGTCGATGCCGTACAGAGCATTGCCGGCAGTCTCGGCCTCCCGCTGATGCAGGCGGCAGCGGGCATAGCGCGCATCGCCGAGTTCAAGATGGCCGACATCATCCGCAAGATGACGGTCGAGAAAGGCTTCGACCCGCGCGACTTCGTGCTCTTTGCCTTCGGCGGCGCCGGGCCCGCGCATGCCGGCGTTTTCGCTTACGAGCTCGGCGTGCAAAAGGTCGTCGTGCCGCAGAAGGAGATCGCTTCGACGTGGTGCGCCTTCGGCGCGGCTTCCGCCGACATCCTGCACGTCTACGAACAAGTCGACATCCAGACGAGTCCCTTCGACGCGGCGCGCGTGAACTACGCGCTCGATTCGCTGGAGCGGAAGGCAAGCGCGCAGATGGACCGCGACGGTATCGCGAAGCCGCGCCGGCATTTCCAGTTCTCGCTCGACATGCGCCACCGGGGCCAGATCAACGAAGTCGAGGTGACGCTGCCGGAGAAGCGCGTCAAGGCATCCCTGTGGGAATCGTTGCACAAGCGCTTCTATGCGCGCTACGAGCAGCTCTACGGGAGCGGCTCGTCCTACGGCGAGGCGCGGCTGGAAATCGTGACGTTGCGCCTGCGCGCCACCGCCGCGACGCCGCGCCCGAAACTCTCCGCGACGAAGAGGACGAGCGCGAAGATCGATGCGAAAGCGGGCCGCGGCAAGCGGGAGATCTGGTGGTCCGACCTGAAAAAGGCGGCGGCGACGCCGATCTACGACGGTGCGCTCCTCGTCCCGGGGAATGCGATCAAGGGTCCGGCAGTCATCGAAACCACCGATACCACGGTCGTCGTGCATCCCGGACGCCGCCTGCGCGTGGATGCGTTCGGCAATTTCGAAATCAATTTCGGGAAGAACAAGTGAAAACCTATAGGAACCGTCGTCCCCGCGGAAGCGGGGACCCAGTGACTTTGGGATTGACAGACGCTGGATTCCCGCTTGGGCGGGAATGACGGAGCAAGGAGACACACAGATGCCTAAAGTCAGTGAGATGAAAGACGCCGTCTTCGACGGCAGGAAAATGGGCTATGTGCCGCCGAAAAAACTCAACATCTCCCAGAAGCTCAAGCTGCACAGAAAGAGCGCGAAGAGCATCGACCCGATCACCTACGAAGTGATCCGCCACAGCCTGTGGCACGTGAACGAAGAGCACGGCGCGACCATCCAGCGCCTGTCCGGGTCGCCGGTGGCGATGTATGCGCTCGATCTCAACCCTTCCATCCTCACCGAGGACGGCGAGTTCGTTTATTTCGGGCCTTACATGCAGTACATGTCGGGCGTCACCGACACGCAGGTGAAGTGGGTGCTCGAATACCGCAGCGACAATCCGGGGATCAAGGACGGGGACATGTTCCTCGCCAACGACCCCTGGGTGGGCGCCGCGCACCAGCAGGATGTGATGCTGATCTGCCCGGTATTCTGGAAAGGCGAGCTCTTCTGCTGGGTTACGAACTGCCTGCACCAGTACGATCTTGGCGGCATCACGCCTTCCTCGTTTTGCGGCTCGGCGGAGAACGCCTTCGAGGAAGGCATCTGCATTCCGCCGGTGAAAATCATCGAGAACAATGAAATCCGCCGCGACATCGAAGAGCTTTACCTGCGCTCCTCGCGCAAGCCCGAAGCCGTGGCGCTCGATTTCCGCGCCCAGCTCGCCGGCAATATCACCGCCCGCGACCGGGTGCTGGCGCTGATCAGGCGCTACGGACCCGAGGTGGTGAAGGGCGTGATGCGCAAGATCCTCGACAACGGCGAGCGCGCTTTCCTCGACAAGTTGAAGCGCCTGCCCGACGGCGTGTGGCGCGAGCGCAGCTACGTGGAGTGCTGCCGTCCGGGCGACCGCCGCACCCACCAGGTGATGCTGGCGCTGCGGAAGAAAGGAAACAAGCTCACATTCGAGAACGACGGCACCGCGCCCCAGGACGGCGCGATGAACGCCACTTACTCCGGCTGGCGCGGCGCGATCATGGTGGCGCTCAATCAGCTCCTGTGCTGGGACCAGTATTTCTCGATCGGCGGGGCGCTGCGTCACGTCGAGTTCGATCCGACCCCGGGCACGTTCAACTGCGCCAATTTCCCGGCCTCGGTCTCGACCGCGCCGATCCAGGCCATGGAGATCTCGCTTTATCCGGCCTACAACGTGCTCTCGAAGATGATCCACAGCGACGCGCAGATGCGCAAGGACATCATGTGCATCGGCGGCACCAGCCAGTGGCCCGCGACCATTTTCCGCGGCACCGACCAATGGGGCGGGAGCTACGGCTATATCCTCGTCGATCCGATCGGCGGGGCGATCGGCGCCTTTGCCACCGGCGACGGCATTTCCACCGGCGGGCAGTCGAGGACGCCGATCTGCAAGCTGCCCAACGTCGAGCACACCGAGCAGACCTTTCCGCTCCTGTTTCTCTACCGCAAGGAAGTGATCGATTCCGGTGGCGCGGGAAGATATCGCGGCGGCTTGTCGGCGGAATCCTGCTTCATCCCGCACGGTACCGACGTCATCACGCAAGATACGCTCTCGTCGGGGAATGCGATTCCCACCTCGCCCGGAATGATGGGCGGCTATCCCGGCTCGGTGAATGTCTACAAGTTCAGGCGCGCCACAGACATTTTCGAGCGCCTCGAGAAGCAGAACATTCCCAACGACATCGCCGAGGTAAAAGGCGAAGAAGTCACGCTGCAATTGCGCCAGGAGAATTTCCTTCAGAAGCCGGCCGACGTGTACGCCGTGATCTGGTCCGCGGCGGGCGGCTTCGGCGATCCGCTCGAGCGCGACCCGGAAAAAGTGCGCGAGGACGTGGTCGACAACCTCTCCGTCTCCGTCGCCTCAGCGCAGGAAATCTACGGCGTGGCGATCGGCGCCGATGGCAGGGTCGATGGCGCAGCCACGAAGAAGCTGCGCGCCGAGCGCCGCGAGGCTAACCGCAGAAAGGACGGCGAGGTGCGGAAGCTCAACGGAAAAGTCATCGCGCGGGTCACCGACAATCTGGAGCTGCGCAAGGACAACGGCAGCCTGCGCCTTTGCTGCGCGAAATGCGCCGCGGATCTGGGCCCGGCGCGTGCGAACTACAAGGATAGCTGCGTGCGGCGCGAGTCGGACGTCAGCGCTGCGAACCCCAACATCGGCGACTACAAGCGCTACATCGACGACCGGCCGGTGTTCCGCCAGTTCTTCTGCCCGGGCTGCGGAGCGCTCGTGGAAAACGAGATCGCGCGCGCCGATGACGAGGTGCTGCGCGACATCGAGCTCGACCTGCGCTAGAGCGGCGGTCCGCGCGAGCATAGTCCAAGGAGAAATCATGCTGCACGAGCTTCGCATCTACCACGCCATGCCGGGACGGCTTCCCGATCTGAACCGGCGCTTCGAAACCATCACGATCAAGCTGTGGGAAAAGCACGGCATCCGCCCGGCCGCTTTCTGGACGACGCTGATCGGGGAGTCGAACCAGGCGCTGTATTACATCCTCGAATGGGCTTCGCTCGCCGAGCGCGAGACGAAATGGAACGCGTTCCAGGCCGATCCGGAATGGCACGCGAAGCGCGCCGAGAGCGAGAAGAACGGCGCGTTGGTCGAGCGTCTCTCCAACACGATCCTGCAGCCCACCGCCTACTCGAAGATGAAGTGAATGCGTGCCGCGATGACGACTGCCACCTCTGCTGCGCTTCCGCGCCGGTTCGACTGGCAATGGGTTGTGATAGGAATTTGCGTGGCTTTCACGGTCTACATCGCCGTGATTCCGCTCGCGTTCCTGCTCTGGCAGAGCTTCTTCACACCGCAAACCGCAGCCAAGGCCGCCGAGTTCACGCTAGGCAACTACGCCACGGCGTATGCCAGCAGCGAGACCTTGCGCCTGTTCTGGACTTCGCTCAAATTCGCGTTCGGCGCGTCGCTCTTCTCCTTCGTCGTGGGGACGACGCTCGCGTGGATGAACGAGCGCACCAACACGCCCTTCAAGACGCTCTTTTTCGCGCTGTCGATCATTCCGCTGATCATACCGGGGGTCCTCTTCACGGTGGCGTGGATCCTGCTCGGGAGCCCCAAGATCGGCATCATCAATCTCGCGCTGCAAGACGTGCTGGGGCTGGAGCAGCCCCCGTTCGACGTCTATTCGCTCTGGGGAATGATCTGGGTGGATGGCCTTCACTATTCGCCGATGGCTTTCCTGCTCATGACCGCGGCCTTCCGCGCGATGGACCCTTCGCTCGAGGAATCGGCGACCATGAGCGGCGCCAATATTTTCCAGGTCGCGCGGCGGGTGACGCTGAAGCTCGCCTGGCCGGCGATTCTCGCGACCCTGCTCATCCTCTTCGTGCGCGCGATCGAATCCTTCGAGGTGCCGGCGCTCCTCGGCCTGCCGGTCGGAATCCAGGTATTTACGTCCTCGATCTACCAGGCCGTGCACCGCTATCCCAGCCAGATCGGGCTGGCCTCCGCATACGGCATGACCCTGCTCGTGATCACCTCGATCGGCGTGTATTTCGTCTCGCGGCTCTCGAGCCGCGGCAACCGCTACGCGACCATGACCGGCAAGGGTTTCCGGCCGCGGAAGATCGACCTCGGTCCGTGGCGCTGGCTCGCTGCCGCCATCTTCGCAGGCTACTTCGTACTGATCGTCGCGCTGCCCTTCGCGGTGCTGCTGTGGTCGTCGTTCCAGAAATTCTATTCGGTGCCCTCGATGCAGGCGCTGCACAACCTCACCCTCGATCCCTACCGCTTCATCTTCACCTATCCGAACCTCGCGAGCTCGGTGTGGAACACCTTGCTACTGTCGTTCGGCAGCGCCACGCTGATCATGCTGGTGACCTCGGTCATCTGCTGGATCGTGGTGAAGACCAAGCTCCCCGGGCGCTGGCTGCTCGACAACGTCGCGTCGCTGCCCATGGTCTTCCCCGGGCTGGTGCTGGGGCTTGCGATCATGATCTTCTACCTCAACGTCGACATCGGCGTATACGGCACGATGTGGATCATGTTCATCGCCTACGTGACCCGGTTCATGCCGTACGGGCTGCGCTACAACACGACCTCCATGCTGCAAATCCACAAGGAGCTCGAGGAATCGGCGGCCATGAGCGGCGCTTCCTGGGCAACGACATTTTTCCGCATCATCGTGCCCCTGCTGAAGCCCGGCCTTGTCGCTGGCTGGATCTATGTAATGATCGTTTCGATCCGCGAGCTCTCGAGCTCGATACTGCTTTACAGCCCGGGCACCGAGGTCATTTCGATTGTAATCTGGGAGTTATGGGAGAACGGCCAGTACGTGGAACTGTCGGCGCTGGGTGTGCTGTTCATCCTGGCGCTGTTCGTCCTGGTGATGCTCGCCCAGTGGCTGGGCGGGAAGTTCGGCGTCAGGGAATGATCCGGAGAATCGTATGCTGAAAGTGGAAGGGCTTTTCACGGAATACCCGAGCGATCGCGGCGCGGCGGTGAAGGCCGCCCAGGACGTGAGCTTCGAAGTGCCGAAAGGAAAGTTGTTCACGCTGCTGGGACCGAGCGGCTGCGGCAAGACGACCACGCTGCGCTCGATTGCCGGGCTCGAGCGCCCGCGCGCCGGAGAGATCAGCGTCAACGACCGTGTGGTGTGCTCCTCGAGCAAAAACATCTTCGTCGCGCCCAACCGGCGCGGCTTCGGCATGGTGTTCCAGTCCTACGCCATCTGGCCGCACATGAACGTTTTCGAGAACGCGGCCTTTCCGCTGGAAGTCGGCAACCTCAAATTCTCCAGAAAGGAGATCCGCGACAAAGTCGAGCGCGTCCTGACGGCGGTGCAACTGGAGGAGTTCGCCGACCGCGAGGCGACCCGGCTCTCAGGCGGCCAGCAGCAGCGGCTCGCGCTCGCTCGCGCCCTCGTCATGGAGCCGGAGCTGCTGTTGCTCGACGAACCGCTGTCCAACCTCGATGCGAAGCTGCGCGAGCGCATGCGCTTCGAGCTGAAGCGCCTGCAGCGCGAGCTGAAAATCACCACCGTCTATGTCACCCACGACCAGAGCGAGGCGCTGGCGCTGTCACATGCGATCGCCGTGATGAACGAAGGCCGCATCCAGCAGATCGGCACGCCGCGGGAAATTTACGAGCGGCCGCTGAACCGGTTCGTCGCCGACTTCGTCGGGACGACGAATTTTCTCGAGGGCACTGTTCTCGCGCGCGGCGCCGATCCCGGCTACTACCGCGCGGATACCGAAATCGGCCAGCTCGAGATCCTGTCGAACGAAGAATTGCGCAGCAACGACCGGATCGTGTTTTCTGTGCGCCCTGAGGACGTCGAACTGCTCGAAGCGCGGCCGGAGGGTTCCAACGTCTGGGAGGGGCGCGTCGACCAGAAAGTATTCCTTGGCGAGTTTGCCGACTTCCAGGTCAAGGTGGGAGAGCGCATTCTGCTCGCGCGATGTCATCCCTCGCTGCGCACGCGCGTCGGCGACGCCATTTTCGTGAAACTCCATCCGGAAAAATGCGTGGTCGTCAAGGCCGACTGATGGCGTCCACGTCCAAACTTTGCTGACGCCAATGAAAGATGATCATCCTGTCCCGACATCATCGCTTGCTGTCGCTGCCCAAATCTATCTGGAACCGTGAAATCCTCTTGAGCGCGCCCGTAGCCCGGTCGAACTGGGCGTAAAGCTCCATGTCGCGGACTTTCCACTCGCGATAGCGCCAGGACCATATCTCCTCATCATTGAGCGCGGAAAAGCTGATGTCCCGCGGTTTGCCGACCAGCCGGCGCACTTCGTCGCGGGACATTCCCGCGTGAAGCCTGGAGATATATTCCTCGCTTAGCACCTGCCGGACTTCCCGCACCGTGCGGTCGGGCGCCAGGGTCACCATGTAGGTTTCGGTCCCCAGAGGCCCGCGCGGATATTCCCAGGCTTCGGAGCCGTCGGGGTTCTTCCAGATGCGCGCTGGCGCGCCCACCCGTGCTTCGAGCTCCCGCACCGATGTCCCGGGAGAAACGCCGGGAAAATTCGCGCATCCCGCAAGCATCGCGACCCAGGCAAGGAGAAGAGGGGTGCGGCGGGGAATCGGCATCTTGATAGGGCCCAATGAGACGAAATGCGATCAGGTACTCGGTAAAAAGCTCCCGCTTATACTCGGCAAACATCGCCGTCTATTCCCGTATTCCTGGCCTGCCGGCGATCCGGGGTAACGATACGCCGCGCCGCTAAGATTATCAGCTCAGCGTGAGCCTGGCAGGCCGCCAACACGACCGTTGTTGCATTGCCGCAAGCGGCGTCAAGCGCGAGATCAGCCGAACACTGTATATAGCTGCGGCGCTTGGTTTCCGATTGACAGCCTCAGGGTCGGTTGGTAACGTTTTGCAACAATTTTAAAGACCCTGTCCCGCATGCAGGAAACCTGCGGGCCAAGGAGGAAGAGGAGTCCGCGGAGGCGCGTCCGAATCGCGGAATTATAAACGGAAGAGGATGGAGGAAACGATGAAGATGAACAGAAAAGCAATGGTCCTGGCAGTCGGGGCGGCGCTCGCCGCGCCCAGCGCTTACGCGCAAATCAAGAGCCCGGCGGGAACGGACTGGGAATTCTACGGCAAGTTCTATCCTGAGATCGCGCACACCAGCAGTTCCGGAGCGACTGCGCCGGGCACCACCGGGTTGTTTACCTTTGTCAATGCGCTCGGCGCCAATGGAATTGCACCCGGCAATAACAATGCGATCGTATCCAAATGGGAGATGCTGATCAGCAATACCTACCTCGGATTCAGGGGCTCCAAAGACATCGGTCACGGCGGGAAGGCGATCTGGCAGCTGGAGCAGACGGTCAACATCGACGAGGGGAACACCACAGCGAGCTTTGCCAACCGCGACTCTTTTGCCGGTCTCGCCTACGACTCATGGGGCACGATCAGACTGGGCAACATGGATACTCC
The DNA here is from genome assembly GCA_035317085.1 of Burkholderiales bacterium. Classification (GTDB taxonomy): domain Bacteria; phylum Pseudomonadota; class Gammaproteobacteria; order Burkholderiales; family SG8-39; genus VBDM01. Next base: position 33,781 of record DATHHS010000075.1, read on the forward strand.
GTTCAAGAAAAGCGGCAACGTGCTCGGTTTTCTCGGGGTGAACAGCGGTAACTTCGTGTCGGGACCCAACGTGCTGCAAAAAGGTAACTTCGGCACCAGCTCGGCCTCGAGCTTCAATCTGCGGCGCGCCAACGCGGTCGACTTCACTTCGCCGACG
>DATHHS010000076.1:0-8553 GCA_035317085.1 Burkholderiales bacterium
ACTTGAGCCAGGCGGAAACTTCGCGCGTCGCATCGTCCGCGCGGCGCTCGGTCTGCGAGCAATGGGCCCCAAGCTCCGTCCAGTTGCCCGGGTTGTAGCGCCGTTTCTCGAGCGCCGCCTTGATGGCGCGGTGAATCAACAGATCGGGATAGCGCCGGATCGGCGAAGTGAAATGCGCGTAGTGCTCGTAGGCGAGCCCAAAGTGGCCGACGTTCTCCGGACTGTACTGCGCCTGCTGCAGCGAGCGCAGCAACACCGTCTGGAGGAGCTGCACGTCCGGGCGCTTGCGCGCGGTCTCGAGCAGCTTCGCGTAGTGCTTCGCCGTGGGCTTGTCGCCGCCCGCGAGCTGCAATCCGAATTCCTTGAGGAACTCGCGCAGGTTTGCGAGCTTCTCCGGAGTCGGCCCCTCGTGGACGCGGTAGAGCGCGGGCTGGCTGCGCCTGGAGAGAAAATCAGATGCATTGACGTTCGCCGCCAGCATGCACTCTTCGATGATGCGGTGGGCGTCGTTGCGCTCGACCCGGTCGATGCGCGCGACGCGCCCCTCCGCGTCGAAGATGAACTGCGTTTCTATCGTCTCGAAGTCGATCGCGCCGCGCTCCTCGCGCGCCTTGAGGAGCGCCCTGAAGAGCTCGTTCAACAACCGCAGGCGCGGCAGCAAGCCTTTCAGTTTCACCCCCGCCTCGCCCCCGGGGTCGGCGAGCGCGGCGGCGACCGCGGTGTACGTGAGTCTCGCGCGAGAGCGCATCACCGCCGGATAAAAGCGATACTTGCCGATCTCGCCTTTCGCGCCGATCGCCATGTCGCAGGCCATGCACAGGCGATCGACATCCGCGTTGAGCGAGCACAGGCCGTTGGAGAGATGCTCGGGCAGCATCGGAATGACGCGGCGGGGAAAATACACCGAGTTGCCGCGCTCGCGCGCTTCCAGATCGAGCGCGTCGCCGTCGCGCACGTAATGGCTGACGTCCGCGATGGCGACGACCAGCCGGAATCCTTCGCCGGTCTTTTCGCAGTACACGGCGTCGTCGAAATCCCGGGCCGTCTCGCCGTCGATGGTGACCAGTTCGAGCGAGCGCAGATCCTCCCGGCCGGCGGAATCGCCCGGGCGCGGCACCGGCGGGAACGTCGCCGCGAGCGCTTCGGCCTGTGCCGAGAACTTGAACGGCAATTCGTGTTTTCTGAGCGCGATCTCGATCTCGATTCCGGGATCGGCAGCCTCCCCCAGAACCTCGACCACGCGGCCGATCGGCTGGGTGCGGCCGTCCGGCTGCGCGGTGAGTTCGGCGACGACGACCTGGCCCACGCGCGCATCGCCCGCGTCCCCGGGCGCGATCAGGATGGTCTGGGTGATGCGCCGCTCGGCGGGCTGAACGAACAGGAATTTGCGCTCACCGGCCAAGCGCCCCACCACTCGGGTGTTCACGCGTTCGATCACTTCGACGATGGCGCCCTCCCTGCGGCCACGCCGGTCCACGCCCGACTCGCGCACCATCACGCGGTCGCCGTGAAGAACTTTGCGCATCTCATGCGGACCGAGGTACAGATCCTCGCCTTCCTCGGGGACCACGAAGCCGTAGCCCTCCGGATGCCCCTCGACGCGCCCGCTGATCAGATCGAGCTTCGCGGCGACCAGGATCGCGCCCTTGCGATTGCGCAGGATCTGGCCCTCGCGCTCCATCGCGCCCAGACGCCGCTCGAAAGGGTCGCGCTCCTCCGGCTTGATGCCAAGGCGCTGAGCGAGTTCTCCGTCGGTGAGCGGGACGCCGGCTTCCGCGAGCGTCTGCAGAACGAACTCGCGGCTCGGAATCGGATGCTCGTAGCGCGACGCTTCGCGTTCGCGATGAGGGTCGCCTGCTCGCGCAGTGGGGCGCTTTTTCATTGACAAATCGGTGCTTTCCTATAGAATCCGCGCTCGGGCTGAAGACCGGAATTGGCGCGGCCCTTTCGCCGAGGTGGCGGAATTGGTAGACGCACTAGGTTCAGGTCCTAGCGGTGGCAACACTGTGGGGGTTCGAGTCCCTTCCTCGGTACCAGATTCGGCGAAACAGGATTCTAGCTTGTCCGCCCGTCGGTCAGGTTCCTAAAGCCGGAATTTTTCAGGCGGCAATCCTTCTCCCGATCGGGAATCATCACTCGGCGTGCAGTGAATCTCCTTCGGACGGCTCCGCTCCTCCTGTGCTTTGCGGCGCATTTCGCCTGCGCCGACCAGTTTCCCTTGTGGGAGGCCGGCGTGGGATTCGGAGTCACGGCCCTCCCTCACTATCGCGGCTCGGACCAGTCCAAGACCTGGGTGCTGCCCGTGCCCTATCTGGACTACCGGGGAGACCTTCTCAAAGCCGACGACCGCAGGTATCGCGGCCTGCTCAGCGACAGAGTCGAGCTCGAGTTCAGCCTGAGCGGCTCTCCCCCCGTCAGGGACGACAACGCGCGGCGCAATATGCCCGACCTCGATCCCACGCTGGAAATCGGGCCCTCGCTCAACATCGCCCTCTATCGATCCGAGAACCGGATGGAAAGGCTGGAGGTGAGACTGCCGGTGCGCACAGTCTTCTCCTCCGATTTCTCCCACGTCAAGCAAGCCGGCTGGGTTTTTCAGCCGAATCTGAGCATGGATTTCAAGAATGCCCTGGGAAATCCCGGATGGAACCTCGGCCTGCAGACCAGCGTGATCTACTCCGACCGGCGCTACAACCAGTATTTCTACTCGGTCGATCCGATGTTCCACACCGCGGACCGCCCTGCTTTCAACGCGAGCGGCGGCTACGGCGGATGGAACCTGCTCGCGGCGGTCAGCAAGCGCTTCCCCGGTTACTGGGTCGGTGCCTTTGCGAAGTGGGACAGCGTAGCCGGCGCGGTGTTCGCCGACAGCCCGCTGGTCAGGGCAAGAAGCAATTTCAGCGGGGGCTTCGCCGTCGCCTGGATTCTTCACGCCTCGAGCATCAAGGTCGAGGCGGAGAATTAAGGAAGCTCTGAACGACCCTGATTTTCGTCATTCCCGCGCAAGCGGGAATCCAGGAATTTCAGCCGCCTGCTGGATGCCCGCCTTCGCGGGCATGACATCATTCAGAGCGTCCCGCTGCAACCAGATTCAGATCATCGCTCCGTTGATCGAAACGATCTGACCCGAAATATAGGCGGCCCGGTCGGAAGCGAGAAATCCGATCAGGTCGGCCACCTCCTCCGGCGTCCCGGCGCGTTTCATCGGGACGAATTTCTCGATGAGGTCCCGGGAAAAAACGCCCTCGGTCATGGCCGAAGCTATGATGCCGGGCGCAACCGCGTTGACCGTAATGCCGCGGCTCGCCAGTTCCAGAGCGAGCGCCTTGGTGGCGCCGTGCAGGCCCGCCTTGGCGGCGGCGTAGTTGGTCTGGCCGCGGTTGCCGGCGAGCGCAGCGACGGAGGAAACGTTGACGATCCGTCCCCAGCGCGTGCCTATCATCGGCATGAGGAGCGGCTGCGTCACGTTGAAAAATCCGTTGAGCGAAACGTCGATCACCCTCGACCACTGTTCGGGGCGCATGCCGGGCATCATCGCGTCGTCGTGTATGCCGGCGTTGTTGACCACGATCTGTATCGGACCCGCCTCGAGCAATTCCCGCAGCGCGGCCCCGGTCGCTTCGCGGTCGGCGACGTCGAATGCGACCGCAGCGGCGGATCCGCCGCTCGCGGCGATTTCGGCCGCGAATTTTTCGGCCTGCGCGAAGCGGCTGTTCGCATGCACGTAGACGTGGCAGCCGTCGGCCGCAAGGCGCCTACACACCGCCGCGCCTATGCCGCCGCTCCCGCCGGTGACGAGCGCGCGCTTCACGAGCCCGCCCGCTCCGGGTCCAGGATCACCGCGGCCCTGCCGCGCAGGACCTCGACATCGCCCACTCCCACTTCGAAACCGTAAATCACATGCTTCTCCTCGCCCATCAGTTTCTCCGCGGAGACAATGAGATCGCCTTCGAGATCGTCGAGCCGGCTCTTGTAGCACATCACCTCGCGTACGCTCGTCAGGTAGCCCAGGCGCGGCTTGTTCGAGATGTTTCCGGCCAGTCTCCCGTGTATCGCCATGGCTTGGGCCGCGTACTCGATGCCGCACAGCGCAGAAAGCTGCCGGTCCATGCGCAGGGGATTGCCGGGGTCGCGGTGGCTGCGGGCGAGGCAGCGGATGCGGCTTGCATCCCAGGAGAGCACACCGTCCAGCAGGCACATGGCCCCCGCGTGCGGGATCATCCCGGCAATGGCTTCTCTGGATATCAACATGGGCTGACTTTGACGCGCAGGGGCTTGCCCGCGGGCAAATCGAGAACGACGTCCGCCTCTTTGTTGCGCGCAATGGCTTCGAGCAAGGGAAGCCCTCTTGCCGCCGGTGTGCCCAATCTCAGTTCCTCGAGGGCGGAATCGGACATGCGGGTGGATTTCTCTCCGCCGGTCGGGAACGTCAGTTCGAACGCCGCAAAGGCCTTGACACCTCGTTCGTGCGCCAGCACCAGCGCCACGCCGAAACTCGCGAGGAGCGGACGCGCCGAATGGATCGGCTCCGGATAGGGCGGATCGTAAGCCATGAGAGCGACGGGACTGCGCCGGAACACAATCTGGGTTACCGCCTCGATCAAGCCCGCGCCGAAGCTCGCGTCGAAGGCGCACAGGCTGGTCGAGGCTTCCCGCGACTGGGTTGCAATGCTCCAGTAGCCGGCGGCGGCATTGTGCACTGAGTTGTGAAACCGCGTCGGCGACACTTCGCGTTCGGCGGAAGCGAGCGTCTCGCACATCTGGTGAAGCGTCTCGGCCTCGCCGGAGGAGGACGTGAAAACAGTCGCAGTCGCCGCTGCGTCGCGACCCGAACTCCGGAACGCCTCCTGGCCGACGGCGAGCGCAAGCTTGACCGAAGCCGGGGTGCGGCGGCGCTCGGCGGGCGGCAGCAGATCGCTCGCGACGATGATCGTGGGGGCGAAGCGAAAGGCTTCCTCGCCCGCGAGGACGCTGCGGGCCGCCGGCCAGCCGGACAGGCCCGGGCCCAGCAAACCCACGCCTTCGACGAAGACCCGCATCACCGGGCGGTTCCCAGAATGAGACTGCAGTTGCTTCCGCCGAAGCCGAACGAATTGGAGAGAACGCGTCTGACCTTTGCGTCCCGGTTTTCGAGCAGGTAGTTGCTCTTCAACGCAGGGTCTACGCTACGCGTATGCACGCTCCCCGGCATCAATCCGTGTTCGATCGCGAGAACGGAGACGATCGCCTCGGTGATTCCCGCGGCTCCGAGCAGGTGCCCCGTCGCCCCCTTGGTCGAACTGCACGGGGTTTGCGGCCCGAAAACTTCGAACACCGCCTTGTCTTCGCTGGCATCGTTGCTCTTGGTGGCGGTGCCGTGCAGGTTGATATAGTCGATGTCCGAGGCCTCGAGCCCCGCGGAATCCAGCGCTTCCCGCATCGCTCTCTTCGCCCCCAGTCCCTCGGGATGCGGCGTGGACATGTGGTAGGCATCCGAGCTCTCGCCTATCCCCAGAAGGAGGACCGCCCCGGGTCGGGCACGATCGGCGCGTTCGACCAATGCGAATCCCGCACCTTCGCCGATCGAGATCCCATCCCGGTCCGCGCCGAAGGGCCGGCACGGTTCGCGCGAGGTCAGGCCCAGAGAATGAAATCCGTAGAGCGTCATGAGACACAGGCTGTCGGCGCCTCCCACCACGGCGGCATCGCAGACCCCGGCCGCTATCATGCGCGCGGCGCTGCCGAAAACCTTGGCCGAGGAAGAGCAGGCCGAAGACACCACGAAACCCGAGCCGGACAGGCCGAGATAGCGCCGCACGAACTCGGCGACCGAGTAGGAGTTTTGCGTCTCCGCGTAATGGTAGCCGGCGGGCAAAGCGCCCGTGTCCGGGTCCCGATGGCGATACGCGAGCTCGGTGGTATGCAGGCCCGAAGTGCTGGTGCCGAGGAAAAAACCGATTCGCCCTGCACCGTAGCGGTCGCGCGCGCCGGCTATTCCTTCCGCGAATCCGTCCTGTTCGAGGCACAACTGCGCGAGTCGATTGTTGCGGCAATCGTAGTCGCGCAGGTCGGGTCTCAGTCGAACATCGTCTATCCCGGGGACCGCCCCGACATAAGTGTCGACCGCGGCCGTTTCGAAATCGCAGCGCTTCAGTCCGGATTGCGCTTCGCGCAAAGCGGAGAACAGCGCATCCGATCCCGCGCCGAGGCTGTTCGCGGCGCAATATCGGCTGATGACGAGAGGCTGCAAAGTCGCCCTGAGAGATTTTATCTATTCGCCGAGGTCGTTCGCGCAGGCGGTCGCCAGGGAAACCGCTTTCAGGCCTTGTGCCGACACGCGCTCAAGCAGTCCGGGCAGCACGGCAAGCACCACCGGCGCGCTGTCGTGCATCAGCAGCACGTCGCCGGCGGCAAGCCCCCGGGTCAGCCGCCGCAGGATGCCTCGCGGATCGCGGCTGACCGCGTCGAAGCCGCGTCGCGTCCAGGACACGTAGCGCAGTCCGCGAGCCGCCAGTACCGGATCGAGCAGCGGACTGCGAAATCCCGCGGGGGCGCGAAAGAAAACGGGCGCACGGCCGGTGATCGCGGCAAGCGCTCCTTGAGCCGCATCCACTTCCTGCTTCAATCGTGAGATGCCGAAAAGCGCGAACGCCTGGTGGTGGTGGTAGCTGTGATTCTCGACGCTGTGACCGCGACGGGCGATCTCCTTGACGAGCTCGGGTTGAGCGGCGGCCTTCTCGCCGATGCAGAAGAAACTCGCCTTGAATTGATACTGGTCGAGCAAATTCAGGACCCGGGGCGTGACCTCCGGATCGGGCCCGTCGTCGAAAGTGAGCGAGATCTCACCGCGACGCGCAGCCGCGGCGGGCAAGCGGACCAGGTTCGGCCCCAGCAGGTTTCCGCGCGGCCACAGCGTGGCGAAAAGCAGGGCCAGATGATTTGCGCCCAGCGCGCCCAGCACCCAGGGCCATGCCTCCGGGTACGCAGCGAACATTGCGGCAGCCGCCGCGTGCGCAAGCACCGACAGGCGAATCCCCGGCGCCGGACGCCAGCGCCGGTGACTTTCTCTCGCAATGACCGTCGTGGTATTCAGGATCTTCCCCGGCTTGGCCGCCCCGATACAGGGCCGGCAAATGCATACGATACCCGAGCACGGGCGAACGAGTCGCGATCTTTCAATTCGATTGGGACGCGATATTGCAAACGAGCTCCCCGGCAAGCACGGTCGCCGCTCCTACCGTGCATCTGAACTTCATTTTATTTTCTTCGCGGACGGAAAACTCGATCGTCACCCGATCCCCGGGACGCACCGGACGGACGAACTTGGCGGTCTTGATTTGACAGGGACACAGGTCTTTCCCGAGACTCTTTTCGATTGCGCGCAGGGTTTCGCTCAGCAGCAGCGCCCCGGGGATGATCGGATTGCCGGGGAAGTGGCCCTGTGCGGTGGCGTGCTCCAGGGAAAAATCGCACTCAACCGTCGCCAACGCTACCCCACTTTGGCCGCGAACTGGGTCACGAGCTCGTCGAGCGCCACGCGCGGCAGCTTGCCGGTTTCGTTGCGCGGCAAAGAGTCGACAAGACAAAGCGGCCGAGGCAGAAAGGCCGGGTCGATACGCTGCCGCAGCGCGCTCATGATGGTTTCGCTCGTGAGTCCGGGGGCGACGACGAAAGCCGTCAGCCGCGTCACGATCCCGTCGTCCTCCTCGGGCATGACAAACGCCCCGTCCCGCACGCCTGCGATGGAATTCAGGTGAAAGTTCAGATGGGCGAGCGAAGTCCGTTTCCCGGCGATGTTGACCAGGTCCGCCGTCCGTCCGTGCAGCACGAAGGCGTCCCGCTTGCGGAATTCGATCACGTCGGCGAGCAATACCGCGTTCTCCACGTGCCCGCCCTTCACCCAGGTCCCCTTTGCGTCCTGGAAAAAAGTGAGCCCGGGCAGAGGGCCCCACTCGTGAGTTCGCGCCGGCCGCCGGGACGCGACCTGCCCTGCCTCGGTGCAGCCGTAGATCTCGTGAAGCGGCGCCGCGAAGCGCGCCTCGGCTTCGATCGCCAGCTGGGGAGAAAGCGGCGCAGTGGCGCAAAGCAGGAAATCCACCGCCGGCAGCTCGCTCGCTTCGGCGAGCAGCACCCGCAAGTGAACCGGCGTGGTTATCAGGCCGCGCGGCCGAGGCAGGGCCTCGAGCTCGGCACAGATGTCCGAGGGGAAAAACGGCCGGCCCGCGTGCATCGCCAGGCCGCCTTGCATCACCATCAAGACCGTAAACTCGAGGCCGTACATGTGCTGCTGAGGCACCGTAGCGAGCAGGCTCATGTTCCGATGGGCAGCGACGCCCAGGCGTTCGAGATCAGCCAATCCACTTTTCGCGAGCGCACCCCAGGACTTGGGATGCGGCGTGGGCTGCCCGGTCGAGCCCGATGTGAAGCCGATGGTGCAGACTTGCTCCGCAGGAATGCGCGGAACCGATGCTGTCGCCGCGTTTCCCTCTCCCGGTTGCCGGTAAAGAAACATCTCGAGCGGGTGAACCGCCCCATCGCTCAAGCAATACAAGCCGGGGTATTCGAGGTTCAGCC
>DATHHS010000077.1:0-3873 GCA_035317085.1 Burkholderiales bacterium
GAGGGCAACCAGGCGGTTCATGAAGGCCCGCGAAGTCACCAGCGTCACGTCGCCGAGCTGTCCGGTGCGGACTTTTTCTTTCGCCACCAGCCAGCGGCGGCGAAAGCGCTGCGTATACCCGACCACCGCGTCGACTCCGGCCTTCCGAATCGCGGCCAGCACGCGCTCCGAATCGGCGAGCCCGGTGGCAAGCGGCTTTTCGATCAGGAGCGGCAGTTTGCGTTCGACCGCCGCCAGGATGGGATCGACGTGCAGGTGCTCGTCGGTCGCGATGATCGCGGCCGTCACCTCGGGGCGCGCGAGCAGTTTCTCGTAGTCGTCGGTCACGAAGTCCGCGCGGATTTTTTCTCCGACGAGCTTTGCACGATCCGGCTTGATCTCGGCCAGGCCGATGAAATCGACCTGCGGGTGGCGCGCCGCGATCTCGCCGCGGAACAGGCCGACTCGCCCGCCGCCTATGATGGCGAGGCCGATACGTTTGGGATTCTTCTTTGGCATTAGATCAAAACCGGGGACAGACCCCATTTTTCTCCTATGTCACGGTTCATCGCTAGCTTCCGTTCAGAAAAATGGGGTCTGTCCCCAACTTACGCCACCCGGTGCCCGGTGCGATCGCGATTTCATTCGGGGTCGGGCTGGGTGATGAGTCTTTCAAGGGTTTTCGTGACTACGTAGCGCTCACGCTGCCGCGCGCACGCTCTTCGCCGTTTTCAGCGGCAACGAGACGGGTTCGTTCTTCTCGGCCGAGATATCCGCCGCCATGTAGATCTCCATCACCACGCGCGCGTGCTCGGGCGTCACCATGACCGGGCGGTCGTAGGCCACCGCCTCGAGAAAATGGACGGTTTCCGCCGCCATGGGACCCGCGTAAGTGTGATCGACGCGTTCTCCGGGCATGGTGGACATCGGCAACTGCATGCCCTTCGCGACCGTGTTCAGCACCACATCGCGGTGGCTGTCGTCGACCAGCAGCGCGCCATCGGTCCCGATCATTTCGATCCAGGTGGTCGAGAAATTCGGGTAGCCCAGCGGCAGGCTCCAGCCGCCGCCGACCACCAGCGACAAGCCGCTGTCCATCGTGACCATGACCCACTGCGTGTCGGGGATCTGCGAGCCCGCTGGCGCCTGCATCTGCATCGCGCCGTAGTTGACCTGCGAGTACACGCGCACCGGCTTCGCCGGTTCCAGGCACCAGAGCACGAAATCCAGATCGTGCGTGCATTCCATCGCGGCCGGCGAAAGCTTGACGCGCCCGCTGATTTTCTGGCCCAGGCCGCGCGTGATGTGACGGGAGACGAGCGCGCTCACCGGCTTGCCTATGGTGCCGTTGCGGATCGACTTGCGCACGTAGGCGAACTTGGGATTGAAGCGCTGCGAATAGCCGATGGTGAATTTCAGCTTGTTCTTGCGGGCCAGGGCGATCAACTCGTCCGCCTCGGCCAACTCCAGGGCAATCGGCTTTTCCAGGAACACATGCTTGCCAGCCGCCAGGCAGTCGCGCGCCATCGGATAGTGCGTGGATTCCGGCGTCGCGGAAATGTACACCGCCTCGATTTCACTCATCTTCAGGAGCTCGCGGTAGTCGCTCACCGCGGTCTTCGCGCCGGTGACTTTAGCCACCTCGGCGAGCCGCTCGGGCCGGATCTCGGCGATATGCAGGCTCTTCGTCAGCGCATGTGCCGCGCAGGTCTCGGCGCGTATCCCGCCGCACCAGCCGGTTCCGATGATTGCAACGCCGATCTGTTTCATGGAGCTCCTCCTGGGTATCTCCGCCGCGCGGGAGGTCTTCCTCCCGCGGGCGTCCGTACATTATCGCCTGATCTTGAGCAGGCGCGCTGCGGTGCGGCCCATGATCATCTGCTTCTCGTCGGGCTTGAGCCGCGGCACGCTGTTGATCAGCCCGACCGGGTCGTCTTCCCCCATGTCGAAGGGATAATCCGTGCCCAGCAACACCTGTGCCGCGCCGAACTTGTCGATCAGGTTCCGCAGAATCTCCGGGTCGAAGGCGATGGTGTCGAAATAGAACTTCTTGAGGTAGCTCGACGGCGCCTTCTTGATCACCGTGCGGCAATCCGGCCGGGCACGCCAGGCGTGGTCCATACGCGCCCAATAATGCGCAAGGAACCCGCCCGCATGCGGCAGCACCACCTTGAGGCCCGGATGCCGCTCCATCACCCCGTCGAATATCAGGCGGCTGGTCCCGATCGTCGTGTCCAGGGGATTGCCGATGACGTTGTTGAAATAGTGATCCATCAGGCGCTCGGCCTGGGTAAACCCGACCGGGTGCATGAAGATCACGATATCCAGCTCGCGCGCCTTGGCGAAGAATTTATCGAGATTCAGGCTCGAGTCGGTCAGGTCCTTCCCCGCGACGTTCGGATTGATTTCGACTCCGCGCAGGCCCAGCTGCTTTACGCAGCGCTCCAGTTCGACCACCGCCAGTTCGACGTTCTGCAGCGGCACGGTTCCGAGCCCGACGAAGCGGTCGGGCCACTTCGCGACGATCTCCGCCAGCCGGTCGTTGATCATGCGGGAGACTTCTACGCCGAGCCCCGGCTCGGTCCAGTAATACGTCTGCTGGGGCGCGGGCGACACCGCCTGGATGTCGATCCCCATGCGGTCCATGTCCTTCAATCTCAACTCGATGCTGGAGAGCTTCGGTCCGCGATCCTGCATCTGCTTGACGTTGACTTCGCGCGTCAGCGCATTGGCGAACTTGATCTGAGGTTCGTATTGCGCCGGATTCAGGTGCGCGACTTTTGCCGCGGCGTCCCGGTTCAGGAAATGGCAATGAATATCGATGCGCAGGTTGCGCTGTTTCTTGTCCCGGAGGAGCTTCGTCGCCACCGAGCGCTTGCGCGCGCGGGTGGCCGCGGCGGAGCTTTTGCGAGCGGCCGCAAAGCGGTGCTCATGCTTCTCGTCGGTGCAGCCGGGGGTCAGACAGGTAAACATCATGTGAGCGGTTCCTTTTCGAACGGTTGAGAATTGCTAGAAAACTCCGAGATGCTGCGTAATCAGGGCCTGGTCGGCGCGCACGGTGCCGGCATCTCCATTGAAGGCGACCCGGCCGGTATTGAGTATCACGACTTCGTCGGCAAGGTCGAGGGCGAGCTTGATGTTCTGCTCGACCAGGAGAATCGACTGGCCTTCCTCTTTCAAGCGCGCGATGGTGCGGCCCACTTCCGCGACGATCAGGGGCGCGAGGCCCTCGGAAGGCTCGTCCATCAGCAGCACGCGCGGGTTCCCCATAAGCGCGCGCCCGATCGCCAGCATCTGCTGCTCGCCTCCCGAGAGCGAGCCGGCCACCTGCTGCAGCCTCTCCTTCAGGCGGGGAAACAGCTCGATCACCCGTTCCAGGGTCCAGGGCAGCTTCACGCCTGCGCGCTTCTGCCTGGAAACGACCAGATTCTCGCGCACGCTGAGGTTGGCGAAGATCCGCCGGCCCTGCGGCACGAAGCCCACGCCTTTGCGCGAGATCGCTTCGGGCGAAAGCCTTCCGATCGCCTCGCCGAAGAGGCGCACCTCGCCATTGCGGGGCGGCAGGAAACCGATGATGGCGCTCATGCAGGTCGTCTTGCCCGCGCCGTTACGGCCCAGGAGCGCCAGTACGCGGCCGGCGTTCAGGTTGAACGAAACCTGGTGCAAGACATGACTCTCGCCGTAGAGCGCGTCGATCCCCGAAAGTGAAAGCGCTTCAGTCACCGAGATAGACCTCGCGCGTCTTCGGATGAGCGACCACTTCGGCACGGGTGCCCTCGACGATCACGCTGCCATAGTGCAGCACGGTGATCCTCTCGGCGAAATCCAGCGCCGTGTCCATGTCGTGCTCGATCATGACGACGGTGACTTCCCGCGGAATACCCGCGATCAATT
>DATHHS010000078.1:0-4157 GCA_035317085.1 Burkholderiales bacterium
CAGCCGCTGGTCGAAATCGTCGCCACCTAACGCGGCGTCGCCGTTGGTCGCCATCACCTCGAAGACGCCTTTCGAAAGTTTCAGGATCGAGATATCGAAAGTGCCGCCGCCAAGATCGTATACGGCGTAGATGCCCTCGGCAGCATTGTCCAGCCCGTAGGCGATCGCCGCCGCGGTCGGTTCGTTCAGCAGCCGCAGCACGTTCAGGCCCGCGAGCTTCCCGGCGTCCTTGGTCGCCTGGCGCTGCGCGTCGTCGAAATACGCGGGGACGGTGACCACGGCGCCTGCGAGCTCGCCGCCCGCTTTCCCGAACAGACTTTCCTCCGCGCGCGCGCGCAGCGCTTTGAGGATCTCCGCCGACACCTCGACCGGGCTTTTTACGCCGGCGACGGTGCGGACCTGCACCATCCCGGGCGAATCGAGGAAGTCGTAGGGGCTGTTCTCGGCGTGGGTGACGTCCTTCAGCCCGCGCCCCATGAAACGTTTCACCGACACGATGGTGTTTCTCGGATCGCGCGCCTGCTCCGCCTCGGCCTCCCGGCCGACGACGGTTCGTCCGTCGCGCAGATAGCGCACGATCGACGGCAGCAGCGCGTGTCCGTCGTGATCGTTGAGCACCACGGCGATGCCGTTCCTCACCGCGGCTACCAGCGAATTGGTGGTACCGAGGTCGATGCCGACCGCGAGGCGATGGCTGTGCGGTTCGGGCGACTGGCCGGGCTCGGAGATCTGCAGCAGCGCCATGTCAGATCCTGAGCCTCATGTCTCCAGCTCCGCCAGCTTGTCGTCGATTTCTTCGGCCAGTTTTTCGTAGAACATCAGCATGCGGGCGGTCTGAGAAGCGCCTGCGTCATCGCGGCCTTCGTCCAGCTGGACGTGCAGCGTTTCATAAATCTTCCCGCTCTCGGCACGCAAGCCGGCCTGCAATTGAAGCAGCGCTTCGGGGTTTTCGGAGCCGGCTTCGATGCGCTCGCGCCAGCTCATCTGTTCCATCAGGAATTCAGGCGGCATCGCGGTGTTCGTCTCGAACCCGGGATCCACGCCGCGCAATTGCAGGATATAGACGGCCCGCTTGAGCGGCGACTTCAGGGCTTGATAGGCTTCGTTCACGCGCGTCGCCAGCTGCATCGACACGCGTCGCTCGGCATCGGGCGCGGCGGCAAAGCGGTCCGGATGCACCTCGCGCTGCAGCTCGTGATAACGCGCTTCGAGCGCCGCGGTGTCGACAGCAAAGCGCGCCGGCAGGCCGAACAGCTCGAAGTGGTTCTGATTGAGACTGGCGGTCATTGGGATTCGTAAAAAAAGGGGGCGGTCAGGCCCCCTCGTTGCACTCCGTCATTCCCGCGCAAGCGGGAATCCAGCGTCGTTGAAGTCACTGGGCTCCCGCTTCCGCGGGAGCGACGAACCTTCAAACGTTAAAACTTTCCCCGCAGCCGCACTCATCCTTCACGTTGGGGTTGTTGAACTTCAGACCTTCGTTCAAGCCTTCGCGTGTGAAATCCAGTTCGGTACCGTCGAGAAACTGCAGGCTCTTGGGGTCGACGATGACCTTGACGCCGTGGCTCTCGAAAGTCTGATCTTCCGGATTCACCGCATCGGCGTATTCGATCCTGTACGCGAGCCCCGAGCAGCCTGAAGTGCGCACGCCCAGACGCAGGCCCACGCCCTTGCCTCGCTTCGTGAGGAACGAGGTGACGTGGCTTGCCGCGCGTTCTGTAAGAGTGATGGCCATGGTTCTTTAGGCTGCTTTCGCTTCCTTTGCCGCGGGCTGCTCGAGCCCGTGCTTCTTGCGGTAATCGACGATCGCCGCCTTGATCGCGTCCTCGGCGAGGATCGAGCAGTGGATCTTCACCGGCGGCAGCGCCAGTTCCTCGGCGATCTGGGTGTTCCTGATCGTCTCCGCCTGATCGAGCGTCTTGCCCTTCACCCATTCGGTGACAAGCGACGAGGAGGCGATCGCCGACCCGCAGCCGTAGGTCTTGAAGCGCGCGTCTTCGATGATGCCCTGCTCGTTGACCCGGATCTGCAGCTTCATCACGTCGCCGCAGGCCGGCGCGCCGACCATGCCGGTGCCGATATGATCGTCGGCCTTGTCGAAGGACCCGACGTTGCGCGGGTTCTCGTAGTGGTCCAGTACCTTGTCGCTGTATGCCATGGTGTTGCTCCTAGGTTTTGCTTATTACCTGAATCCTTGATCCTGAATACTCAATGTGCGGCCCATTGCACCGAATTCAAATCCACACCTTCCTTGTACATCTCCCACAAGGGCGAGAGCTCGCGCAGCTTGCCGATCTTGCCGCGCAGGAGATTGACCGCGTAGTCGATCTCCTCTTCGGTGGTGAAGCGGCCGATCGTAAAACGAATCGAGCTGTGGGCGAGCTCGTCCGAGCGGCCGAGCGCCCGCAAAACATACGAGGGCTCGAGGCTCGCCGAAGTGCAGGCCGAGCCCGAGGACACCGCCACGTCCTTGATGCCCATGATCAGCGACTCGCCTTCGACGAAGTTGAAGCTGATGTTGAGATTGCCCGGTATGCGGTGCTCCATGTCGCCGTTGACATAGACCTCTTCCATGTCCTTGAAGCCCGCCAGGAGCCTGTCGCGCAAGATGCGGATGCGCTCGCTCTCGGCGCCCATCTCGAGCTTCGCGATACGGAACGCCTCGCCCATGCCGACGATCTGGTGGGTCGGGAGCGTCCCGGAGCGCAGGCCGCGCTCGTGGCCGCCGCCGTGAATCTGCGCTTCGATTCGCACGCGGGGTTTCCTGCGCACGTACAGCGCGCCTATGCCCTTCGGCCCGTAGACCTTGTGCGCAGTCACGGTCAGAAGGTCCACTTTCAGTTTCTGCAGATCGACCGGAATCTTCCCCGCGGCCTGCACCGCGTCGCAGTGGAAGATGATGCCCTTCGCGCGGCAGATTTCGCCGATCTCGGCGATCGGCTGGATCACGCCGATCTCGTTGTTCACCATCATCACCGAAACGAGGACGGTGTCGGGGCGGATCGCCGCCTTGAATTTTTCCAGGTCGAGCAGGCCGTCCTGCTGCGGGTCGAGGTAGGTCGCTTCGAAACCCTGGCGCTCGAGCTCGCGCACCGTGTCGAGCACCGCCTTGTGCTCGGTCTTCATGGTGATGATGTGCTTGCCCTTGCCCTTGTAGAAATTCGCCGCGCCCTTGATGGCGAGGTTGTTGCCTTCGGTCGCGCCGGAAGTCCAGATGATCTCTTTCGGATCGGCGTTCAAGAGCGCCGCGACGTGCTCGCGCGCTTCCTCCACCGCCTTTTCCGCTTCCCAGCCGTAGGCATGCGAGCGGCTCGCCGCATTGCCGAACTGCTCGGTGAGAAAGGGAATCATCTTCTGCGCCACGCGCGGATCAACCGGCGTGGTCGCGGAATAGTCGAGGTAGATCGGGAATTTCATGTTGTGCGCGTCGGTTCAGGCCGAGACCGCGGCTTCCTTGCCGCGCTTGTCCTGAAGCACGTTCACCGCCTCCTCCTTGCGCGTCGCCTGCTGCGCGACGAGGTCGGCGAGCTTCACCGAATCCAGGTACTCGTACATCTTCTCGTTCAGCGTCGCCCAGAGGTCGTGAGTCATGCAGCGGCGTTCGTCCTTGCAGTTTTCCTTGCCGCCGCACTGCGTCGCATCCAGCGGCTCGTCCACCGCCGTGATGATGTCCGCCACCGATACCTTTTCGAGCTTGCGCGCGAGCGTGTAGCCGCCGCCCGGCCCGCGGGTGCTGTCGACCAGCGTGTGGCGCCGCAACTTGCCGAAGAGCTGTTCCAGATAGGAGAGCGAAATGCTCTGCCGTTGGCTGATGCCGGCGAGCGTCACCGGACCCTTGCCGCCGTGCAAGGCGAGGTCCAGCATCGCCGTTACCGCGAATCGTCCTTTGGTCGTGAGTCTCATGGTTGCGCTCCGAGGGGCCTGGAATACCCGATAAATTCACTCAAGTATACACAATCCCGAGGAAATCAATCAACTATTTATTGACTACCTTGGGCCCTAAGCGAAGTTTGGCCTGCGAGTCTTCGCGCTCTGCCTGAAGCTGCTCAATCTGATTCAGAATCAATTCGATACGCTCGTCCATCTCGACGCTGTGATCGAGCAGCCCCTGGACTGCCTTGGCAAGGGGATCGTCCTCCGCCTTGGCACTGACCGCATAG
>DATHHS010000079.1:0-11343 GCA_035317085.1 Burkholderiales bacterium
AATGCCCCCTCGAGCGAGTGCTGGAAATTGCGACCAACGTACCCGGTCCAGCAGATCTCCAGCGCGCGCCGCCGCCTGTCGAACGCGATTCCGGGTTCGTCCTGATGGGCGCTGCGCGCGTCGGCAAGACCGTCCACGTCGACGTAGTCGAACCAGGCTCTGAGCGCGAGTTCGATGTCCGTCTGACTGACGCCGTTTCTCAACAACACCGTGCCGTGAACGTGAACTTCGGTATGCATGCCCTGCTCCCGGAAACGCTGATGCTAGTCCGAGAAGCGCGGGACTTCAACCCTTTTGGAGGCAGCGACCATGTCTTAGGCACGGGGAATGTGATAATGCAGTTCCGCAAGCCGCACGGGCGGTTTCAAATGATTTGAAGCCACTCTCCGGCCCAGGGAAGCATGAGGGGTCCGTCTCTCATTCCGCAATGGATTCAAGGAGTCGAAATGACATCATCCTCCGACACCGTCAACATGGCGGTGTTCTGCGATTTCGAGAACGTGGCGCTTGGCGTGCGCGACGCGAAATACGCCAAGTTCGATCTCGCCAAGGTGCTGGAGCGCCTGCTCCTGAAGGGCAGCATCGTGGTGAAGAAAGCCTACTGCGACTGGGAGCGGTACAAGGAGTTCAAGTCCGACATGCACCAGGCCTCGTTCGAGCTGATCGAGATCCCGCACCTGCGCATGTCCGGAAAAAATTCCGCTGACATACGCATGGTCGTGGACGCGCTCGACCTGTGCTACACCAAGTCCCACGTGGACACCTTCGTCATCATCAGCGGTGATTCGGATTTTTCCCCGCTCGTCTCGAAGCTGCGCGAAAACAACAAGACCGTCATCGGTGTCGGCGTAAAAAATTCCTCCTCCGACCTGCTGATCGCCAATTGCGACGAGTTCATCTTCTACGACGATCTGGTGCGCGAGAAGGCGGTCCACAGGCCGCCGAGGAAGAAGCCGCAGAGTAAACCCGCCGCAGCTGGCGAAAATGTCCCGAAGGAAGCAGAGGACAAGACCGAAAAGGCGCTCGAGATGGTGATGGAGACGGTGGAAGCGTTGATCGCCGAGCGCGGAGCCGAGGAAAAAATCTGGGGCTCGATGGTGAAGCAGGCGCTCAAGCGGCGCAGCCCCGGTTTCAACGAATCGTATTACGGCTTCTCCTCATTCTCGAAACTACTCGACGAGGCCGAAGCGCGGCACATGCTGCAGCTCGAGCGCGACGAGAAGTCGGGCGGCTATATCGTCAGAAGCGTCGCGCATTGAGGACCGTCCGCACGTAAGGGACCGGCCGCGCGTAAAGCTTGCGCGGCCTGTTTCAAGGCCCCGACCTCGGCTGACGCCTCGGTTTCCCCGTCCGGAGTAGAGAAACATCGGCCGAAATTGACGGCCGTTGGCCAACCAAGCGCGGCTTGTTCCGCTATACCCGTTCGATGACGAGCGCGATGCCCTGTCCCACACCGATGCACATGGTGCATAGCGCGTAGCGGCCCTTGATCGCCTGTAGCTGATACATCGCCGTGGTGACGAGGCGCGCGCCGGACGCGCCTAGCGGATGGCCGATCGCGATCGCTCCGCCGTTCGGATTGACGTGCGCGGCATCGTCGGAAAGCCCAAGCTCGCGCGTCACCGCGAGCGCCTGGGCGGCAAACGCCTCGTTCAGTTCGATCACTTCCATCTGCGATAGCTTCAGCCCGGCTTTCTCCAGGACTTTCCTGGTCGCGGGGGCAGGGCCCACGCCCATGATGCGCGGTGCCACGCCCGCCGTGGCCATGCCCAGGACGCGCGCCTTGGGTTTGAGCCCGTGCTTCTTCACCGCGGATTCGGAAGCCAGAATCATCGCGCAGGCACCGTCGTTTACACCCGAAGCATTACCCGCCGTCACCGTGCCTTCCGGCTTCACCACGCCCTTCAACTTCGCGAGCGCTTCCAGCGTCGCGTCGGAACGAGGGTGTTCGTCGCGCTCGACCATCGTCGCAACGCCTTTCTTGCCCGGGACGGAAACCGGAACGATCTCGCTTCGGTAAAAGCCTTTCGCCTGCGCCGCCGCCCAGCGTTGCTGGCTTCTCAGCGCAAACGCATCCTGGTCGGCTCGGCCGACTTTGAACTCCTCGGCGACGTTTTCCGCGGTTTCCGGCATCGAATCGATGCCGTATTTCGCTTTCATCAGCGGATTGACGAAACGCCAGCCGATGGTGGTGTCCTCGATTTTCGCCGCGCGCGAGAACGCGCTGTCCGCCTTGGGAATTACGAAAGGCGCGCGCGACATGCTTTCCACGCCTCCGGCGATCATGAACTGAGTTTCTCCGCACTTGATCGCGCGAGCCGCCGTGCCCACGGCATCCAGGCTCGATCCGCACAAGCGGTTCACGGTGGCGCCCGGCACCGTCTGCGGCAATCCGGCGAGTAGCAAGGCCATGCGTGCCACGTTGCGATTGTCCTCCCCTGCCTGGTTGACGCAGCCGTAGATGACGTCGTCCAGAGCCGCCCAGTCGACCGAGGGATTGCGCTCCATGAGCGCCCTGATCGGAAGCGTCGCGAGATCGTCGGTACGGATCGAAGAAAGCACGCCGCCGTAACGGCCAAAGGGCGTGCGGATAGCGTCGCAGATGAAAACGTCGGTCATTGTTTTTTAACGCACTGGAAATCAGACGAGGCCGGTCACCGGTATGGCCGCTCCGTGGATCGCGCGAGCGGCATCCGAGGCGAGAAACAGAATCACGTCCGCGAGCGCCTCCGGCGCCACCCAGCGCCGCGGATCGGCGCCGGGCATGTCGGCCCGGTTCTGCGGCGTGTCGATGATGCTGGGCAGGATGCAGTTGACGTTGATTCCCCTGTCGCGCAACTCGGCCGACATGCTCTCGGTCAGACGGATGACGGCGCTTTTGGACGCGGTGTAGGCGCCCATGTTCGCTTTGCCGCTGAGACCGGCCAGCGCGGCGATGTTGATGATCTTCCCAGAACCCGCGGCGAGCATCCGGGGCACGATCGCGCGCGCGGTGTTGATCACGGATTTCGCGTTGAGATCGAGCATGAGCGCCCAGGTCTCTTCCGGAGTCTCGTGTACCGGCTGTCCCGTGCGGAAACCGCCGGCAATGTTGCACAGAACGTCGATCCGCGCGCTCGCGGCGACCGCCCGAGCCACCGACGCGGCGTCAAGTAGATCGGCGCTCACCAGCCGCCTGCGCTCGTTTTCGTCCCCGTATGCGGAGCGCAAACCCTTGTCGTCGCGATCCATCAGGATCATCGATGCTCCGGCCGAGGCGAAGGCGCTCGCTACCGCCCGGCCTAGATTGCCCGCGGCCCCGGTGATCAAACATGTTTTTCCTGCGAAGCTCACGATTTTCCCGCGAAGCTCACGAGCCCGCTTCTCTATCGGTATCGCTGTGGGGTGAAGAAGAGCGCAGCTCGGGATTACGCAATTTTTTCCGTACGGCTTCTGCCGGACTTTGCCCAGTATTCGGGCGAAGCCTTGGTCTCGGCGAGCGCCTTGGCGTCCTCGAACCCGGGTGCCATCGACGCCGTCGTTCCCGCCATGACCTGATGATGCTCGATGTTGAGCAGACGCAGCCAGCTTTGCTGTCCCATGGTGAGCCCGATCGCGCAACCCAGCTCGACCAGTTCCGCTTCGCTGAAATACCTGTGCATGCGCTCCCAGAACGCGTCGTCGGTGTTCAGGCGCCAGGTGATGGCCTCGGCGTAGGCGAGCGCCGCTTTCTGGCGCTCGCTGTACTTCGTCGATTTCTCGAAGTTCAGCAGGTCCATGACCTGATCCTCGACGATGCCGCTCGCGGCCGCCTTGATCGAGCGCTGGTTGCCGCAGTACTCGCACTGCACCGTGCGCGACACGTACAGCCGGCACAGTTCCTTGAGGGCGTGATCACATACGCCGTTCTTGAAGATGTCGCGCCAGGAATTGGCGAAGAACCAAAAGCAGGCCTTGACGTGCGCTCGCACCGCCGAGCTCTCCGGCCGCGGCGTGCCCTCGCGCTGGCAGCGCTCCATCTCCTTGATCATGTCCGCGTCCATTTTTTCCAGCGGAACGTAACTGATTCTCTGCCTTGCCATGATGGCCTCCTTGCTTACTGAGGTGGGATACCGGCCGCCTTGATGACGCGCGCGTACTCATCGAGTTCGCTGCGCACGAAACGGGAAAACTCCTCGGGGGACATGTCCATGGTGTCGTTGCCTAGATTGGACAGCCTTTCGCGCACACCCGGATCGGCGAGCGCCTTGCGCGTGTCGGCGGAGATCTTGGCGATTATGTTCGCCGGCGTGCCGGCCGGCGCCCAGATCCCGAACCACAAGGGCGCGTCCGCCCCCTGGATCCCCGCTTCGCCAGTCGTCGGAACGTCCGGCAGCTGACTGTTGCGCTTTGCCGTGCTCACGGCGAGCGCCCGGACCCTGCCGCCTCTGATGTGCGGTATCGCCGCCGAGATCGGCGCCCAATAGCAATCCACCGACCCGCTCAACATCGCCTGGATCACTTCAGGGGTGCCCTTGAAAGGGATCTGGGTGACGTTGATTTTGGCCGCCGCGACGAACTTTTCCGTGTTGAGGTGCGTACCGCTGCCCACACCGGCGTGGCCCCAGTTGATCACGCCTGGCTTCGCCTTCGCCGCGTTGACCAGATCCATCAAGGTCTTGTAGGACGAGGTCGCGTTTACGATAAGGACATTCGGTTGAACGGAGAGCGGCGCAACATCGATAAAATCCTTCAACGTGTCGTACGGCAGCTTCGCGTAAATCGCCGGTGTTACCGTGTGCGCGTTGGAATCGACGAGCAGCGTATAACCGTCCGGTGCCGCTTTCGCCACCACGTTCGAGCCGATCGAGCCGCCTGCGCCGGCGCGGTTTTCCGCCAGCACCGGCTGGCCCCAGATCTCCGAGAGTTTCTGCGACACAATGCGTCCGACGATATCGGTCGAGCTTCCGGGCGTGAAGGAGATGATCACGTGTACCGGCTTGTTCGGGTAGCCCTGCGCCGACGCCAGAGACGCGGCGGCAGCCAGCGCCGTTGCGGCAATGCGAATTATGTTTTTCATCTAAAGCTCCTCTGTGAAAGACTATTGCGACAGGCCGTCGCCGACCGTTTTGTTATCCGGTTTCAGCTCGATCCCTGAGGCCTGCGCCTGCTGCACCAGCAGCATGGAGAAATCCTCCTCGGTCATGCCCCTGCCCATCATCGACTGGATCAAGTCGCGCGTGGCCGAGGCGAGCGGCATCGGCACTTCGAACTTCCGTCCGGCCTCCAGTCCCAGGTCCATGTCCTTGCGCAACAGGTACGGCGTGAAGGTCACGTGAAAATCGAGATTGACGAAGGCCGGTGCCTTGTAGCGCGTGAAAGTCGAGCCCATCACGCTCTTGTTCAGAAAATCGAGGAAGGCGTGGCGCGGCACTCCGGCCTTCTGCGCGAGCACCGTGATTTCCGCCATGCACTGCGTCACCACGCCGAGCATCACGTTGTGGCAAATCTTTACGATGCGTGAGAGCTCGCCCTCGCCAACGTAGGACGAACCCTGCCCCATCATATCGAGGTAGGACGCGGCGGAATCGTAAGCCGCCTTGGGCCCCGAGACGACGAAGGTCAGCTTGCCTGCCTTGATCACCTTTGCGTTGCCGGAAACCGGCGCGGACAGCAGCTCGACTTTCTTCGCATCGAGAATCTTGCGCAGCTCCGCGGAGCCTTCCAGCGAGATCGAGGAGCATTCGACCACCATCCTCGGTTTGGCGCTCCCGGACAACAAGCCTTTCGGTCCAGCGATCACTTCCTTGACGTCGTCGTAGGTCGAGACCATGCAGAACACGATGTCGCAGCCGGCGAGCTCGGGAAGCGAGGCGGCGATCTTCGCACCGTCTTTCGCGAGCGGCTCGGCCTTTGCGCGCGTGCGGTTCCATACGGTGAGGTCGCACCCGCCCTTCGCGAGGCGCCGCGCCATCTCGAAACCCATGCGTCCGGCACCGATCCAGCCGAGCTTCGCTGCTTTTGCGGAAATCAATTCGCTTCTCCCCCAGGACTCATTTCGATCCGGTCTCGATCACCGCGAGCACGGTTCCCACCGGCACCGTCGTGCCCGGCTCGACCAGGATCGCCTTGAGCACGCCGCTTGCAATGGCAGGAATTTCGGTCGTCACCTTGTCGGTTTCGACGTCGAAGAGCGGCTCGTCCGCCTTGATTGCATCGCCGACTTTCTTGTACCAGTTGGCGACCGTGCCCTCGGTCACTGTCTCGCCCAGTTGCGGCATGATCACGTCCATTTTTCTTCCGTCTCCGTTCTTTCTTCCGTCTCTGTTCAGTTCATGCCGCGCGGCGCGAATCCAGGCCACGGCGGATTTCCGCGATGATGCGCGCGACCGACGGCACGACCGCATCCTCGAGCTGGTCGGCCGCGGGCAGCGGAATATGCGGCGTGGTGATCCGGACGATCGGCCCCTTGAGGGCGCTGAAAACCTCCTCCTGGATGACGGAGGCGATCTCTGCACCCCAGCCGCACAGCCGCGGGTTTTCCTCGACGGTAAACACGCGCCCGGTGCGCGCCGAGTGCGCGAGCAGCGTTTGCGTGTCGAGCGGCACGAGCGAGCGTACGTCGATCACCGTCGCCGAAATGCCGTGCTCGGCGGCAAGCGCTTCCGCAGCCTTCAGCGCCCGCGGGACCATGGCGGCGAGCGCGATCACGGTGATGTCCTTGCCTTCGCGCAGCACCTTCGCCTTTCCGAGCGGCTCGACGTGCTCGCCGTCGGGGACTTCGCCCTTGTTGCCGAGCAGGCTCTTGTGCTCGAAGAAGACGACCGGATCCGGATCGCGTATCGCCGCGGCGAGCAGGCCTTTCGCGTCGGCGGGATTGGAAGGCGCCACGACTTTCAGGCCCGGGATCGCCATCGCCCAGTTCTCCACGCTCTGCGAATGCTGTGCGCCGAAACGCGAGCCCGCGCCGTTCGCCGTGCGGATGACGAGCGGAATAGTGATCTGCCCGTCGCTCATGTAGCGCGTCTTGGCGATCTCGTTGGCGACGTAGTCCCAGCAGCAGGCGAGAAAATCCGAGAACATGATCTCGGCGACCGGTTTCAAGCCCGTCATCGCCGCACCCATCGCGGCGCCGAGGATGGCAAGTTCGGAGATCGGCGTGTCCTTCACCCGCCGCGGCCCGAACTCCTCGAACAATCCGACCGTGGTCTTGAACACGCCGCCCGCAGCGGCCGTGTCCTCGCCGAAGAGCACGACGCGCTCGTCGCGCCTCATTTCCTGCGCGATGCCCGCGGCGACCGCGTCCCGGTAGCTCAGTTGCGCCATGCGTTGCCTCCGTCGGCCCACACGTCGGTCATGGCCGACTCCACCGCCGGCGTAGGCGAAACCCTGGCGGCTTCGGTGGCCTGATCGAGCTTCGCCATCGCCTCGGACTCGATTTTCGCGAGCTTCGCCTCCGCGAGGCCCGCCCCGAGCAGCCGGCTGCGGTAAAGCGCCACCGGGTCGCGCTTCATCCATTCTTCGACTTCTTCTTTCGGACGGTACTTGGCCGGGTCGGCGCGCGAATGTCCGCTGTGGCGGTAGGTCAGGCATTCGATGAGCGAGGGCCCGCCGCCCGAGCGCGCCTTGGCGATAGCTTCGCGGGCGGCGCTGTATACGATATCGGCGTCGTTGCCGTCGAGGACGATGCGCTCCAGGCCGTAGCTCGCGGCGCGGTCCGCCGCCGGATGCTTCACCGCCGTGACCGCCGAAATCGGCGTGTACTCCATGTACAGGTTATTCTCGCAGCAGAAGATCACCGGGAGTTTCCACACCGCGGCGAGGTTGAGCGCTTCGTGGAACGCGCCGATGTTGGTTGCGCCATCGCCGAAGAAGGCGACCGCCACTTGCTTGGTGCCGCGGTATTGCGCCGACCACGCGGCGCCGGCGGCGATCGGCAGGTGCGCTCCGACGATGGCATACGAACCCATCACGCCGTGCTCGACGCTCGTCAAATGCATCGAGCCGCCCTTGCCTTTCATCAGGCCGCATTGCCGCCCCATCAGCTCGCCCAGCACCGACAGCATCGGGGCGCCGCGCGCGAGCGTATGGTGATGACCGCGGTAGGTGCAGAAAGTGTAGTCGTCCTTGTTCATTGCCGCGGCAAAGCCGGCGGCCACCGCTTCCTGTCCGAGCGCAAGGTGACTCGTGCCTTTCACCAGGTTTTGCAGGAACAGGTCGTAAGCGCGCTTTTCGGTGTAGCGGATCTCGACCTGTAGCTGAAACAATCTCAGCCGCGTCGCTTCGGAAATCTCCTGGTCCCGGTGCGCCGGATGCGCCTCTCGTGTAACGCTCATTGGGGAACTCGCTCCTTCAGCTTCGGTAGGGATTCGCGATCGGCAGCTCTTCGGCCGGATACAGCGAAATGATCTGCGCGCCCTTGGGCGTCAGGATCACTTCTTCCTCGATGCGCGCCGCGGAAATGCCGTCGGTCGCGGGACAGTAGGTCTCGACGGCGAACACCATCCCCGCCTTCAGCTCGATCGGTTCCTTGAAGGATGTCAGACGCGAGATCAGCGGCCGCTCGTGCAGCCCGAGCCCGAGCCCGTGGCAGAAGTTGAGGCCGAAGGCCTCCATCTCGCTCGAGAATCCGATTTCCTTGGCCTCGGGGAAAGCGCGCGCGATCTTGTCGCTCGACATCCCCGGTTTCAGGAGCTCGATCGCCTTGTCCATCCACTCGCGTGCCTTGCGGTACGCGGTCCTTTGCGGACTGGTCGCGCGTCCGACGCTGAAAGTGCGGTAGTAGCAGGTGCGGTAGCCCATGAACGACTGGATGACGTCGAAGAAAGCCTGGTCGCCGGGCCGGATGAGACGGTCGGTGAAATTGTGCGGGTGCGGCGAGCAGCGCTCACCCGAGATCGAGTTGATCGCCTCGACGCAATCCGAGCCCATTT
Source organism: Burkholderiales bacterium (assembly GCA_035317085.1). Lineage (GTDB taxonomy): Bacteria > Pseudomonadota > Gammaproteobacteria > Burkholderiales > SG8-39 > VBDM01. Next base: position 8,892 of record DATHHS010000079.1, read on the forward strand.
CGTACAGACGCTTGGTGGCGAGCGCCACAATTTCGGATTCCTTGACGCCGGGTTTCAGGGCTTCCGCGATGTCCTGGTAGACGCCGTCGACCATGGCGGAAGCCATATTGAGCAGCGTCAGCTCATCGATGTTCTTCACCTCGCGCGCCTGAAGCATCACCTGCTGGCCATCGCGGATTTCGATCCCGAGTTTTTGCAGCTCGAACATCATCGGCGGTTCGACCACGTCCAGACCGAGCGGCATGTCGCCCACGCCCTCTTCGTCGAGGATCGCCTTGATCTCCTTCGCGGCGTCGCGGAACAGCGTGATGTCGCTGCCGACCGCCCCGCGCATGCCGAGCAGGCCGGCCTTGCAGTGGTCAACGTGAAGCCAGGGCGCGTACAGCCGATGGTGTTTGGCCGCGCTGCCGAAATCCCAGATGTAAGGGTCGCCGGTGCCCGTGAGGAGCGAGTAGCGCGTGAGCTTGTCGCGTGCCCATTCGCCGATCACCGTGCTCGTCGTGTAGCGGATGTTGTGCTGATCGAAGGAGAGCAGCGCCCCGAGGCCCGACCCGGAGAGCGCCGCTCGCACGCGTGCAAGGCGGTAGTCGTGCAGGCGGCGAAAATTGATGCGCTCCTCGAAGTCGACCTGCGTATGGCCCGGCGCCCCGATCGGCCGGCTCCAGTTGTGGTGCGGATCGATGTCGTCCGGCCTGACGATTTTCGGTTCCGCGGATTTCCTGGATTTGGCCATCGATGCTTTCTCTGAACGCCGTTTTGCAGAACGCGAAGTATGCCATGCGCGGCGCGCCGTGGCACGCCGCGGCGGGTGATGCGCCCCTCAATTCGCCTGGATGTTTGCGGCCTTGATGAGCTTGGCGTTCGAATCGAACTCTCTTGCGATCATCGCCTCGAAATCGGGCAGCGACATGCTCAAGGGGTCCACGCCGAGCTTGAGAAACTTCTCGCGCACATCGGGCAAGTTCACCGCGGCGTTGAATTCCTTGTTCAGCCGCAGGACGATGTCGCGCGGCGTCTTTGCCGCGACCAGAGCGCCGATCCAAAAATTGTAGTCGGAGTTCGGATAGCCGGCCTCGACGGTGGTGGGCACGTCGGGAAAGAGCGCGCTCCTCTTGGGCGAGCCCACCGCAAGGGCGCGCAGCTTGCCCTCCTTGATCTGCGGCCCCACCTGGAACGGCAGCGCAAAGTAGAAATCGGCTCGTCCCGTGAGCACTTCGGTGAGCGCATCCGGCGCGCCCTTCATGGGAACCTGCAGCACTTCGATGCCCGCGGAGATGCGAAAGCGCTCCAGGTTCATGTGCGTGGAACTGCCGATGCCGGCCGTCGTGGCGACGATCGCCCCGGGCTTCGCCTTGGCCGCGGCGACAAGATCCGCCACCGTCTTGTAGCTCTTGGCGGTCGAAACGATCAGCACGGTGGGAACCGTGCCTATGGTCGCCACTGGCGCAAGCTCCTTCGGGTCGAGCGGTCCCGGGGAGAGGAGCGGCGCCACCGTGAACGCCGAAGTGTAAATGCTGATCGTATGTCCGTCCGGATCGGCGTGCGCGACATAGGCGGCGCCGATAAGGCCGCCCACACCGAGTTTGTTCTCGACGATCACCGCCTGCCCCAGGCTCGCCTGCAATTTTTCGGCGATGATGCGCGCCGTCGTGTCGGAGGCGCTGCCCGGCGTGACGCCCGAGACGAGATGGATGGTCCTGCTGGGAAATGTCTGGGCGGCGGCGATACCCGAGACGAGCATTGCTGCCGCAAGAAAAATCCAGCGATTGCATTTCAGCGTAGTCATGGTCTCTTCTCCTGTTCGGCCTTCAGATCCTGGGCAGCCCGAGCTGCCCGGCGAGCCAGTCGGCCGTCCGGCTTCGATAACGATAGGGGCGATTGTTCGCATTGTGCCCGCCATCCTCGACGATGAGCAACTCTACCGGACCGGAGACGCTTTTCGCCAATTGCTCGGCGTGCGCCGCGGGGACAAGACGATCCTGCCGCCCGGTGACGATGAAAATGGGGCAGGTGATTTTCGCCGCGGCGTCCTTCATCGTCAATGTTCCGGCGTGGCGCAGCGCCTCGGCTTCGGTCGAGCAATGGCTGCGCACGCGGAAAGCTTCGCGGGTGAGCGTGGGCAGCGCGTCCCATATTTTGTCCCACTCAAACGGCCCCGAGATGCCGATGCAGGCTTTGATGCGCTTTTCGTAGGCGGTGGCGCGCGGCGCATAATAACCGCCGAGGCTCACGCCCCACATGGCGATCTTCGCCGCGTCGAGATCGGAGCGCTTCTCGATCCAGTCGCACGCGGCGCGAGCGGCGCGTTCGTAGTCGCCGCAGATCGGGATTTCGTATTCCGCCTCGCCTTGTCCCGGCCCGTCGATCGCGAGGATCGCGATACCGCGGGCGAGAAACGGTTCTTCGTAGGAGTGCAGTTCCTCCTTGGTGGAATCCAGGCCCGGCGCCATGA